>JAGWPW010000147.1 GCA_028870315.1 Sphingomonadales bacterium | reverse complement strand
TCGAGGCGATCAGCCATGCCGACAGCCCCGAGGACCTCGTCCAGAAGGGCCGCGACATCGAGCGCAGGGTCCTTGCCAGCGCGCTGCGCCACCATCTCGACGATCGCGTGTTCCTCAACGGCAACCGGACGGTGGTTTTTTAGGAGAGCTGTGCGCGGATGGGCGTAATGGATTGAACTGCAACGGTTTGCTATTTTGCGGTAAAGACCATCGGCCTGCGTGGCGTCCGCTCTGGCGGGAGCGGCGGCAGTCTTGATGCGTCCTCTTCATGCATCCGCCGCGAGAGGCGCTGTCGGCAAACACCTCGCCCGCTTGTCGGGCAGGGCGAAATCGCAATCGGAGATTGAGTCTTATGTATTGACTTTGTAATACGCCTATTCTTATCTACATATCCGATGCAGACATTCGATTTTAAATTAAAAATGACAGGCTATCTCGAAAGAAAATTATATAAATACTTGGAAAATCTAATTCTTGTCGTGGGTGTTTCGCACCGGCCGTGCGAAGGCCACCATCGCAGAGATCCGTCCGTCCCGGCGGACCACGAAATGGTCAACCGAGACCAGCACGGTGCGCGGCTTGCTGTCCAGCATGACCTCGCGCGCAAGCTCGACCATGCATTCGCTGGCGTTTCCCAAATAGGTCACGGCGCGAATGCGTGGTTTCATCGCGCCGATCTGGCGGGTGTAGAACGCGTCGATTTCGGCGCGGCCATGAAGGTTCGGTCGCATGGGGTCGAGGAAAGTGGCATCATCGGCGTAGAGCGCGGCGACAGCGGCGTATTCGCCGGCGTTGACGAGACGGACGTAGCGTGCCGCCACCGCGCAGGCTCTGCCGGGCGGCACGCGTGGCTCCGGTGGAATGCCGAGAAAGACATCCGCATCCGGCCAGGCCGGATCGAGCGCGCCGCCCGTGATTGCCATCGGCGCAGGTGCCGCCAACAGCAGGGCCGCAAGCAGCACGTTCATGCCAATCGCTCCCAGCCGGCGGCGGTGCGGGCGACCTCGAACACTTCGGCGCCCTGCGGGCCGGCGGTGATGGCGGGAAGCGCGCCGTCGGGTTCGGCGAGCACGACGGCATTGGCGCCGACGGCACGGTCACCGATACGCAGGTCGCCCTTGAGCACGAACAGGCCGTGCCAATCGCCATAGCGGTGCGCGGCCAGCGTTTCGCCTGGGGCAAACACGGTATGGCCCATGACGCCGCGATCGGGATCGCCCGCTTCGCCGAGATCCCATCGCGAACCGGCGGCAAGGCGCGTCTTGGTCAGCCCCTCGACCCCGTCGCATGGAAGGCTTGAGCGGCCATGATTGCGCAGGTTGACGCCGGTGCGCTCCTTGAACGCGTGGTCGCCGCCGGCCAGGGTGGGGTGGTCGCGGAATTCGGGGGAATAGCCGCCGCCGCACAAGTGCAATTGTCCGAAGACCTCGAACATCTGGCAGCCATCCGGACCGATCACCAGCGGGCCATATTCGAGGCCGGGTTCGGTGATCATGACGTCGCCCGGCTCCATCCACCAGTCGCCGATCAGGCAGGTGCCTTCAAGGACGATGACCGCAATCCAGCAATCGTGCCAGTGAAGGGGCCAGTACTGGTTGGCGGGCAGGCGGATATCGGGAACTGCGAAAATGAAAGGGTCCGCTGGCGTGCCGAGGCAGAACATGTCGGTCCACACCCGGCCGCCCGGCCAGAGCGAGCGGACTTCATCGTTGGGGCCGTTGCGGCCGCCGGGCTGGATCCGATCGAGCCAGAGGCCCGGGCCAAGCGCCTCTGGCTGCGCCTTGGCATGCACCATCGAGCGTGGCAGGCGCTGCATTGCGAACTTGCCGCTTTCAGCCATTGCTTCTCTCCGTTCAGTTCTGTCTTGCCGCAACAATAGCGTATCGGTCACGCGCGAAGCGAATGTGCCGCGGCCGGTTCAGGCGACACGCAGGCGGGCAAGCGCGCATCAGGGGCGCGAAGTGCGGCCAGCACCCTTGCCGAGAGGAATGGCGTTGGCCTTGGCGGCCTCCTGGAAGACGATCATCACGGTGCAGCCGTCGGGGCCGACCGTGATCGGGCCGTAACCAGTGCCCCCGGATGCCCAGCGGACGTCGCCCGCCGCAAACTCGACCTTGCCGACCATCTGCGAGCCTTCGATGATGTATTCGAGGTAGTTGCAGCCATGCGTATGCGGTTCGATCACGGCGCCGGGTGCGAACTTCGACAGGATCACCAGCGGTGATGCGGCGGGATTTGCGCCATCCAGCAGGAACCGCGCGTAGCGGACCCCGGGCGCGGTGCCGTCGGCCCATGCAATGTCCTTGGCGAAAATATCCTTGTGTCCTCTTGCCGCCATGTCTGGTTCCCGTTCACTGTCAGGTGCCGGGCCGGACCGGCACCGCCGCCGCGACGAAGATCGCGGTTGCGATGGCGTGCCGTCCAATGCATTTTGACGCACGTTTTAATGAGGGCTGCGCATATGGACTCCCGCAAGCTGCGCCATGCGGTCGCGCTCGCCCGCTTTCTCAATTTCACCAAGGCCGCGGAATCGCTCGGACTGACACAATCGGCGCTGACCCGCAGCATCCAGTCGCTCGAACAGGATTACCGGGTGCGGCTGTTCGACCGGAACCGCAACATGGTGGCGGTGACGGTCGTGGGTCGCGATTTCCTGCGCCATGCCGAGAAGCTGCTACGCGACGAGGCCGAACTGGCCAGCATGGCCAGCATGGCCGCGCGCGGCGAAAGCGGCCGGATCGCGCTGGGCATGGCGCCGCTGGCCGCGCGCACGCTGCTGGCGCCGCTGATGGCCGAGATGATCGACAAGCCGGGTTTTTCGGCCAATGTCACCACCGGCGCACCCAACCGGCTGCTGCCTCTGCTGGTCGACGAGAAGGCCGAGATTTGCGTCTGCACCGGCCACACCGCCCCGGCGAACGTGCCCTATACCGGCATCCTGCTGGCCAAATTCCCGGTCGGGATCGTCGTGCGCAAACACCATCCGATCACCGCGAAGGCCAGGCTGACACCCGAAGATCTGGCGCCCTTCCCCCTGCTGCTGACGCGTGCGAGCGACACCGATGATGGCGCCGGTGCGATCGTGCACCTCGTCCCCAGCCGGCAGCCGGCGTTGTCGGTCGAGGACTATGACGTGCTGACGAAAGTGACCGCCGACAGCGACGGCATCTGGATCTCGTCGCCAATGTCGGCGCGCGAGGGAATCGCCAGCGGCATACTGGCCTATCGGCCGATCGACTGGCTCGGCGAGACCGTCGAGATCAGCATGACCGCCTATGTGCTCAAGCACCGCTCATTGTCGCCCCTCGCACAGAATGTGCTCGACCGCCTGATCGCGCTGTGCGCCGGATTGGACCGGTTCGCCGACACCGGGGCGAAGTTGACGGTCGCACCGGCGAGCGGCGCGCGCGGATTCTAATTCCCCGGCCGCATCACGGATGGGGCAATAATGAATTGGATTCGAACGCATGGCCCATCCATACTCGGCCATGGCGGCTTGGGAGGCCATGTCCGGCCAAACGACAAACCGAAAACGGGAGCAGGATGGTGGCGGGCAGCGACCTCTTCATTGAGAGGATCACGGGCACAATCGGCGCGGTGGTCTCCGGCCCGGATTTGCGACGACCCCTGCCCGAGCGGACTGTTGCCGCGCTGCGCCAGGCCATCCTCGACCACGGCGTGATCTTCCTGCGCGGGCAGGACATCGACATGGATCGGTATTGGGCGTTCATGGCGCGGTTCGGGCTGCCGATGAAGGAGGAATCGACCGGAACCGAGCACGATTCGGCAGCGGATGTGATGACAGGCGACCTCAGCATCACGCGCCATGCCACAGCCGTCTGGCATGCCGACACCACCTCGCTTGCCCGGCCACCGCTCGCCACGGCGCTGCGCGCGGTGCAGGTGCCGCCATTCGGGGGCGATACCTGCTGGTCGAGCATGACCGCCGCCTGGGAAGCGCTGACCCCGCCGATGCAGGCGATGCTCGACGGGCTGACCGCCGTTCATTCGGTGGCGCCGACGATCGAGCGCATGCGGGAATTCGGTGCGCGCTTCGAGGCCGCGTATACAGCCCGAAATGCGCGCGAGCAGAACCACCCGGTGGTGATCACCCATCCGGAGACCGGGCGCAAGGCACTCTATGTGAACGAGTCCTTCGTCACCCGCATCGTCGAACTTTCCGCGCGCGAGAGTGCGGCGGTGCTGTCGTTCCTGTTCCGCCATGTCGAACGTCCCGATTTCACCATGCGCTGGAAGTGGGCGCCGCACGACCTTGCGTTCTGGGACAACCGCGCGGTGCAGCATTTCGCGGTGCCGGACTATACCGGGACACGGCTGATGCAGCGGATCGTGCTGGCCGGGGCGGTGCCGGGAAAGCCATCGCGGCTCACCGGCGAATGGGGCGTGGCGCAGGTGGAGCAGGCGCAATGAAATTCAATCACGTCGGCATCTCGGTCACCGACCTCGACCGCTCGATCGCATTCTACCGCGACATGCTCGGGCTCGAACCGCTCGGCGAACCGTTTCCCTTCGCTGGCCCGCAGTTTTCCGAAATCATGGACATTGCCGATGTGCAGGGGCGGATGTGCATGATCGCGCGCGGCAACCTCTGGCTCGAACTGTTCGAATTCGCCAATCCCGCCGGCAAGGCAAAGGACGGCAATTACCCGGTGAGTGATCGTGGCTATTCGCATTTCGGCGTTACCGTCGACGACATCGAGGCGACCTATGCCAAGCTGCAAGCCGCCGGGGTGCGACTGCACGGGCGGCTCCAGACCTTCAACGGCGGCAGCATGCGCGCCGCCTATTGCCGCGATCCCGATGGCAATGTTTTCGAGATCATGCAGCCGGGCAGCGGCACGCCGACGCCCGGTGACGATGGCTGAGCGCCATCAGGCGACCCGGGCGGTCCAGCCGCCGTCGACCGGGATCACCGTGCCGGTCACGTAGGAGGCGCGGTCTGAGGCAAGGAATGCCGCCACTTCCGCCTGCTCCTGCGCGCGCGCCGGCCGGCCGATGGCGGATTTGGCGCCCATGTGCGCGAGGATTTCGGGCGAGGCGCTGTCCATCATTTCGGTGATGGTGAACCCGGGTGCGATGACGTTCACCCGCACGCCCTGTTTCGCGTAATCGATGGCCATGACCTTGCTGACCATGTGCACGCCGGCCTTGGCGGCGGTGTAGGGCAGCGGCGCGAGTTGCTCGCCATTGACGCCGGCCACCGAAGTGAAGTTGACGATCGAACCGCCGCCGGTGCCAACCATGACCTTCGCGGCATGCTGGGTACAGAACATCACGCCGCGCAGGTTGGTGGCGGTCATCAGTTCGTATTCTGCCAGCGTGAAATCGAGGCTATCGCCGCGCCCGCCCTGGGTTCCCGCGACATGGATCGAGGCGTCGAGCCGGCCGAAGGCGGCGATGGCGGCGGCGAACATCGCCTTGATCTCGTCCTCCTGGCTGACATCGGCGTGGAACGGGACGACCGCGCCACCGTGATCGCGCGCCACGGCGTCCTGCTTGCCGCTGAAATCGACCGCCAGCACCCGCGCCCCTTCGCGCACGAACACATCGACGCAGGCGCGGCCCATGCCCTGCCCCGCGCCGGTGATGACCGCGACCTTGCCCGCCAGCATGCCGATCGGCGCGTGAATGATGTCGTCCAAATCGGCGTCTCCCCCTCTGCGCGTCAGTACCGGATCGGCTCGATCGCGCTCGCCTCAAGCGCGATAACCCCGGCCTTGGCCAGATTCGCCAGCGCCGCTTCGTCATAACCGAGCGCGCCGAGCACTTCACGCGTGTGCGTCGCCGGGCCTTCATAGGGCTTGCCGGCTTCGCAAGGCGTGGCGGAGAACTTCACCACCGGCGCGTGGCGCCAGTAGCGGCCATGGGGCGCCTTGTCGGCGAATTCGGGGCTTTGGGTCATGACCATGAAGCCCATCGCTTTCGCTTGCGGATCGCTGTGTAGGAAGCGGACGTGCGAGGCCGCGTCGGCGCGGACGCAACCGATGTCCCGCGCCAAAAGCTCGGCTTCCCAGGCATCGGCGCCGCGCATGCGGAACACCGGTTCCAGCTGTGCCGCCAGCGCCGCGCGGTTGGCAATGCGCGCCTGCCAGTTGGCGAAACGCTCATCCCTCGCCAGTTCGGGGCGCCCGAGTGCGGCCGCCAGCGCGGCAAACTCGGCATCGAAGCGGGCGGCGATGAAGACCCAGCCGTCGGCCGTCTCGTAAAGCCGATAGGTCGCCTCCAGCCCCAATTGTGCGCCGTCGGGGACGAGGCGGTCGGGCTTGCCGGGGTAGGCAAAGGCATCATCCGAATTGCAGTAGACGTTCGAGTTCATCATCGAGGTCTCGATATACTGGCCCTGTCCGGTCAGCAGCCGCGCAGCGAGGCCCAGCATCATGCCGGTGGCGACGCCGCTGCCGGCGATCGGGTCGGGCGACTGGTCACCCTTGGGCTTGTTCCCCTGGCCCGACTGGAACACCGAATTGCCCGAAAACGCACCCATCGTCGGGTTGAAAGCGGCGCGAAAGCGGTCCGGCCCCTGCGTGCCATAGGCGCTGGCATAGACATAGACGAGGTCGGGCTTGATCCGGCGCAGCGTCGCGTAGTCGATCTTCAGCCGTTCGGGCACGCCGGGCCGGTAATTGTGCATGACGATGTCGGCCTTCTCCACCAGTTCGTAGAAGATTGTCAGCCCTTCCTTGCTCTTGAGGTTGAGGCCGATGTTCTGCTTGCCCTGGAAGGCGCGGATCATGTTCTCGTTGGTCGGCATGCGGCGGTAGGGGTCGCCGTGCAGCGGCTCGACCTTGATCACCGTCGCGCCGAGATCGGCGAGCAAAGCCCCGGCGAATGGCGCGGCCAGCCAGCCGGCGCATTCGAGCACGGTGATGCCTTCGAGCGGACGCTGCGGATTGCCGCCGCGTGGCACGATCACGGGCGCGGGGGGCGGGGCTTCTGACAGCACTTCGGTAGTATGCTCGCCGGGCTGCGGGGCGGGTCGGCCGATCCGGGCCGGCGTCGCGGTCATTTTCGCGAACGGGCCGAGCTGCTCCATGCGGCCGACGCGCGGATCGTCCAGAGCAACGACGTGGCCATTGGCGCGAAACTGCTCGTGGTAAAGTGCATCCTGCGTGGTCTGCATGATCTCGCCGGCGCAATCGGGGCGCTGGCGGTAGATTTCGCGCCATTCGCTGGCGGTCTTTTCGCGAAAACGTTCGAAGATCAGGAGGTTGAGGGCGATACGGTCGTCGTGGTTGGGGATGTTCGGGGCGGTTTGGTAGCGGGGATCCTCGCGGATCCACGAAAAGCCGATGGCGTCGATCCAGGCGTCGAACAGGTCCTTCTGGATGTGCGAGTGCATGATCCATTGACCGTCGCTGGTCTCAAGGCAAATCTGGCTGGGATTGGCGGTATAGGGATCGGACTCGTGGCGATCGGCAGTCAGCTCGCCGCGGGCTACAGCCTCTCTGGACAGTTCGCCGGGGTAGAGGTCCTCGGGGATCGCCTGGCCGTCGAACAGCCGCCAGTTGTTGTTCGGCGCGCTCGCCCCGGACAGCAGCGAGCCTTCAAGCTTCTGCCCGCGTCCAGTTTCCAGCCGCACCCGCAAAGCGGCGACGAGCGCCTGCAGGGTGAACATCGCCGCATGATAGGAAATGTCGTTCACCGCGCGAAACGTTGGCCGGTGCTTCTGCCAGCCGACCTGGTCGCGCATCCGGCCGGACCTGGCGTTGACGATGCCGTCGTAGGGTTTGAAGTCCTTGCAGGGGCCGGTCTGCCCAAAGGGGGCCAGCGAATGGTAGATCAGCGCCGGATTGGCTGCCTGCATGGCAGGGTAGCCGAGGCCGAGCCGTTCGACTTCGCCGGGGCGCAGGGTCTCGATGAAGATGTCGGCGCCCTGCGCCAGAGCCCGCGCCTGCGCCCGTCCGGCTTCGCTGTCCCAATCGATCGCCACGCTCTTCTTGCCCCGCTGCCAAAGCAGGTAGGCGGGATGCTCCCACATCGGATCGCCGCCGGGCGGCTCCAGCCGGATCACTTCGGCGCCGAAATCGGCAAGGATCATGGTGACCAGCGCGCCGGCCATGCCCTGGCTGAGGTCGATGACGCGGTGGCCCGCAAAAATCTCCGGCACGGATGCATCTCCCTCGTTTGCTTGCCTCGTCGCGATGCTGGTCAGACGACGACAAACATCGGCACGTTGGTTTCATCTTTCGGCACCCATCGCACGCTGAGCGCGCTGCCGATTGCGATACGGTCGATCTTGCTGTCGATGATGGCAGCAGCAATGCGCATGCCGCCAGCTTCGGGGAATTCGACCAGCCCGGGCACGATGGCCTGCGGCGAGTCGGCCGGGGTTGGACCGGGCCGGTGGACTATCGCGAAGCTGTAGAGCCTGGCCGGCCCGGCAAGCTGCCACGCGATGGCCTGCGAAAGGCAGTGGGGGCAGAACGGACCCGGCGGCCAGCGCCAGGTGCCGCAGTCGGCGCAGCACGGCATCACCAACTCGCATCGGCAAGCCGCACTCCAGAACGGCTGGGTCCATTGGTCGATCGGCAGCGGGATATCGGCAATGGCGGGGGCTGTGCTGATCATGTTCAATTCCCGAGGATAGCCGCGCTCACCGGCACCGGTGCGGGGCCGCCGGTGACAAGCGCAAGGCGGGCGTCCGGCACCTGGTTGACAGCGGTTCCGCGCAACTGCTCGACGGCTTCACGGATGTGGGTCATGCCGATGGCGTAGCATTCGGAAAGATGGCCGCCGTGCGGGTTGACTGGGATCGCGCCGCCCGGACGGATCGCCCCGCTCTCGACGAACCGCCCGCCTTCGCCACGCGGGCAAAAGCCGTAGTCTTCCAGTTGCATCACCACCAGCGGCGAGAAATGGTCGTAGATCAGCGCGACGTCGATGTCCTTCGCGCTGACGCCGGCGCGGGCATAGACCTGCCGGGCGACCCGTTCGGAGCCGGCGCTGGCGAACACATCGTCGGGCATGTTCAGCGACAGGAAGCCGCGCCCCCAATCGCCGCCGCCGCCGTGTGCCGCGCCCTCGATGTAGACCGGCTTGTGCCGCAGATCGCGGGCGCGGTCGCTGCCGGTGACGACAAAGGCCAGCGCCGCATCGGTCTCCAGGCAGAAGTCCAGCCGGCACAGCGGGTCCGCCAGCATCGGCGCGGCGAAGTAGTCGTCGAGCGTGACCGGGTTCTTGCGGATCGCCTCGGGCATGGTCTGCGCATAGTCGCGCGAGGCCATGACCACTTCGGCGAAAGCCTCGCGCCGGGTCCCGTATTTGTGCATGTGCCGGCGGGCGAGCAGCGCCATCGACGGCCCCGGTCCGACCAGCCCGGCAAACAGCGAGAACACCCCGGTTGACGTCGTCGCCAGGCTGGCGAGCGAAGTGCCGTAGCGGTGCCCGCCCAGTTGCTGGCTGCAGCCGATGCAGACGACATGCCTTGCCCGGCCGGTCTCGATCGCCGAGGCGGCAAGGTCGAGCACGCCGGCCGACCCGCCGCCTTGGCCGGTTACGGTGGCCGCATAGGAAAGCTCGGGAATGCCGAGCATTTCGCAGATGTTCGAAGCCTCGAAGCCGTGTGCATAGGAAACGAGCCCGTCGATCTCGGTGACGGCAATGCCGGCATCGACGCAGGCGGCAATGACCGCCTTGCCGATCAACTCGTACTGGGTCTGCGGGGCCGACTTTCCGCGAAAATAGTAGGGTGTCGCGCCCGAGCCGGCGATGGCGGCCGCTGGCTTGTTCAATGTCCGTCTCCCCGGCTGCCACTTGATTTGGTCGAAAGGGGTCGCCTTCAGTCGCAGCAAGGCGCGCCCTCACGCCCATTCAATAGCGGTTGCGCCGCAGCACCTTGGCCATGCGATCCTTGCCGGCCATCGCCAGCACGCGTGCGCCGGGATAGGCTACGCGCGAAAGTTCCCCGATCGGCACGCGTGGATAGGGGTTCATCTCGCGTATGAAGGTTTCTTCAGAGACGTGAACGGTCACCAGTTCGCCGGTATCGTCCGAACGGATCGTCACGTCGTGGCCGTTGACGCTGTCGACCGTGCCGGCAACGGGTTGCGGGGCCAGCGATGATCCAACGCGCAAGTCCAGCGACAGGCGGAACTGGTTGGACAGGTTCGGCAACGCGGCATGGGCGGTATCGTCGCGGAAGATGACAACGTCGCCCACCCGGTATGGCGCCGTTCGCCACATATCCTTCGGAATGGCGTCCTCGGGCACGCGGTAGCGCGGGTGATTGCGGTCGTGCAGGTTGCCCAGCTTGTGCGTCCCCGGCGCCACCGCGAATGTCCCGTGGTCGAGGTCCGGGATGTCTCGCACCGGCATCCAGCAGATCGTCGAGTTCATTCCTTCGTTGAAGAAGGCATCCTGATGCTGGCCGGCAAAGATGTTCTGGCCTTCTTCCAGCGGACCTTCCGGAAACGCCGAGCGGTGGGCTACGATCGGCAGCCATGCCGGATCGGCCTTGAACAGCTCGCGCAAAATTGCGTTGAGCATCGGCAGCCTGACCACTTCATGCCACACGGTCGTGCCGATCGCGTCGCAGGGACGCCAGGTGTCACTCTTCTTGCCCGTCCAGACTGGCACTTCGTTTGCAAGATCAATCAGTTCCTCGTCCGCCAGTGCCTTGCGATAGTGCTGCTCCGCCCAGGCCATGAGCTTGGGATCGATGACGTCATGGAAATAGAGCGCGCCATCTTCCGCCCAGCGGGCGCGCAAGGCATCACCATCGCCGATCAGGGGCGTGCTGTCGGCAAATGGGGCAACGTTGATCATATCCAGCTCCCGGTGGAGTCGAAGGGCCGGCAACTTATCGCCTGCGCTTGCATGGCTGGCACAAGACCGCCGGTTATAGGCTTGGTGCTGTTCTGCGGCCAAATCCTAGCGTGCCAATTTCGTGCGTCCAATGCATCTTGCGGTATTCCGTAATGAGGAGTTAGAATACCTAGTTCTGTTGCGGCGCCCCCCCCCTTGTCCCCCGAACCTGTCCGTGATGGCCGCAAAACTGCGGGCGGAGCGGGTAGGCCATGTCCACTGCGCACTGGCCGAGGCTTTGATCGCGAGCGGCGCGGTCGATGTCGCTGGGCAGGCGCTGTCCGACATCGGCCCGAACAGCCGGGTCGCCACCGAAATGTATGTGCTCGACCGCAGCCTGACCAAGGGGCTGCAACTGCTGGGCAAAGCCCGGTTGGGGAATGACCGCCTTGTAGGCCTTGTGCACCGAGTGGATGGCAAATGAGAAGTCGCGGGTGCTCAGCATAAAATGCATTTGCCGTGCTGCTCGCCGGCACTGGTCAGTCCCGGGCGATCCCGCGCAGCAGCATGTCGAACAGTTGGTCGCAGAATTGGTTGGTTTCCCCGTCGAGATCGACCGGGTTTTTGCCTGATGGGTAGACCGTGAAATTGAGCAGGATGCCGGCGATCACGGTGATCGCCACCTGGTCAAGCCTGACATCACGGATCGCGCCGGCCTCTCGGGCGTCGCGCAGCAGACCGACCACTTCCTCGAACAGAATGCCGGTAAAATTGGCCTGCACCCAAGCGAACCGCTCTGAATCGGAACGCGCCTCGGCGATGATCATGAAGAAGTGATCGGGCCAGCGGGCGGCAAAGTGGCAATAGGCCTGCAGCAGCGCGCGCAGGCGATCCAGCGGGGCGAGGCCACGGGTTGCCGTGCAGATCGCCAGCGCCTCCCGCCGCAATTCGCCGAGCGAATGATCGACCGTCTCGCGCCAGAGTTTTTCCTTGCTGCCGAAGTAGTAGTGGATCAGCGGCGGCGCCACGTTGGCCAGCCGCGCGATGCGGGGCATCGAAGCGCCATCGTAGCCGTCGCGGGCAAAGGCCTTGAGCGCGGCGCGCAGGATCGCCTCACGCGAGTTGGCGCCATCCTGCGTGGCGGCCGGCAGGTTCTTGCGGGTAGGCGCCAATTCAAACCTTTCCCGGCCTGTCAAGCGGGCCGTGCTCGCATGCTATTGCGCCATACTTCGCATCCTCAAAGCGCATTTTGGCTACCGATGGAAGCCGAACCCGTCTGGACAGAAGTCGCCTGTGCTGATAAATTAAGCAATAATATTGATATATCTATCAAGATGCAGGGGAGAGCAAGCATGCCTGCAACCGAATCCGGCAGCTGCCCGTTTTTTTCCAATCATACCGACAGCAAGACTGCGGCGATGGCCGCACGCTTCGTCATCCCGGAAGTGGACACCACGCATATTTGCCACTTCGACCAACTGCGGGCGGTGCTGCGCAACGCGGTGATGCGGCAGAATGGCGCACCCGATGCACCAAACAAGCGCGAAGATCCGATGATGGCGTCGATCTTCTTCCTGCATGGCGATGCGCACAAGCGGCGGCGCGCCGCGATCAGCGGCTTCTTCACGCCCAAGGCGATTGCAACGCGGCACCTGCCGGGCATTGCCCGCACCACCGATTCATTGCTCGCCGCCTTTCGCGCCAAAGGTGAAGCGCTGCTCGACGAGATCAGCTTCCACCTGACCGCGCAAGTCGTGGCCGAGATCATCGGCCTGACCGAAACGCCGCTGCTGCCGCTGATGCACCGGATCGAGAGCGCCAATGGCGCGCCGGCGGTCTGGCGCGGCGGGCTGGGCAAGTTGCTCGCCCCGTTCAAGTCCTGGTTCTACGCGATGGCGTTCTATCTGCGCGATGTTCGGCCGGCGGTGGCGGCGCGGCGGCATGTGCGGCGCGACGATGTCATCTCCAAGCTGCTCGACGAGGGCCGCTCGGGCCTGGAAATCATGGTCGAATGCATGACCTTCGGGTTGGCGGGTCAGGGTACGACCCGCGAGTTCATCGTCGTTGCCGCCTGGCACATGTTCGACAACGCTGCACTGCGCGAACAATTCCTCGCGGCGGACGAACCCGGACAGACCGCGATCCTGATGGAAATCCTGCGGCTCGAACCGCAAGCCTCGATGATCTATCGCACCGCCACCGATACGACCGACGATCCAGCGATCGGCGTCATCGCACAAGGCGAGCGGCTCTCGCTCAACGTTCGCGCCGCCAATCTGGATGAATCCGTGGTCGGCCCCGATCCGGCGCGGATCGACCCGGCCCGTGCCACCAGGCTGAAGAACAACGGCGCCTGGATGAGCTTTGGCGACGGCGCCCATTTCTGCCCCGGCTGGCAACTGGCATTGGCCGAGACCCGGATGTTGCTCGACAAGCTGTTCCGCATCCCCGGGGTGCGCCTCGTCCGCGCGCCGGACATGCAGTGGACGCCGCCGATGTTGCAGAGCTACCAGTTGGTCAACGCGGTGATTGCCTGCGACAAGGACTGAACGCAAGATTCAGCTCCCCGGTCCAAACCGCAGCCCGGCCATGTCGCCGGCGCTGCGCCAGTTCGCCAGCAGGGTCTGGAATGCGTTCCAGCCGTGGCCATAGCCGCGCAGCAGAAGCCAGCGTGGCTTGTCCTCGCCTTCGTTGTTGTAATAGCTCGGCGTGCATTCGGCGACGAGGCCGGAGGTATCGACCTCGATTGCGCGGAAATGCCGGACATAGTCGTCCTGCGCCGCTCGCGTCGGCTCGACATAAGAGGCACCGCGCCGCTGCGCTTCGGCAATGATATAGGCAATGTGCTCGGACTGGCGGTTGAACTGCTCGGTCGTGGTCGAATTGAGCGCGCCCTGAATATAGCCGGTGAAGAACATGTTGGGGAAGCCGTGGGTCATCGCCCCGTGCAGCGTCTCCGGCCCCTCGGCCCAGTGCTGATAGATCGAGACGCCGTCGCGCCCTTCGATCGTGCCGATCCCCCAGCGCCGTTCGAGATCGCTGGTCACCTCGAAGCCGCTGGCAAAGATCATGCAATCGACTTCGTGCTCGACGCCATCGACCACGAAACCGCGCGCCGTAATCCGCTCCACCCCTTGCGTCGTGGAAACGTCGTGCAGGCTGACGTTGGTGCGGTTGAAACTGGGGTAGTATTCGTTGTTCGACAGCGGCCGCTTGCAGGGCAAGCGGTACCACGGCTTGAGCTTTTCGGCGGTGGCGGGATCGTTGACCAGCCCGTCTATGCGGCTGCGCAGCCGGTTCATGACGCGATGATCGATCATTTCGCGCCGCGCGGCGATCTCGCCCACCGTCAGTGCGGTGCGGCCGGTGACAGCCAGTTCGGCATCGAGGTGGCGGCTGATCTCGGTCCAGATATCACAGACCTGATCGGGTTCGCCGGGCAGGAACATTTCCTGCGCGCCGCGATGGAAGTTGGCCTGCCGCGCTGCCTGCCAGCCGGGCGCCAGTGACTTTGCCCACTCCGGATCGGTCGGCGGATTCGGGCGCTCATCCACTGGCGAGGGCGTGCGCTGGAGGACGTGGAGGTGCTGCGCATGGCGCGCAAGGAAAGGAACCGCCTGGATCGCAGTGGCTCCGGTACCGACAATGGCCACCCGCTTGTCCGCCAGCTTGTCGAGTACCGGATCGCCATAAGCGCCGCCAGTGTAGTCATAGTCCCAGCGCGCGGTGTGGAAGGTCTTGCCCTTGAATTCACCGATGCCAGGGATGCCTGGCAGCTTGGGCATGTTCATCAGCCCGCCGGCCATGATCACGAAGCGGGCGCGGATCTCGTCGCCGCGGCCGGTGACAATCTGCCAGCGTTCGCTGCCCGCATCCCATTTCAGCGCCGAGACGATGGTGTGGAACAGTGCCTTGTCATAGAAGCCGAACCTCTCACCGATCAGCCGGCAATATTTCTGGATTTCCTTGCCATCGGCGAACTTCTGCGACGGCATGAACCCGGTCTCTTCAAGCAGTGGCAAATAAGTGTAGGCATCGTTGTCGCACTGGATGCCCGGGTAGCGGTTCCAGTACCAGACCCCGCCGAAATCGCCGCCGTGCTCGATATGGCGGAAGTCGGTTACACCGGCCTGCCGCAAGTGATACCCGGCAAGCAGCCCGGTCCAGCCACCGCCAAGCACCGCCACTTCCAGGTCCTCGACCACCGGCGCCCGCTCGACACGCGGCATATGCGGATCATGCGCATAGGTTTTGGCGAATTCGTCGACCGGACGAACATACTGATCGCCGCTGTCGCGACGCACCCGCTTGTCACGCTCTGCGCGATAGCGAGCCTTGAGCCCGGCAATATCAAGTTCACGCGCATCGCGCAGCGCAGTCAATTCGCAGGCCATCTCCACTCCCGGTTCGATCACGTTCAATTTCGACAGGAGCGGACTTGCATTTGATTGATCGATCTGTCAATCATACTGCCATATCTATCAGGATGCGCTCGGCAAGGGCGAAAGTGAGGAGAGAGACATGGCAACCCAGGCACAGGCTTCGGCGCCACCGCGCAAGGCCAGGCGCGCCACCCCGTTTGCCGGCTCGATCGCGATGGTATGGGTCGGGCTGGTTGCCACTGCCATCGGCTTCCTGCCGACCTTCTTCATGCGGCTGGGCAGCGTCGATGCCGCGCACCTGATTCACGGCTGGACGATGATTGGCTGGCTGTTGCTGGTGCTGACGCAGGCCACGCTGATCGGCCGGGGAAAGTACCGCGTCCATCGCATTCTCGGCTGGTGCTCGCTGGGGCTGTTCGTGGCGATGGTCGGCTCCAGCCTGCAGATGATGGCGATGATGTTATCGCCGGCATCGAAGCTGCCGTTCCCGGTCGCCAAGTTCTTCGGCTACAGCGATTTTGCCGACATGCCGCTGCTGTTCCTGCTGTTCGGCAGCGCGATCCGGTTCCGCAAGGACCGCCACCTGCACTCTCGCCTGATCGGCGCGACAGTGATGACCTCGATCGTCCCGGCGCTGGCGCGCATGTACAACATCCTGATCTGGCGCAGCATGGACGGCCTGAACCATGCCATGCACCCGACTTACCTGACGATCCTTGTCACCCTCGGCATCCTGATCATGATCGACCGCCGCAACGGCAACTTGCGCTGGCCACTGCCGCTCACTTTCGCGTGGTTCACCGTGGTCTATGCAACGCAATGGCTGATTATGGACGTGGCCTGGTACGACCGACTGGCGCACACCATTGGCGCGCTGGCGTAAGCACAGGAACCGGATCGGGGAGAGTTCGATGAGCGGCAAGCTGACGTTCGGATACTTGTTCGATTTTCGCAATCCGCCGCAATTCCGGCGCAAGTGGGACGATCTCTATGCCGAGATCCTCGACCTCGTCGCGTGGACCGAGGATGCCGGCTTCGCAGGCGCCTGGGTGCCCGAGCACCACTTGTCCGAGGATGGCTACATCCCTTCCCCCCTGGTGGCGCTGACGGCGATGGCGGCGCGGACCAGCCGGATCAAGCTCGGCTCGGCAATCGCCCTGGCGCCGCTGTACAACCCGGTGCGTTTCGCCACCGATGTCGCGGTGCTGGATATAATCGCCCGGGGCCGGCTCGAGATTGGTCTCGCCATCGGCTATCGCAAGCGCGAGACCGCGGCGTTCGGGGTGGACTTCACCAGACGCGGCCGCATGTTCGATGAATGGCTGGAGATCGTCACCCGGCTGTGGGCGGGTGAATGCCTGGACTACGACGGCCAGTGGTACCAGTTCCAGGGCGCGCAACTGCTGCCGCCTGCGCCGCGCGGCCGCATCCCGCTCTATATCGGCGGGTTTGCGCCCAAGGCGGTTGAGCGCGTCGCCCGCTATGGCGACGGCTATGTGGGCAGTGCCGAAACCTTCGATGGCTACGCCGCCAGGCTCGCCGAACAGGGCCGCGATCCGACGTCGGCAAAATTGCGCGTGACCGGGTTGATGACGGTCGTCGCGACAGATCGGCAAGCAGCCATCGAGGAACTTTCTCCCCACTTCCACCACGTCAACAACAGCTATGCCGACTACTTCAATGAGGACAAGGCGATGGGCCAGGACAGCTTCACGCCGATGGGACTCGATGCGTTCAAGGCCAGCGGGACGATGGAAATTCTCACCCCCGATGAAGCCATTGCCAAGTTCAAGGCGATGCAGGCGGCAATGCCGCTCGATCACTACATGATGATGATGCCGCCCGGACTGCCGGCCGAGCGCTTCCAGCATTACGCGCAAACCTTTGCCCGGGAAGTCATGCCGGCATTTCGCTGAGCCTTCCCTCGATGTCGGCGCTGCGTCTAAGAGTCGGAGTCAAAAGCCCTTGTGAGGGGCTGTGACCCTAGCGATTCTGCGGGTTATCATGCGGATGGATGCGATGATGGCCCATGCGGTGGAACTCTGGACGGAGTGTTCCCAATCCTTGGCGAGGCGGCGGCATCGTCCGAGCCATGCGAAGGTGCGCTCGACCACCCAGCGGCGGGGGAGAACCTCGACACCCTTGGCCTTGTCGGATCGCTTGATGATCTCCAACGTCCAGTCGCCGTGCCCGCACAGGGCTTGCCTGAGCTTGTCGCCGGCATAGCCGCCATCGGCGAAGATGTGTCGCAGCCAGGGGAAGCGGAAACGGATCGCCTTGAGCACATCGACGGCCCCATCGCGGTCCTGGATATCGGCGGCATGGATCAGGATGAACAGCAGAAAGCCGCAGGTGTCGGTGACGATATGGCGCTTCCTGCCCTTCACCCTCTTGCCCGCGTCATAGCCGCAAATGCCGCCGGCTTCCGTCGTTTTAACCGACTGGCTGTCGCGAAGACGGCCTTTCTCGGCGTCGCTCAAATACCGCACTTTCAGGCAATCATCCGTGCGCGATTTCTTGACCTTGGCGAGCGGATTGGTCCCGATCAGTTCCCAATCTACCGCCCGCTTGAAAGCCGCCTTGATCGACGAAAATATCGCGGTTGATGGTTTCAAGGCTCAGGCCACGGTCAATCTCACCGGCTCGCCAGCGTTCAATGTCCAGGCCGGTGATCGAATCCATCCGCTTGTCGAGGAGCGCCTTGAAGGCGGTGGCCAGCCGTTTCAGATTTTGCGCGTGGGCCTTTTGGTTGGCCTTCGCCCACATGGTATAGCCCCCATCAAGGAAGGTCCGGAAGGTGGGCACTTCCAGCTTGGGCTTGCGCGCCGCAATGGGATCAATACCGCGATAGACATCGGATAGGATGGCGCGTGCGCTCTCGCGCGCCTCGGCTACGCCCAGCACATCGGCTCGGCCAAGCCACACCCGTTTGCCTCGCGCATATTCGCATTAGAACGATTTGATGCCGCTTGGCATCGCGCGCAGAACCAGCCCCTGGGGGTGTGGGGGTCGGAGGTTCGAATCCTCTCGTCCCGACCAACTTTGCGGACATGCGGCCGGCGGGCCGTTCGTCAGCCCCCCGTCACGTCCTGCGCCGCATCGTCGGGGCTCAGCCAGCGATAGGTCGCCCCGCCCAGCACGCCGCCGAGCAGCGGCGCGACCCAGAACAGCCAGAGCTGGCCGAGCGCCCAGCCGGGTGCGAACAGCGCCGGGCCAAGGCTGCGCGCCGGATTGACCGAAGTGTTGGTCACCGGAATGCTGATAAGGTGGATGAGCGTCAGGCACAGGCCGATCGCCAGCGGCGCGAAACCGCGCGGGGCGCGGCCATGCGTCGCGCCCATGATGACCAGCAGAAAGCCGAAGGTCATCACCGTCTCACACAGAAAGCTTGCGGCCAGCGTGTAGCCCCCCGGCGAATGGTCGCCATAGCCGTTGGCGGCGAAACCGCCGGCATTGCTGAAGCCGGCATGGCCGCTGGCGATCAACCACAGCACCCCTGCCCCGGCGATCGCGCCGAGGCATTGCGCCAGCACATAGCCGGCGATGTCGCGCGCCGGAAACCGGCCGCCCGCCCACAGCCCGACCGTGACCGCCGGATTGAGATGACAGCCAGAGACATGGCCGATCGCATAGGCCATGGTCAGCACCGTCAGCCCGAAGGCCAGCGCGACGCCGGCAAAGCCGATCCCGGTCTGCGGAAAAGCCGCGGCCAGCACCGCCGCGCCGCAACCGCCCAGCACCAGCCAGCCGGTCCCGAGGAACTCGGCCACGAGTTTCTTAAGCATCCCCTTCTCCTGTGGTGGCGGGCCGATTTTTCCGGTCCCATCGCGGGGTATTGGCAAAACCGCGTGGTGTGTCAATTATGCGTGCGTCCCGCGGGGCTTGCCAAATCGTTCAATTGATTTATGAATTTCAATCCATAAGATGAGGAAATCCATGATGTCAGGCGATCTGGTCTATGTGCTGAACGGCCCCAATCTCAACCTGCTCGGCACACGCGAGCCTGCGATCTACGGGCATGACACGCTCGACGAGATCGCCGGGCGGATCGAGGACCGGGCGCGCGAACTCGGGCTTGCGGTCGATATCCGCCAGTCGAACCACGAGGGCCATCTCGTCGACTGGCTGCACGAGGCACAGGCGAAGGGGGCGCGTGCGGTTCTGCTCAACGCCGGCGCCTTCACCCACAGCAGCATCGCGCTGCATGACGCGATCAAGGCGATCGGCGTGCCGGTGATCGAGGTCCATCTTTCCAACCCGCATGCGCGCGAGGACTTCCGGCATCGCAGCTTCGTCGGCCGCGCCGCGAAGGGAACGATCGCCGGTTTCGGCGCCGAAAGCTACCTGCTCGCGCTTGCTGCCACAGCGACATTCGGCGGATAAATCACCCACACCCTTGCCGCCGCATCGCCACGGCGATAGGGCGACGTTCTTTTCGGGGCAGGCGGATGAGCGGAACCAATAGCAGCGCAGCCATGAACGTCGATGCGGCGCTGGTGCGCGAACTCGCCCAACTGCTTGGCGAAGCGGGGCTTACCGAGATCGAGGTCGAGGACGGCGGACGCCGCATCCGCGTCGCGCGGCAGGGCGCTCCGCTGGCCGTGGCGCCGGTCGCCGCGGCGCCTGCGCCGCCGTTGCCGGCCGCCGTCGCCGCCGAAGCCCCCGCCGCCGCGCCCGATGGCCAGGCGGTGCGCTCGCCGATGGTCGGCACCGCCTATCTTTCGCCCGAGCCCGACGCTGCGCCGTTCATCGCCGTGGGCCAGAAGGTCGCCGCCGGTGCAACGCTGGTGATCATCGAGGCGATGAAGGTGATGAACCCGATCACCGCACCGCGCGCCGGCACGATCAGCGCGGTGCTGGTCACGAACGGCCAGCCGGTCGAATACGACCAGCCGCTCGTCACGATCGCCTGACGCATGGCGATCCGGCGCATTCTCATCGCCAATCGCGGCGAAATCGCGCTGCGCATCCACCGCGCCGCGCATGAAATGGGCATCGAGACCGTGGCGGTGCATTCGACCGCCGATGCCGAGGCGATGCATGTCCGCCTCGCCGATCACGCGGTCTGCATCGGCCCGCCGCCGGCGCGCGATTCCTATCTCAACGTCGCGGCGATCATCTCCGCCGCCGAGATCACCCAGGCCGACGCGATCCACCCCGGCTATGGCTTCCTTTCCGAGAATGCGCGCTTCGCCGAGATCGTCGAGGCGCATGGCATTACCTGGATCGGCCCCAAGCCCGAACATATCCGCACCATGGGCGACAAGGTCAGCGCCAAGACCACCGCCGGCGCACTCGGCCTGCCGCTGGTGCCAGGATCGGCGGGCGCGGTTGCCGATGCGGCACAGGCGGCAAGGCTCGCCGAAGAGATCGGCTATCCGGTGATCGTCAAGGCCGCGTCGGGCGGCGGCGGGCGCGGCATGAAGGTGGTTACCGCGCCCGACGAACTCGCCAGCCAGTTCGGCCAGGCGCGCAGCGAAGCCAGGGCTGCCTTCGGCGACGATACCGTCTATCTCGAAAAATATCTCGGCAATCCGCGCCATATCGAGTTCCAGATCTTCGGCGACGGACGCGGCAAGGCGATCCATCTCGGCGAGCGCGACTGCTCGCTCCAGCGCCGCCACCAGAAGGTGCTCGAAGAGGCGCCCTCGCCGGTGATCTCGGCCGATGAGCGCGCGCGCATGGGTGGCGTTGTCGCGCAGGCGATGGCGCAGATGGGCTATCGCGGCGCGGGCACCATCGAATTCCTCTGGGAAGCGGGAAAATTCTACTTCATCGAGATGAACACCCGCCTCCAGGTCGAGCATCCGGTGACCGAGGCGATCACCGGCGTTGACCTCGTGCGCGAGCAGATCCGCATCGCCGAGGGGCGCGAACTGTCGGTGGCGCAGGCGGACATCGCCTTTGCCGGCCATGCCATCGAATGCCGGATAAACGCCGAAAATCCCTGGAACTTCACGCCCTCGCCGGGGCTGGTGTCGGGCTATCACGCCGCGGGCGGCATGCATGTCCGCGTCGATAGCGGGCTTTACGCGGGCTACCGCATCCCGCCCTATTACGATTCGATGATCGCCAAATTGATCGTCTATGGCCGCACCCGCGAAGGCTGCATCATGCGGCTGAAACGCGCGCTCGGCGAGATGGTGATCGCGGGCGTCGAGACCTCGATCGCGCTCCACCAGGCGCTGCTGGAGGAGGAGGATTTCCGCGACGGAAACTATTCGATCAAGTGGCTCGAAGAGTGGCTCAGGGAGCGCAATGCCTAGAGCATCGCGCCGAAAAACGGGCGCCGGCTTACGGAAAAATGCGATGCGGCGCCAAAGACCGGGAGCAGAGTGCGCGATTCAGAAACCACGCATTCTGCTCCCGGCCTTCATTTCTCCAGCGGTACGCCCGGCACCTGCTTCGACGTGCGGATCGTCAGCGAGGTCTTGACGCTGGCGACATTGGGGGCAGGCGTCAGCTTGCTCGTCAGGAATTCCTGGAAGCTTTGCAGGTCGCGGCTGACGATCTTCAGGATGAAGTCGATCTCGCCGTTCAGCATGTGGCATTCGCGCACCTCGGGCAGCGCGCGGACGTGATCCTCGAACTGGCGCAGCGCATCCTCGGCCTGGCTCTTGAGGCTGACGAGCGCGAAGACGGTGATCGCGAAGCCCAGCCGGACCGGGTCGAGATCGGCGTGATAGCCGCGGATCAGCCCCGCCGCTTCGAGCGCACGCACCCGGCGCAGGCAGGGCGGCGCGGTAAGGCCGACGCGCTGCGCCAGCTCGACATTGGTGATACGCCCTTGCGCCTGCAACTCGACAAGCAGATGCCGATCGACCTGATCGAGAGTGGACATGATGCTGCTGGATTCCCCGCCCTGTCGTCTTCACCGACGGGAAATAATCCACGCGGGTGCCGGGCGCGACGGATAACATTATTATTCGCGCGCGCAAACGTCCCAGGATGCGACAGCGCCCTCAGCCGGGCTTTTTCGCGGTCGCCAAGCTGATAGAGCGAGTGCCGACGCGAAGCGAAGGCGCGGCAACCCGCCGCCCCGCCCGCCCCGCGGCAGGCCAGTGTTTGCTATTCGATGCACCATGACGACCGCCTCGCCACCGAGTTGCGCCTGCGAACCAGCGGCGCGGCGCAGGCGCGCGTCCAGTATCGCCAGCTGCTCGACCTGCTCGGCACCGCGCCCGTCACCGCGAGCGGTGCGCTCATCGAGCAAGGCCATGCCCGGCTCGCCCGGCTCGCCGCGCTGATCCCCGCCGCCGACCGCGCCGCGATGCTGCGCGAGCCGGCGCTGCGGCTGCGCGCGCCGCGGCTGGTGGCAAGCCTTGCCGATGCCGAGCCGCAGGTCGCCGCCGCCGCGATCGCCGCCGCGCGGCTCGAAGACGAGGAATGGCTCGACCTCGTTCCCGCGCTATCGCCGATCGCGCTCGCCGCGATGCGCGACCGGCCAGACATCGGCCCGCGCGCCGCACGGCTGCTGGCAAGGCTCGGCATCGGCGCGCGCGCGCTTCCGGCGGGCGAGAGCGAGGCGCAGGCGCAGGCGCCGGCCGCCGAGGCAAACGGCGGCATCGGCGCGATCGTGCGCCGCATCGAGGCCTTTCGCCGCGCGCGTGACGAGGCGGCAGCGCCGCTCCAGCCGGGCGATTCGCCGCAGCTGCCGCTGGGCGAAGCGGCAACGGCGGCGGCGGCGCGCATCGCCGGTTTCGATTTCGCCAGCGATGCAGCCGGCCGGATCGACTGGAGCCAGCCCGAGATCGCGCCGATGGTGATCGGCATCGAACTCGGCGACCGGGCGGAGCTGGCACGCGCGATCCGCCTCCAGCAGCCGATCCGCGCCTGCCCGCTCGACCTCGGTGGCGCGCCGGCGATCGCGGGTTCCTGGCAGCTCGACGCTTTGCCACGCTTCACCGAGGATGGCGGCCGCTTTCTGGGCCATATCGGCCGCTTTCGCCGGCTCGCCGCCGCCGCCCCGACGCACCAGCGCGAAGCCGACGAAATGCGGCAGATGCTGCACGAGCTGCGCAATCCGGTGAACGCGATCCAGGGTTTCGCCGAAATCATCCAGCAGCAGCTGTTCGGCCCGACGCCGCATGAATACCGCGCGCTCGCCGCGACGATCGCGGCCGACGCCGCGCATATGCTCGCCGCGATCGAGGAGATCGACCGGCTGGCCGGTCTCGAAACCGGGCGCCTGACGCTGGCGAGTGGCGAATGCGACCTTGCCGAGATCCTTTCGGGCGCGGTGGCGCGAATGT
The DNA here is from genome assembly GCA_028870315.1 of Sphingomonadales bacterium. GTDB lineage: Bacteria > Pseudomonadota > Alphaproteobacteria > Sphingomonadales > Sphingomonadaceae > Novosphingobium. Next base: position 2,568 of record JAGWPW010000147.1, on the reverse strand, counting down.
CGCCGCCGCTCGCCGCACGCGGGGCGGGCTTGGCGTTCACTCCGCCCGATGCGCCGCTGGTGGTCGGCCTCGCACCGGTCGAAGGCGAAAGGCTGTGCTGGCGGATCCTGTCGACGCTCGCGAGCGAGGCGGCGGCGGGCGAGACGCTGGCACTCACGCTCGACCGCGATGGCGGCGCGGCGCGGCTGAGCCTCGACCTGCCGGCAGGCCTTGCCGCGCTGGATGACCGGCAGCTCTACCATTCAGCCCCGCGCGAAGCGGACGGTGTGCGGGCCGGCGGCCTGCTCGGCACGGGCTTTGCCCTGCGGCTGGCGCGAAGCGAGGCGCTCGCCGTCGGCGGCACCCTTGCGCGCTTGCAGGGAAGGCTTAATCTGAAGCTGCCCTTGCGCGCATCCGCGGCACATGCCGGGCAGGACGCGCTGGCGGTGTAATCCCAGCCCGCGCCCAGGCGCCGGCCCCCTGCATTCAAGGGCTGCTGCCTGATGGGCGACGCACGCATTGCCGATCTGCCGCAAGCCTTGCAGATGGTGCGGTTTCGCGCCGGCACCGGCCCGCGCTTCCTGCTGACCGTCGATACCGAGGAGGAATTCGACTGGAGCCAGCCGTTCGCCCGCAACCGCTACCGGCTCGACAGCCTGCCGACATTGCGCAAGTTCCAGCAGTTCTGCGAAGGCTTCGCGGTCGCGCCGCTCTATCTCGTCGATTATCCGGTCGCCGATTCGCCGCTCGCCGCCGAGATCCTTGGCCCGGCACTGGCCGCCGGCAAGGCGGAAATCGGCATTCAGCTGCACCCCTGGGTCAACCCGCCTTTCACAGAGAATGTCAACGATTATAACAGTTTTTCTGGAAATCTTCCGATAGGACTCGAAATCGCGAAACTCTCCCGCCTGCGCGAGCGGATCGTCGAACGGCTCGGCGCCGAGCCGCTCGTCTATCGCGCTGGCCGCTATGGCGCGGGCACGAACACCGCCAGCATCCTGCGCGAGGCAGGGGTGGCGATCGACAGCTCGGTGCGCGCCCGCTTCGACTACAGCGATGCGGGCGGCCCCGATTATCGCGCCATGCCGATCCGCCCGTGGTGGGTGGGGCCGCCAGGATCGCTCATGGAAGTGCCGCTGACCACGCTGTATTGCGGCGCGCTGCGCCGGGCGGGCGCGACGCTTTATCCGGCGCTGTCACGCGCGCCGCGCCTGCGCGGACTGTTCGCCCGCACCCGCCTGCTGGAACGCATCCCGCTGACCCCGGAAGGGGTGACCGGGCGCGAGGCGGTGCGGGCGATTGCCGCCGCGCTCACCGAACGGCTGCCGCTGCTGGTCTTTTCGTTCCACAGCCCGTCGCTGTGCCCGGGGCACACGCCCTATGTCCGCAGCAATGCCGATCTCGATGCCTTCTACGACTGGTGGCGGACGGTGTTCGCCGTCCTCAAGGCGCGCGGCGTCCGCCCGACGAGCGCGAAGGAACTGATGGCAAGCGTCGAACTTGCCTGAAGCGGAGCCGGCGGCTAACGGCGAACGGCAATCGCGGGATTTCGCCCGCGCGCGCGGATGACGGGCCTGTAGCTCAGCGGTTAGAGCTGGCCGCTCATAACGGCTAGGTCGCGGGTTCGAATCCTGCCGGGCCCACCATCCTGCGGCGTCGATCCCGCAGCCGGCGTCCGCATCGATGCGAGCCTGCGGGGGGCGGCAGGTGACGAGCTTTCGGATCAAAGCGTGATTTTTAGAGCGGCGGCGTCCTTTCGTCACCGCGCAGCGCCTTTACAAGGGCGAGCCATGCGCACGCCGCCTCCATCCCCTCCCCGCCGGGGAGGGGGTCAAGGCGTCCGATTCCATCGCCGTCGCTCAGGCTTCAGGCGCCGGTTTACCGGTCCGCCCGCACGCGGCCGGGGCTCACCACTTCTTCATTTCGGCTTCGAGATTTTCGACGATCGCCTCGAAGAAGCCCTCGGTCGTCAGCCAGTTCTGGTCAGGCCCGATCAGCAGCGCGAGATCCTTGGTCATCTTGCCGCTCTCGACGGTCTCGATGCAGATCCTTTCGAGCGTTTCGGCAAAGCGCACCACATCGGGGGTATTGTCGAACCGGCCGCGGTATATGAGACCGCGGGTCCAGGCGAAGATCGAGGCGATCGGATTGGTCGATGTCGCCTTGCCCTGCTGGTGCATGCGGTAGTGGCGGGTGACGGTGCCATGTGCCGCCTCGGCCTCGACGGTCCTGCCGTCGGGGCTCATCAGCACCGAGGTCATGAGGCCGAGCGAGCCAAAGCCCTGCGCGACGGTGTCCGACTGCACGTCGCCGTCGTAGTTCTTGCAGGCCCAGACGAACTTGCCGCTCCATTTGAGCGCGCTCGCGACCATGTCGTCGATCAGTCTATGTTGATATTCGATGCCAGCAGCTTCGAACTTCGTCTTGTATTCACTGTCGTAAATCTGCTGGAAGATATCCTTGAAGCGGCCGTCATAGGCCTTGAGGATCGTGTTCTTGGTGGAGAGGTAGAGCGGCCAGCCGCGACCGAGGCTGTAATTGAAGCAGGCGTGCGCGAAGTCGCGAATGCTGGCATCGAGATTATACATG
>JAGWPW010000146.1 GCA_028870315.1 Sphingomonadales bacterium | reverse complement strand
GCGAACAGCGCCAGATCGGCCTCGACCATTTCGCGCGCCATGTCGCGGACGCTGGTTTCCGCCTGCCAGCCCAGCCGTTCGCGCGCCTTGCCGGGATCGCCCACCAGCAGGTCGACCTCGGTGGGGCGGAAGTAGCGCGGATCGACCGCGACGCACAGCTTGCCCGAGCGCGCGCAATAGCCTTTCTCATCGACGCCTGCGCCACGCCATTCGAGCGTGATCCCGGCATCGGCGAAGGCCCATTCGGCAAAGGTGCGCACGCTGGTGGTGGTGCCGGTCGCCAGCACATAATCGCCGGGTTCGTCCTGTTGCAGCATCAGCCACATGCCGCGCGCATATTCGCGCGCGTGCCCCCAGTCGCGGCGGGCATCGAGATTGCCGATAAAGAGCACCTCCTGCCGGCCGAGCCGGATCGCGGCGGCGGCGCGGGTGATCTTGCGGGTGACGAAGGTTTCGCCGCGCAGCGGGCTTTCATGATTGAACAGGATGCCGTTCGAGGCATGAAGCCCATAGGCCTCGCGGTAATTGACCACGGTCCAGTAGGCATAGAGCTTGGCAACCGCATAGGGGCTGCGCGGGTAGAACGGCGTCGCCTCGCCCTGCGGCACCGTCTGGACCAGCCCGTAAAGCTCCGAGGTCGAGGCCTGGTAGAAGCGGGTGCGGTGTTCGAGTCCGAGAATGCGGACCGCCTCGAGCAGACGCAGCGTGCCCAGCCCATCGGCATTGGCGGTATATTCGGGCGTCTCGAAGCTGACCTGGACATGGCTCTGCGCCGCCAGATTGTAGATTTCGTCGGGCTGGGTTTCCTGAACGATCCGGATGAGGTTCGTTGAATCGGTCATGTCGCCGTAATGCAGCGTCAGTTGCGGATCGGGCTTGTGCGGATCCTCGTAGATATCGTCGATGCGGCCGGTGTTGAACGAGGACGAGCGCCGCTTGAGCCCATGGACGCGATACCCCTTGTCGAGCAGCAGCCGCGTCAGATAGGCGCCGTCCTGCCCGGTGACGCCGGTGATGAGCGCGGTTTTCCCCGCCAGTGGCTCGCGCCGGGACGCAGCCTTGTCGGGTCGCCCGTTCAGCATGAAGTTCATACGGGCAATTGCGTAATACGCCGCCGAATCAAGACAAGGGGCGAACCCGGATTATCCACGTATCCGTCCGGAGCGGCAAAGCTGGCAGGCAAGCCCGATTCGACAAACTGCGGTGTCAGGCGCCGTTCGCATCCGCCGCCGCGTCGAGCCAGCGGCTGAAACGGGCGAGCGCGCGCGCCTGCCGCCACAGCCCGGGCTTTGCCAGCTGGCCCGCGAGGCGCCACAGCCGGCGCCCGGCCCAGCCGGCAAAGCCGCCCTCGGCTCGCATGTCGCGCGGTTCCTCGACGCCACCCGCGCGGCGCCGTCCCAACGTCCGGCGGCGCAGCGCCGCCGCGCCGCCGGCAAGCCCCGAGGCGATGACCGCCGCGTTCTGCCGGGTCTCCAGCGGCGGGAGGACGAGATCGGGAAAGGCGTCGAGCACCATTGCGGGGGGCGGTGGCCCCGCCTCGGCCGGCAGCGGCAGCGCGATCATACCCTGCTGTTCGGCCACGGCCAGCAGCAGCCGCGCGCCCGGGCGCCATCCCTCGCCTGCCGCGCGCTGCCAGAAGGCGGGCCAGTCGATCGGGCAGCGATCGAGCAGCGCGGCGATGTCGGCCAGCACCAGCGGCCCGCAGTCGAGCCGATGGCCATAGGTCGCATGGATCAGCAGATGCGCCAGCATGTCCTCGGGCGCGGGATAAAGGATCGCGCCGCAGCGCGAGGCGCGGCGGCGAAAGCCCGCGGCATCGTCCTGCGGCATGGCGTGGTCGAGCCGGCCATCCGGCTCCCACAGCCGGTGGTGCAACTCGACCACGATGCCGTCCGGCGAGACGAGTTCGGGCAGGTGCTTGTCGAAGCGCAACTGCGCCGCGAGGGGCATTTCGGGCGGCGCCAGCGGACGATAGCCGTCGGCTTCGAGCAGCGCATGGGCATCGAGCACGCTGTCGGGGGTGAGCAGCAGGTCGAGATCGCGCAGCGGCCGCAGCGCCGGATCGCGATAGCCATGCCAGGCAAGCCAGGCGCCCTTGAGCGCGACCGGCGCCAACCCCGCGCCTTCGAGCCGTGCGGTCACACGCTCCAGCCCGGCCTTCATCGCCATCGCCGCAAGCGCGCTCGCGCGGTAGGCGTTGCGCCAGATTTCGCGCAGCGGCGACGGGATTTCCGCCAGCCCGGCACAGCGGTGGTGGAGCAGCGGGCCGAGGCGATGGTCCTGCGCCATCGCCGCGATCCGCGCCCAGTCCGCATCGCGCAGCCGCGCGAGCTGCGCCGCCTCCATCGGCCGCGGTGCGATCAGCGCGAGCAACAGCCGGCGCAGCCGGGTCAGCGAGGGCGCGCCGCCCGCGTCACGGACTGGTCTTGTCATGCTTGGGAACCGCGAAAGTGCCCGAAACGCGACCGCCCGGCCCGGCATCGGTGGTAGTGATATGCGTGTTGAGGTCGATCACCAGCCGGCCGCTGTGCTGCTCGTCCCGGGTTCCGCGCCGGACCACGACATGCCCGACCATGGTGATGAGCCGGGCGTTGAAATCATAGGTCGCGACATCGCTTGTCGCGGTCTCGTCGCCGCGCACGACAGTCACGCCGCCGGTGGCGTCGAGCCGCTGGATCTGCATCGCGCCATTGTTGGTATAGGCCACCACCGCGCGCGGCGAATGCATGGTGAGATCGGCCTGGGTGATCACGACATTGCCGGATAGCAGCACGCGATCGGCCTTGTCCTGCAGCTCGATGCGGTCGGCTTCGTAATTGACCGGCGCATTGCTGTCATGCGGGCCGGACGAGGCGGCGGCGGGGGTTGGCGCGGAAGTTGGCGCGAGGGCGGGCGTGGGCGTTGGCGCGGCCGCCACCAGCGCCAGGCCGGCCGCGAGGACACGGAAAGAAAGCGTCATTTCGGCATCCTGAGCTTGCCCGGCACCATGCGCAAGCGCGCGTGCCCTTCGAGCACGACATTCTCGGTCGCAAGATCGGCCGAGATCCGGTCGGCGCTGAAGGTGCCCGACGGGATCGTCCCCGAAACCCCGCCGCTGCCTTGCGCGGTGCGGGTCCTGAGATCGACATCGACCGCGCTCGTCACCATGTGATAGCCATCGCTCGCCAGGAAATCGACCGGGCCGTGCACCAGCAGGTGATCGCTGCGCATGTTGTAATCGCCGCTCGGCGCCGTCAGCCGCGCCGGACCGTCGGCAAGCTGGAGGTCGGCGAAAAGCTGGCTGAGCGCGACGACCGGCAGCCGCGCCGAATGCTGGATCGCGCTTTGCGCGGTGATCGAAAAGGGGCGCATGCGCTGATCGAGGCCGCGATAGACCGCATCGGCGACTTTCAGCCGCTCGGAGGTTACCGCCACCCGGTTGCGATCGAGCAGAAAGCTGACCTCGCTGCGCGGAAACAGCGGCGTGATCACCATCGCCGCCGCCACCACCCCGACACCCGCGGGCAGGACTGCGCCGAGCAGATGGATGATCCGGTCATGCGAGCTGCCGGGCGTCGCGAACACCCGCCGGCGATCGCGCAGGAGATCGGCGCGAAGCGTCACGCCGATTCGTGGCTGAAGATGTCGTGTTCGGCCCAGCCGGCAAGATCGAGCGCGGCGCGATGCGGCAGGAAGTCGAAGCAGGCGGCGGCAAGCGCGCTGCGGCCCTCGCGCGCCAGCCGTTCGACGAGGATCGCGTGGCAGGCGTGGAGGTAGCGCACGTCGCTCGCCGCATATTCGCGCTGCGCCTCGCTCAGTTCGGCGCCGCCCCAGTCGCTCGACTGCTGCTGCTTCGACAGCTCCCTGCCGAGCAGTTCGCGCACCAGATCCTTGAGCCCGTGGCGGTCGGTATAGGTGCGCACCAGCTTGCTGGCGATCTTGGTGCAGAACACCGGCGCGGCGACGGTTTGCAGATAGTGCCGGATCGCGGCAAGATCGAAACGCGCGAAGTGATAGAGCTTGAGCCGCGCCGGATCGGCCAGCACCGCGCGCAGCCGGGGGGCGGCATAGGTCGAGCCGGGGGCGAAGCGGACAAGATGCTCGTCGCCGCGCCCATCGGCGATCTGGACGAGGCACAGCCGGTCGCGCGGCGTGACAAGCCCCATGGTCTCGGTATCGACCGCGACCGGACCGGGAGCAAGCACGCCTTCGGGGAGATCTTCCTCGTGGAAATGGACAGCCATGGGAGCCGGGCTTAGGCGCAAGCGATCGCTGAGGAAAGCCCCGTGCTCGATCATGTTCCCGAAAGCTGGCGCCCCGCGCTCGCCGCTGTGCTCGCCACCCCCGAGGCGCGGCGGCTCGGCGGCTTCCTGAAGGCCGAGGAGGCGCGGGGCACGCGCATCTATCCGCCGCGCGGCAGCCGGCTTGCCGCGCTGGCGCTGACCCCGCTCGACCGGGTCAAGGTAGTGATCCTCGGGCAGGACCCCTATCACGGGCCGGGGCAGGCGCATGGCCTGAGCTTTTCGGTGCCCGCCGGCGTGCCCGTGCCGCCATCGCTCAGGAACATCTTCAAGGAACTTGCCAGCGACCTCGGCATCGCGCCGCCGCGCCACGGCGACCTGTCGCATTGGGCAGCCCAGGGGGTGCTGCTGCTCAACACCGCGCTCACCGTTGAGGACGGGCGCGCGGGCGCGCATCGCGACATCGGCTGGCGGGCGATCACCGCCGCGGTGCTGGCGGCGGTGGCGCAAAAGCCCGAGCCCTGCGTGTTCCTGCTGTGGGGCAGCCATGCGCGACAGGCGGCGCAGGCGGTGCCGGGGCTTGGCGGATCGCACCACCTGCTGCTCACCGCCCCGCATCCGAGCCCGCTGTCGGCGCATGCGGGGTTTCTGGGGTGCCGCCATTTCAGCCAGGCGAATGCCTTCCTTGAGGAAAAAGGTCGGGGAAGGATCGATTGGCGGCTGACGTGAAACGCGGGCGCGGGGTCATCGGCCCCGGACCGGCTTGCGCTAGCGCGGCAGTTGGCTGACCCCCATCAGCGCCGCATCGACCGCGCGTGCCGCCTGCCGGCCTTCGCGGATCGCCCAGACGACCAGCGACTGGCCGCGGCGCATGTCGCCGCAGGCGAAGATCTGCGGATCGCTGGTCGCATAATCGTCGGTATTGGCAGCGACATTGCCGCGCCCGTCGAGCGCGACCCCCGCCTGATCGAGCAGCCCCTGCTTCCTTGGCCCGGTGAAGCCCATGGCAAGGAGGATGAGGTCGGCCTTGAGGGTGAATTCGCTTCCCTCCACCTCGACCATCCGGCCGCCCTGCCATTCGACGCGCACGCATTCGAGCCCGGTGACATCATCGTCTCCGGTGACGCGCTTGGTCAGCACCGCCCAGTCGCGCGCCACGCCTTCCTCGTGGCTCGACGAGGTGCGCAGCTTGAGTGGCCAGTTCGGCCAGCTGAGCGCCTTGTCCTCCTTCTCGGGCGGCTTGGGCATGATTTCGAGCTGGGTGACCGAGGCGGCGCCCTGGCGGTTCGAGGTGCCGACGCAGTCCGAGCCGGTGTCGCCGCCGCCGATGACGATGACATGCTTGCCGGTCGCGGTCAGCGAACCGCGCGGCGCGGCGCGCAATTCATCGTCGCCGGCGTTGCGCTTGTTCTGCTGGGTGAGGAATTCCATGGCGAGCCGCACGCCATTGAGTTCGGCGCCCGGGATATCGAGCTTGCGCGGCTCTTCGGCGCCGCCCGCCAGCACGACGATGTCGAAATTCTCCTTGAGCGAGGCGAGCGCGATCGTCACCCCGACCTCGGTCGAGGCGCGGAACTGCACGCCTTCGGCCTCCATCTGGACGAGCCGGCGGTTGATGAGGTGCTTTTCCATCTTGAAGTCGGGGATGCCGTAGCGCAGCAGCCCGCCGATCCGGTCGTTCTTCTCGAAGACGGTGACCGAATGGCCGGCGCGCGCAAGCTGCTGCGCGCAGGCCATCCCGGCCGGGCCGGAGCCGACCACCGCGACCGTCTTGCCGCTGCGCTTCTCCGGCACTTCGGGGTTGATCCAGCCTTCCTTCCAGCCCTTGTCGACGATCGCGCATTCGATCGACTTGATGGTGACCGGCTGGTCCTGGATGTTGAGCGTGCAGCTTGCCTCGCAGGGGGCAGGGCAGATGCGGCCGGTGAATTCGGGGAAGTTATTGGTCGAATGCAGCGTGTCGAGCGCCGCGCGCCAGGCGCCCTCATAGGTCAGATGGTTCCAGTCCGGGATGAGATTGTTCACCGGACAGCCGTTGTGGCAATAGGGAATGCCGCAATTCATGCAGCGCGAGGCCTGCGCCTGAAGCGCGCCGTCGCCATGCGGAATGACGAATTCCTTGTAATGCGTCAGCCGCTCGGCCGGATCGGCATAGCTGCGATCCTGGCGGTCGAGTTCGAGGAAGCCGGTTTCCTTGCCCATCTTGTGTCCCGTTATTCCGCGGCGACCGAGGCGGCGTCGAGCCGTTCGGCCTCCAACTGGCGCAGCGCGCGCGCATAGTCGCGCGGCATGACCTTGACGAATTTGCCCACGCTCACCGCCCAGTCGTCAAGCAGCGCGCGCGCGCGCTGGCTGCCGGTGTGGAGGTGGTGGCGTTCGAGGAGGATGCGCAGCCGCTCGCCATCGTGGCGCAGCATGTCGCCCATGCCGGCATCGTGGACGCCGCGCGTGCGCTGCTGCGGACGGCCCGCGCCCTCGTCCTCGTCGCGGTCGGGCGAAACCGGCGACAGCTCGACCATCGCCGGGTTGCACAGCGAGGCGAATTCACCCAGCTCGTCATAGACATAGGCGACGCCACCCGACATCCCGGCGGCGAAATTGCGGCCGGTGCGGCCCAGCACCGCGACCACCCCGCCGGTCATATATTCGCAGCCATGATCGCCGGTGCCCTCGACCACCGCGACCGCGCCCGAATTCCTGACCGCGAAACGCTCGCCGGCAACGCCGTTGAAGAACGCCTCGCCGGCGATGGCGCCATACAGCACGGTATTGCCGACGATGATGTTCTGCGGCGCCTCGCGCGCGACATGGTCGGGCTGGCGCACGATCACCCGCCCGCCCGAAAGCCCCTTGCCGACATAATCATTGGCATCGCCAGTCAGCTCCAGCGTGATGCCATGCGCCAGCCACGCCCCGAAGCTCTGCCCGGCAACCCCCTTGAGCCGCACGCTGATCGTGTTGTCGGGCAGGCCCGCGTGGCCATGGCGCCGCGCCACCTCGCCCGACAGCATGGCGCCGACGGTGCGGTTGACGTTGCGCACGCCGCGCTCGATCACCACGGTTTCGCGCCTGTCGAGCGCCGGCGCGGCGGCCGCGATCAGCTCGTTGTCGAGCGCCGGGCCAAGCCCGTGGTCCTGCGTCTCGCTCTGGCCGAGCGAGGGGCTTTCGCCCTGCGGCACGCGATGCAGCAGCCGCGACAGGTCGATGCCCTTCGCCTTCCAATGGGCGATGGCGGGGGCGGTATCGAGCCGGTCGACCCGGCCGATCATCTCGGCAACGGTGGCAAAGCCCATCTCCGCCATGATCACCCGCAGTTCTTCGGCGACGAAGAAGAAGTAGTTGATGACGTGCTCGGGCAGGCCGGTGAAGCGCGCGCGCAGCACCGGGTTCTGTGTCGCGACCCCGACCGGGCAGGTGTTGAGGTGGCACTTGCGCATCATGATGCAGCCCGCGGCGATCAGCGGCGCGGTCGCGAAGCCGAATTCGTCGGCACCCAGCAGCGCGGCGACGGCGACGTCGCGCCCGGTCCTGAGGCCGCCATCGGCCTGCACCGCGATCCGGCTCCGCAGATTGTTGAGGAGCAGCGTCTGCTGGGTTTCGGCAAGGCCGATTTCCCAGGGCGATCCGGCATGCGTCAGGCTGGTCAGCGGCGAGGCGCCGGTGCCGCCTTCGTAGCCGGCGATGGTGACATGGTCGGCGCGCGCCTTGGAGACGCCCGCCGCCACCGTGCCGACCCCGACCTCGGAGACCAGCTTGACCGAAATCCGGGCGCGGCTGTTGACGTTCTTGAGGTCGTGGATGAGCTGCGCCAGATCCTCGATCGAATAGATGTCATGATGCGGCGGCGGCGAGATGAGCGTGACGCCCGGCGTGGAATGCCGGACCTTCGCGATCTCCACGTCCACCTTCAGCCCGGCGAGCTGTCCGCCCTCCCCCGGCTTGGCGCCCTGCGCCATCTTGATCTGCAGCTCCCGGGAGTTCACGAGGTAGTTCGAGGTGACGCCGAATCGGGCCGAGGCCACCTGCTTGATCGCCGAGCGGCGGCGGTCGCCGTTGGAATCGGCGGTGTAGCGCTCGGGATCCTCGCCGCCCTCGCCGGTGTTGGACTTCGCGCCGAGCCGGTTCATCGCGATCGCGAGCGTCTCGTGCGCCTC
>JAGWPW010000018.1 GCA_028870315.1 Sphingomonadales bacterium | reverse complement strand
GGTGGTCTATCGGCTGGCGATGACCGACGGCAAGGTGATCGAGCTGCACAACCCCGCCGACATGCCCGATCCGGCGCGGATCGAGGGCATGGAGGAGCCGTGGATCAAGGCGACGATCTATACGCCCGATGAATATCTCGGTGCGATCCTCAAGCTGTGCCAGGACCGCCGTGGCATCCAGACCGGGCTCACCTATGTCGGCGGGCGCGCGCAGGTCGGCTACGAGCTGCCGCTCAATGAGGTGGTGTTCGATTTCTACGATCGGCTCAAAAGCATCAGCCGCGGCTATGCGAGCTTCGATTACGAGCAGATCGGCCTGCGCGAAGGCGATCTCGTCAAGATGAACATCCTCGTCAACAACGAGCCGGTCGACGCGCTCTCGATGATCGTCCACCGCAGCCAGGCCGAACCGCGCGGGCGCCAGCTGGTCGAGCGGCTGAAGGAGCTCATCCCGCGGCACATGTTCAAGATCCCCATCCAGGCGGCAATCGGCGCCAAGGTGATCGCGCGCGAGACGATCTCGGCATTGCGCAAGGACGTGACCGCCAAATGCTATGGCGGCGACATCACCCGCAAGAAGAAGCTCCTCGAAAAGCAGAAGGAGGGCAAGAAGCGGATGCGCGAATATGGCAATGTCTCGATCCCGCAGGAAGCCTTCATCGCCGCGCTGCGGATGGGCGAGGAATGACGCGCTAGCCGCAGGTCGCCGCGAGGAACATGGCCCAGAAGCCCCAGAAGGCGATCAGCGCGGTCGCTTCGACCGTGCCCTTTTCGCCGAAGCGCGCGACCATGCGGGCCGAGAGCGCGTCGGTGACGGTGCCAGCGGCGGCAGCTTCTGCGTATTCGATGACGAGGCACTGGTCGGGGTCGAACAAAGCGCTGTCGCGCCAATCGGCGAGCGCCGTGAGCTGCGCGTCGCTGACGCCGCAGGCGTGCGCGGTCCTGCGCCGCGCGGCGAAGGAATAGGCGCTGCCGACCGCCAGATTGACCGTCTGGATGGCCAGCTCGCGCAGGCCCTTCTGCTGCGACCATGGCAATTCGCCGGCGATGAAGCCGCTGAGCCGGGCCAGTTTCAGCGCCAGCCCCGGATGATGCGCGGCGATCGCGAGTCCGGCATGGGCATCGTCGAAGCGCGGCTTGTCCTCGCCGGGAAACAGCGCATCGAACAAGGCGGCAAGCTCGGCCTCGGCCCCGCCGGGATGATCTTCCGGCGCGGCGATGGGGGTGATCCGCGCCATGCGCTGCGCCTTACGCCGCCTTGCGCATCTCCAGCCGGTCCCAGATCTCGACCAGCGCCGCGGTGAGTTCGACCATCATCGCCTCGGTGTGCGCGGGGCCGGGGGTGAAGCGCAGCCGTTCGGTGCCGCGCGGCACGGTCGGGAAATTGATCGGCTGCACATAGACGCCATATTCGGCAAGCAGGATGTCGCTGATCTTCTTCGCCTTCACCGGATCGCCGATCATCAGCGGCACGATATGCGTGGTTGACGGCATCACCGGCAGCCCGGCGTTGGCGAACAGCGCCTTGAGCCGCGCGGCGGCGGCCTGCTGGCCTTCGCGCTCGACGCTCGATGCTTTCAGGTGGCGCACGCTGGCGAGCACGCCTGCGACCAGCACCGGCGAAAGGCTGGTGGTGAAGATGAAGCCTGGCGCATAGCTGCGAATGACGTCGATGATCCGCGAATCGGCGGCGATGTAGCCGCCCATCACCCCGAAGGCCTTGCCCAGCGTGCCCTCGATGATGGTGATCCGGCTTGCCGCCGCCTCGCGATCCGAGATGCCGCCGCCGCGCGGGCCATACATGCCGACGGCGTGGACCTCGTCGATATAGGTGAGCGCGTTGTATTTGTCGGCAAGGTCGCAGATCGCGTGGACAGGGGCGATATCGCCGTCCATCGAATAGACGCTTTCGAAGGCGATGAGCCTGGGCAGTTCGGGATCGGTGTCGGCCAGCAGCTCTTCGAGATGGGCGACGTCGTTGTGGCGGAAGACCTTCTTTTCGCAGCCCGAATTGCGGATGCCGGCGATCATGCTGGCGTGATTGAGCTCGTCCGAGAAGATCACGCAGCCAGGCAGGATTTTTGCCAGCGTCGACAGCGTCGCATCGTTCGAGACATAGCCCGAGGTGAACAGCAGCGCCCCGTCCTTGCCGTGGAGATCGGCGAGTTCGGCTTCAAGATCGACGTGGTAATGCGTGTTGCCGCCGATGTTGCGCGTGCCGCCGCTGCCCGCGCCGACATCGTTGAGCGCTGCCTCCATCGCCGCGATCACCTTGGGGTGCTGGCCCATCGCGAGATAGTCGTTCGAACACCACACGGTGATGTCCTTGGGGCCGTTGTGCCCGGCAAAGCAGCGCGCGTTGGGGTAGGCGCCCTTGTTGCGCAGGATGTCGATGAAGACGCGATAGCGCCCTTCGGAATGCAGCCGTTCGATCGCGGCGTCGAAGACCTTTTCGTAATTCACCGCAGATCAGCCTCGCTCTCCGGCCCAGCAGGCCGTTCCCGGATGGTGCGGGCCATACTCCAAGCCTCAGCGCAAGGCCAGCGGCTTGTCATCGCGCCGATCGGCGAGGGCGGACGTCCCGGCCGCGGGCACGGCCATGTCCGAAAGCGCGGGATCGTGCGGCTTGGTCAGCCAGAAGTCGTCATTGCCGGGAACGACGAGCAGGCGAGGCGCCTCGCGCTTCCATCGGGCGATGGTGGCGAGCCAGCGATAGGCGCTGGCGCGGTTCTGCGGCACCAGCCACCAGGCGGCGAGCAGCGACCGGGCGCGAAGCTCGCGCCAGCTTTCGTCGAGCGGGGCGATGTCGCCGGCGAACAGCAGCTCGCGTCCATTGGCCAGCATCACATAGATGAGCCGCGCGCCGGGCGCATAGTCGGGCGCGGGGATCGCCACCACGCCGGGGGCCAGTGCCTGCGGGCCGCGCGCGTCCACCACCGGATCGTGCGACGGCGCGGTAAGCGGGCGCGTGGTCTGGAGCAGCAGCACCGAGGGCAGCGCATAGGCGGCAAGGCGCTCGGCATTGCCGGGAAAATAGGTGCTGTAGCGGCGCGCGCGCGCTTCGGCGGGGCCGACCAGCCCGTCGATCAGGATTGGCGAGCCGCTGCGCACGGGCAGGAACCAGCCGATCATCGCCAGCGGCCGCCGCTTCAGCCCCAACCCGGCCGCGAAGAGATCGCCGAATGCCGCGCAGTCGGCGAGCACCAGGAACTGCGCCGCGCTGGGCCGGGCGCCGGGAAGCGTGGTCGCCAGCCGCCGCAGCTCGGCGATGGGCAGCGGCCTTGCGGTATATTTTCCCGGGTTGTTGTCGATCATCAGCCAATAGAACGGGATCGCCAACAACAGCGCCAGGGTCAGCAACCAGCGATTGAGGCGGTGAGTCATCGCCGCACCCTCGTCAAAACGCGCTCAGATGGTCAAGTCCGTAATGATGCAGACTGGCTCGCAGCCCGGCGCTTTCGGGCAGGCGGGTGAAGATCGCGCGATCGGCGCCGCCACGCTCGAAGCGCTGGCCCTGCGTCAGATGGGCGATGCGTCGGGCGATGCCGCCGGCGCCATCGACAAAGGCGACCCCGGCGCCGAAGGCCCGCGACAGCTCGCCTTGCAACAGCGAAAAATGGGTGCAGGCGAGCACCACGGTATCGATCGCCTCGCCGCCGGGCCGCGCGCGCAGCCCGGCGGCGACGCGGCGGAAGATTTCGTCCTCGACGCTCTCGCCGCGCAGCTTTGCCTCGGCCGCGGCCGCCAGTTCGGGCGCGGCGTGGCGGTGGAGGTGCCGGTCGCGGGCGAATTCCTGTTCGAGCCGATCGACATAGGCCTGACGAATCGTCGCCTCGGTGCCAAGCAGGCCGATATGGCCGCTGCGGCTTGCCATCGCCGCGGGCTTGATCGCCGGAACGGTGCCGACCACCGGCACCGCCAGCACTTCGCGCACCATCCCGAGCGCGATCGTCGAGGCGGTGTTGCAGGCGATGCACACCAGCCGCGGGCGCAGCCGCTCGGTCATCCGGCCGAGCAGCCCCGCGACCCGCGCGGCGATCTGCGCCTCGGTCTTCTCGCCATAGGGCAGGCCTGCGGTGTCGGCGGCATAGATCACCGGCGCCTGCGGCAGCACCGCGCGCAGTTCGGCCAGGATCGATAGGCCGCCCACGCCCGAATCGAACAGCAGCACCGGCGCTGCCGGATCGGGCGAGGCATCGGTCGAGGGGCGGGCGGCGGTGGACAAGCGAGCGAGCCGTGTGCGGGGGCGGGGGCCGAAATCCGCCGCTTCCGGTGGATCTTCAAGGATACCCCTTAACGATCAGGCCGCGTGTCTTGCAAGGGGAACGGCACGGCGCGCAATCGCCGCTTTGGCAAGAGCCCGCAGCGCCGCTATGAGCGCCTTGGCGGCGCAGGGCCGCGGGGGATGCGCCGCCGATGCTGCTTGCAGGTTTGTTGCTGGGCTATGCGCTGGGCTCGGTCCCCTTCGGGCTGGTCCTGTCGCGGCTTGCCGGGGCGGGAGACATCCGCGCCATCGGCTCGGGCAATATCGGCGCAACCAATGTGCTGCGCACCGGGCGCAAGGGGCTGGCGGCGGCAACGCTGCTGCTCGATGCGGCCAAGGGCGCGGTCGCGGTGCTGGTCATGGCACGGCTCGCCGGCCCGCTGTCCGGTCCGGCGCTGGCGGCCGCGGCCGGGGCGATGCTCGGCCATTGCTTCCCGCTGTGGCTGCGCTTCAAGGGCGGCAAGGGGGTGGCGACGCTGCTTGGCGTGTCGCTGGCGCTGGCCTGGCCGGTGGGGATCGGCGCGGCGCTGGTGTGGCTCGCGATCCTCAGGGCGAGCCGCATTTCCTCGCTTGCCGGGATGGGCGCGGCGCTGTCGGCGCCGCTTTTCGCGTCGGTGCTGGGGCCGGTGCGGCTTGCTCTGCTCCTTCTTGCGCTCGCGCTGCTGGTCGTCTGGCTGCACCGCGCCAATGTTGCGCGCCTGCGCGCCGGGACCGAGCCGCGCGTCGGGCGCGGCAAGGACGCGCCGCGGTGATCGCAGCGGGCAGCGACAGCTTCGCGCGCATCCGCCTGTTGCGCTCGCCGCGGATCGGGCCGGCGAGCTATCGCCAGTTGCTCCACCGCTTCGGCGGCGCGGGCGCGGCGCTGGCGGCGCTGCCCGAACTGGCCGCGCGCGGGCACGCGTCCGGCTACCGTCCCGCGTCCGAGCGCGCGGTGATGGCCGAGATCGCCGCGGTCGAGCGCGCAGGCGCGCGCTATCTGTTCGATGATGCGCCCGATTATCCGCCGCTGCTTCGCCATGCCCAGGGCGCGCCGCCGATCCTCATCGCCCGCGGCGATGCCGCCATCGCCCGGCGCGCGCCGGTTGCCCTCGTCGGCGCGCGCAACGCCTCGGCGGCGGCGATCCGGCTCGCGCGGGAATTCGCCTGCGGGCTGGCGGCGGCGGGCCACGCCGTGGTCTCGGGCCTGGCGCGCGGGATCGACGGGGCGGCGCATCGCGGCGCGCTGGCTGCCGGGCGCGATGCCGGCGGCACCGTCGCGGTGATCGCCTGCGGCATCGACATCGCCTATCCGCCCGATCACGCGCAATTGCAGGAGGTGATCGCGCGCGACGGGCTGCTGCTCACCGAGATGCCGCCGGGGACCGAGCCGGTGGCGCGGCATTTCCCCGCGCGCAACCGGATCATCGCCGGGCTCGCCGGGGCAACGCTGGTGGTCGAGGCGGCGCCGCGCTCGGGCTCGCTGATCACCGCGCGGCTCGCTGGCGAGCTGGGGCGCGAGGTCATGGCAATTCCCGGCTCGCCGCTCGATCCGCGCAGCCATGGCTGCAATGCGCTGATCCGCGACGGGGCGACGCTGGTGCAATCGGTGGAGGATGCGATCGAGGTGCTTTCGGGCTTCACCGGCAGCGCAGCGCCGCGCTTCTGCGAGCAGGAAGCACGCTTCGTGGCCGTGCCCGAGGACGAGGAGATCGACACCGGCGGGATCGCGGATGCCGGCGAGGCGATCGCCGCGCTGCTGTCGATCGGGCCGGTGCCGGTCGATGAGCTTATCCGCCAGAGCGGGCTTGCCGCAGCCGCGGTGCAACTCGCGCTCATCGAACTCGAACTCGGCGGGCGGTTGCAGCGCCACGCCGGGGCAAGGGTGAGCCTGTCGGGCTGACCGGCCGACTTGACGCCGGCTTTCTCCCCCCGCCAATTTCGCGCGTACGCGTAAAGGACAAGATCCCCCCATGCAGCTCGTCATCGTCGAATCGCCCGCCAAGGCGAAAACCATCGAGAAATATCTCGGCAAGGATTACCGCGTTCTCGCCTCCTACGGCCATGTCCGCGATCTTCCCGCGAAGGATGGATCGGTGCGACCCGATGAGGGCTTCGCGATGGACTGGGAGCTCTACGCCGACAAGCAGGCCCGCGTGCGCGAGATCACCGATGCCGCCAAGGGCGCCGAACGGCTGATCCTCGCCACCGACCCCGACCGCGAGGGCGAGGCGATCTCGTGGCATGTGCGCGAATTGCTGGCCAAGCGCCGGGCGCTGCCCGGGCAAGTCGAGCGCGTCACCTTCAATGCCATCACCAAAGACGCGGTGACGAGCGCGATGGCGCATCCGCGCGCGCTCGACCAGGACCTGATCGATGCCTATCTGGCGCGGCGCGCGCTTGATTACCTGTTCGGCTTCACGCTCTCGCCGGTGCTGTGGCGCAAGCTTCCCGGCGCGAAGAGCGCGGGCCGGGTGCAATCGGTGGCGCTGCGCCTGATCGTCGAGCGCGAGCGCGAGATCGAGGCGTTCCGCCCGCAGGAATATTGGCAGGTGATCGCCCGGCTGGAGCAGGGCGGGACCGAATTTCCCGCGCGGCTGGTGAAGTTCGAGGGGGACAAGCTCGAACGCCTCAGCCTTGGCGATGCCGGCATCGCCGCGCGCGCGAAGGCGGCGGTCGAGGGTGCGGTGTTCCGCGTCGAGGCGGTCGAGACCCGGCCGCACAAGCGCCACCCCTATGCGCCGTTCACCACCTCGACCTTGCAGCAGGAGGCGGCGCGCAAGCTCGGCTTTTCGGCGGCGCATACCATGCGCGTCGCCCAGACGCTCTACGAAGCGGGGGCGATCACCTATATGCGCACCGACGGGGTGCAGATGGACCCCTCGGCGATCGCCGAGGCGCGCGCGGTCATCAACGAGCGCTATTCGGGCCATTTCATGCCCGAAAAGCCACGGGTTTACGAGACCAGGGCGAAGAATGCGCAGGAAGCGCATGAGGCGATCCGCCCGACTGATTTCGCCCGCGACCATTTCGGCAGCGGCGATGAGGCGCGGCTTTACGGGCTCGTGTGGAAGCGCGCGCTTGCCAGCCAGATGGCTTCGGCCGCGCTCGAACGCACCACCGTCAGCCTGCGCGATCCGGCGGGTCAGCACGAACTGCGCGCGACCGGCCAGGTGGTGAAATTCCCCGGCTTCCTCGCGGTCTATGACGAGGACCGCGATGCGGCAAGGGACGGCGAGGAGGATGAGAGCGCGCTGCTGCCGGCGCTGGAGAAGGGCGATACGCCGGCGAAGAAGGGCATCGAGGCAAGCCAGCACTTCACCCAGCCGCCGCCGCGCTATGCCGAGGCGAGCCTGGTCAAGCGGCTGGAGGAACTGGGCATCGGCCGGCCGTCGACCTATGCCGCGACGATCCAGGTGCTCAAGGACCGCGCCTATGTCCGTATCGAGAAGAACCGCTTCTTCGCCGAGGAGAGCGGGCGGCTGCTGACCGCCTTTCTCGAACGCTTCTTCGCGCGCTATGTCGGCTATGATTTCACCGCCGAGATGGAGGAGGAACTCGACGATGTCTCGGGCGGGCGCGCCGCCTGGCGGACGGTGCTCGACACCTTCTGGCGCGATTTCAAGCCCAAGTCCGACGAGGTGATGCAGCAAAAGCCGAGCGAGGTGACCGAGGCGCTCGACGCCTTCCTTGGCGATTACCTGTTCCCCCCGCGTGAGGATGGCGGCGATGCGAGGGCCTGCCCGCAATGCGGCGCCGGGCGGCTGTCGCTGCGCGGCGGCCGTTACGGCGCATTCATCGCCTGCAGCAATTACCCCGAATGCAAATACACCCGCAAATTCGCGCAGCCCGGCGGGCAGGCGGACGCGGGTGAAAACGAGGAACTCGGCCGCCATCCCGAGACCGGCGAGCCGGTGATGCGCAAGTCGGGCCGGTTCGGGCCTTATGTCGAGACGGGCGAGGGCAAGGCGGCGAAGCGCGCCTCGATCCCCAAGGATATCGGCGAGTTGTCGCTCGACTGGGCGGTGAAGCTCTTGTCCCTGCCGCGCGGCATCGGCGTACATCCCGAAAGCGGCGAGCCGATCACCGCCAGCATCGGCCGCTATGGCCCCTACCTTGCGCATCAGGGCAAATATGCGCGGCTGCGCGCCACCGCCGAGGTGTTCGAAATCGGCATGAACGCGGCGGTGGCGCGGCTGGCCGACGCGGCGTCGGGCAATGGCCGGCCGGCGCGCGCCGCGGCCGAACCGCTGAAGAGCTTTGGCCCGCATCCGGTGAACGGCGGCGAGATCCGGCTGCTCGCCGGTCGCTACGGGCCTTATGTCACCGACGGCACCACCAATGCGACGCTGCCGCGCGATGCGAAGCCCGAGGACCTGAGCCTTGAGGCGGCGGTCGCGCTCATCGACGCGCGCGCCGCCAAGGGGTCGAAGAAGGGTGCAAAGCGCGGCGCCGCAAAGCCGGCGCGCAAATCCGCCGCCAAGGCCAGGGCGGACAAGCCCGCATCAGCAAAGCGCGCCGCCAAGAGCTAGCGGATCACGCCGAAAACCGACGCCGGTTTTCGGAAAAAGCGATTCGATAACAAGGATATGGTGCAAAATTCGTGATTTCTTGAAATGACGCATTTTGCGCCGGCCGGGCTACGCGCTGACAGCGGCACAGGCGGCGGCACACGGCGCTTTTGGCGGCCACCGCCGCTTGCCGCGCAAAACCGCTTCCCAGCCCGGCGGGCGATGGATTAGGGCGCGGGAATGGCTGAGGATCCGCAGAAGCGAAGCTATCGCATCCGGCGCGAGGCGCGCGGGGTGTGGGCGCGGCTGACCGCGCCTTTCGCGCAGAGCCGGGCGGGCGCGGTCGCGCTGCGGCGGTGGCAGGCGCATCGCGGGCTGCGGCTGGTCGGCTATGGCCTCATGGCGCTGGCGCTGATCTATGCGCTCATCTGGGTGACGATCGCGCGCAACCTGCCATCGGCCGACCGGCTGCTCACCTATCAGCCGCCGCT
This sequence comes from Sphingomonadales bacterium, assembly GCA_028870315.1. Lineage (GTDB taxonomy): Bacteria > Pseudomonadota > Alphaproteobacteria > Sphingomonadales > Sphingomonadaceae > Novosphingobium. The sequence continues at coordinate 15,169 of JAGWPW010000018.1, read as the reverse complement.
GCCGACGATGGTGCGCGGTGCTGATGGCGGCATCGTCTATTCCTATGCGCGCGAGCGGCGGGTGCAACTGCGCTATGTCGATTTCCCGCATCTGCTCGTCGGCGCCTTCCTGTCGGCCGAGGACAAGAATTTCTTCTCGCATGGCGGCGTCGATATCGTCGGGCTGGGCGAGGCGGTGCTCGATTACGGGCTCAAGCTCGGCTCGCACGAGCGCGCCCGCGGCGGCTCGACGATCACCCAGCAGGTCGCCAAGAACATCCTCATCGGCAACGAATATTCGATCAGCCGCAAGCTCAGGGAGATGATCGTCGCGCGGCGCATCGAGCATGTGCTGACCAAGCAGCAGATTCTCGAACTATACCTCAACGAGATCCCGCTCGGGCGGCAGAGCTTCGGCGTGCAGGCCGCCGCCCGCGCCTATTTCGACAAGGACGTCGGCGATCTGTCGCTGGCCCAGTTCGCGTTCCTCGCGATCCTGCCCAAGGCGCCCGAGACCTATGGGCGCGCCCGCTTCGCCGACATGGCGACGGCGCGGCGCAACTGGGTCTTGGACCAGATGGTCAAGAACGGCTATGTCACCGCCGCCGATGCCGGGGCGGCGAAGGCGCAGCCGCTCGGGGTGATGCCGCGGCGGGTGGAAAGCTATGATCCCTCGGTCGGCTATTTCGTCGAGGAAGTGCGGCGCCAGCTTCTCGACCGCTATGGCGAGAATGCCGCCGACGGCCCGAACAGCGTCTATGCCGGCGGGCTGTGGGTGCGCACCTCGCTCGATTCCGAATTGCAGAAGGCAAGCCTCGATGCGCTGCGCGCCGGGCTGCTGCGTTATGCCACCGGCCGTGGCTGGCAGGGGGCGGTGGCGCATGTCAACCCCGATCCGGTGCATTGGCAGGGCCAGCTCGTCGCGCTGAACAAGAGCGTCGCCTACAAGGACTGGCGGATCGGGATGGTGCTGGCGGCGAGTGGCGCCAGCGGTGAGATCGGCTTTGCCGATGGCGCCACCGCCGCGCTGGTCGATCTGCCCGCTGGGCTGCGCGCCGGCGATGTCATTGCCGCCGCGCCCGCGGGAGCCGCCTGGGCCGTGCGCGACATTCCGGCGATTTCGGGCGGGATGGTCGTCGAGCAGCCGTTCAGCGGGCGGGTGCTGGCGATCCAGGGCGGCTTCGATGCCGGGCTCGACAGCTTCGACCGCGCCACCCAGGCCGAACGTCAGCCGGGATCGACGATCAAGCCCTTCGTCTATGCGACCGCGCTCGACAATGGCATGACCCCGGCGACGATGGTGCCCGACCAGGCGTTCTGCGTCTATCAGGGTGCCGCGCTTGGCACCAAATGCTTCAAGAACTTCGGCGACGAAGGCGGCGGCGGCACGCATACCATGCGCTGGGGGCTCGAACAGTCGCGCAACCTGATGACCGTGCACATCGCCAGCGATGTCGGCATGGCGAAGGTGGTGAAAACCTTCGCGCGCGTCGGCATCGGCGAATACCAGCCCTATCTGTCCTATGCGCTCGGCGCCGGCGACACCACGGTCGCGCGGATGGTCAATGCCTATGCGGCGCTGGCCGATGGCGGGGTGCAATACCCCGCCTCGCTGATCGACTATATCCAGGACCGCCACGGCAAGGTGATCTGGCGTGCCGACAACCGCGCCTGCGACGGTTGCAACATGCCCGACTGGGATGGCCGGCCGATGCCGCGCTTCGTGCCGCGCGGCCAGCAGGTGATCGACCCGCGCACCGCCTATCAGGTGGTCCACATGCTCGAAGGGGTGGTCATCCGCGGCACCGGGGCGATGCTGCACGACCTTGGCCTGCCGCTGTTCGGCAAGACCGGGACGACCTCGGGGCCGACCAATGTCTGGTTCGTCGGCGGTTCGCAGACCGTCGTCGGCGGGGTCTATATCGGCTATGACCATCCGCGCCCGCTTGGCGGCTATGTCCAGGGCGGGACCTTCGCGGCGCCGATCTTCAAGCAGTTCGTCGAGGAATCGCGCGATCGCTGGAGCCATACGCCGTTCATCGCGCCGCAGGGCATCCGCCTCGTCAAGATCGACCGGGTCAGCGGCCAGCGCGTGTTCGGCGGCACGCCGGGCGACGATCCCAAGGCGCCGATCATCTGGGAAGCCTTCAAGCCCGAAACCGAACCGCAACGCCCGACCCGCGAAAGCGAGCTTGCGGCAAAGCGCGAGGAACTGCTCGATTCGATCCGCCTCGGCCTTGCCGCGCGCGCGGCCAGCGGGGCGCAAGCGGTGCCGGGGGCGGTCGAGGGCGTGCCGCAGGATTTCGCCACGCAGCAGGGCGGGGTCTATTGATCGACCGCCGGCTGGACTGTTCGCGGGCAACGGTGATAGGATCGGGCGATGAAAACCGCCCTTGCCGCCGCGCTTGCCGCGCTCGCTTTCGTGTCATCCTCGCCGTCGCCGGCTGCGCTTCCGGTCGGGGCGCTGGCGCCCGATTTCGCGACGCATGGTGCGCTGGGCGGCAAGGATTTCGCCTTCCGACTCGCCACGGCACTGAAAAAGGGTCCGGTGGTGCTCTATTTCTATCCCAAGGCGTTCACCCCGGGCTGCACGATGGAGGCGCATGCCTTTGCCGCCGCGATCGGGGATTTCCACAAGGCCGGCGCCAGCGTGCTCGGCATGTCGGCGGATGATCTGCCGACGCTTGCCCGTTTCTCGACGAGCGAATGCCAGAGCAGATTTCCGGTCGCGGTGGCCGATCCCGCGGTGATCAAGGCCTATGACGTCGCCTTCGCGCGGCCCGACGGCAGTACGCTTGCGATCACCAACCGCACTTCCTATGTCATTGCCGCCGACGGCCGCATCGCCTTCGTCCATTCCGATCTCGACTGGCGCGACCATGTCAGGCTGGCGCTGGCGGCGGTGCAGGGGCTGAAGCCGCACTGACGGATTTGCCTTTTGCGGCGATCCGGCTAACGCGCCGGCTTGCCGGAAGGAGAGTGACCGTCATGCGTGCCGAAGGGCAGGCTCATATCGACCGCATCGAAGCGGCGCTGGCGCTGGTGCGCAAATTCCTCGACTGGGACCGCGCCTTGCGCCGGCTCGACGAGCTGAACGCGCGCGTCGAGGACCCCCGGCTCTGGGACAATCCCAGGCAAGCCGAAGCGGTGATGCGCGAACGCCGCCGGCTCGAGGCGGCCGTTGCCGCGGTAAAGGTGATCGGCCAGGAAATGGCCGATGCGGTCGAATTCATCGAACTCGGCGAGGCCGAGGGCGACGACGATACGGTGAACGACGGGCTCGCCAGCCTTGCCGCGCTCGCCGACCGCGCCGATGCCGACAAGGTGCAGGCGCTGCTCGGTGGCGAGGCCGATGCCAACGACGCCTATCTCGAAGTCCATGCCGGCGCCGGCGGCACCGAAAGCCAGGACTGGGCGGAAATGCTTCAGCGCATGTATGCGCGCTGGGCCGAGCGCCATGGCTACAAGGTGGAACTGGTCGATTACCACGCGGGCGAGCAGGCCGGGATCAAAAGCGCGACGCTGCTCATCAAGGGCGAGAACGCCTATGGCTACGCCAAGACCGAGAGCGGGGTGCATCGCCTCGTCCGCATCAGCCCCTACGACAGTTCGGCGCGGCGCCACACCAGCTTCAGCTCGGTCTGGGTCTATCCGGTGGTTGATGACAATATCGAGGTCGAGATCAGGGAAAGCGATCTCAAGATCGACACCTATCGCAGTTCGGGCGCGGGCGGGCAGCATGTCAACACCACCGATTCGGCGGTGCGCATCACCCATGTGCCGACCGGGATCATCGTTGCCAGCCAGAACGACCGCAGCCAGCACAAGAACCGCGCGACCGCGATGAACATGCTCAAGGCGCGGATCTACGAGGCGGAACTCGCCCGGCGCGAGGCAGCGGCGCTCGGCGAATACAACGCCAAGACCGAGATCGGCTGGGGCCACCAGATCCGCAGCTATGTCCTCCAGCCCTATCAGCTGGTCAAGGACCTGCGCACCGGCGTCACCTCGACCGCGCCCGATGATGTGCTCGACGGCGCGCTCGATCCGTTCATGGCGGCGGCGCTGTCGCAGCGCGTGACCGGCGAGAAGCTGGCGGTGGAGGACGTCGATTGAGACGGGCCGGCGCCGCTTGTCCGCTCCCCGTCGGGGGAGGGGTTTTGTGAGAGGCGCTTTAGCCGCTGCGCTTGCTGCGCTGGGTCTGCTGGCCGGCTGCCAGCCGGCCGGGTCCGACAGCGCGCGGGCCATCGGTGCGCAGGGCTTTCCCCGCGCCGATCGCCCGCCCGAATCAGCGAGCGGCGACCAGCTTTCGACCGAGGCGCAGCGCGACCGGCTCGACGAGGCGACGACGGTGATGCGCCTTGCCGACATCCGCCCCGGCATGACCGTTGCCGATCTCGGCGCGGGCGCGGGCTATTATACCATGCGGCTTGCCCCGCGGGTCGGCCGCAAGGGGCGGGTGCTTGCCGAGGATATCGACGGCGCCGCGCTGACCCGGCTCGGTGACCGCGTCCAGCGCGAGCGGCTCGACAATGTCTCGATCGAGCAGGGTGACGAGGCCGATCCGCATCTTCCGCCCGCGAGCTTCGACCGCATCTTCATGGTCCATATGTATCACGAGGTCAGCGAGCCTTACGCGTTCCTCTGGCATCTGCGCCCGGCGCTGCGGCCCGGCGGCCGGGTGATCGTCGTCGATGCCGACCGCCCGACCGCCGAACATGGCATCCCGCCGCGGCAATTGTTCTGCGAATTGGCGGCGGTGGGCTTCCGCTTGACCGAATTTGTCCGTAAGCCGGAATTGATGGGCTATTATGCGCAGTTCGAGACATTCGGAAATCGTCCCGAACCGTCCGCGATCAAACCGTGCAAGGCGATCGCGAAAAGCTGACCGAAGGGCATTGAACGAAAGTGGAAACAATGGCATTCAAGGGGTTGCGGCCTATCCTTTATGCCGGACGCGAGGTGTGGCCGCTGGTCGAGGGCGGCAAGGGCGTTTCGGCGACCAACCATGCGAGTTCGGGCGCCTGGGCGGCAGCCGGCGGGATCGGCACGGTCAGCGCGGTCAACGCCGACAGCTATGATGCCGAGGGCAAGATCATCCCCCAGCTCTACCACGCGCTCACCCGGCGCGAGCGGCATGAGCAACTCATCCGCTATGCGATCGACGGCGCGGTCGAGCAGGTGAGGCGCGCCTTCGACATCTCGAACGGCCGCGGCGCGATCAACATCAATGTGCTGTGGGAGATGGGCGGCGCGCAGCAGGTGCTCGAAGGCGTGCTCGAAAAGACCCGCGGGCTCGTTTCCGGGGTGACCTGCGGCGCGGGCATGCCTTATCGCCTGTCCGAGATCGCGTCGCGCTTCAACGTCAGCTATCTGCCCATCGTCAGCTCGGCGCGCGCCTTCCGGGCGCTGTGGAAGCGCGCCTATCACAAGGTCTCGGACCTGATGGCAGCGGTGGTCTATGAGGATCCCTGGCTGGCGGGCGGGCATAACGGCCTGTCCAACGCCGAGGATCCGCTCAAGCCCGAGGACCCGTTTCCGCGCGTCAAGGCGCTGCGCGAGACGATGCGGGCCGAAGGCATCGCCGATTCGGTGCCGATCGTGATGGCCGGCGGCGTCTGGTATCTGCGCGAATGGAATGACTGGATCGACAATCCCGAACTTGGCCAGATCGCCTTTCAATATGGCACCCGCCCGCTGCTGACCGAGGAAAGCCCGGTGCCCGATGCCTGGAAGGAACGGCTGCGCCAGCTTGAGCCGGGCGATGTGCTGCTGCACCGCTTTTCCCCCACGGGCTTCTATTCGTCGGCGGTGCGCAACCCCTTCCTGCGCAATCTTGAGGCACGCTCGGAGCGGCAGATACCCTATTCGCGGGTCGAGGCGGGCGAACACACCGTCCGGCTCGATGTCGGGGTGAAGGGCCGCAATTTCTGGGTGACGCCGCGCGATCTCGAACGCGCCCGTGCCTGGGCCGCGGCGGGCTTTGCCGAGGCGCTGCGCACCCCCGACGACACGGTGATCTTCGTCACCGCCGGCGAGCGCGAGACGATCCGCCAGGATCAGTCCGACTGCATGGGCTGCCTGTCGCATTGCGGCTTTTCCTCGTGGAAGGATCACGAGGATTATTCGACCGGGCGCCTCGCCGATCCGCGCAGCTTCTGCATCCAGAAGACGCTCCAGGACATCGCGCATGGCGGCAGCACCGAGCATAATCTGATGTTCGCGGGCCACGCCGCCTATCGCTTCAAGCAGGACCCGTTCTATTCGAACAATTTCACCCCGAGCGTGCGCCAGCTCGTCGAGCGCATCCTGACCGGCGACTGACGCTTCGACACCTTTTCGGTTGAAATGTCATCTTTTTGCCTCGCCCCGCTCGGCGGAGGCGCGAAGGAGGTGTGCGACACCAGCGCGGACGGCGGGCAGATTCGCGCCGCTCCCCCGACCCGTTCCTGCCGGGAAGGGGAAGAAGCGGCGGATTCGATCGGGCTTCAGTTCGACAGGGTCACCGGCCCGATCAGCCCCGAGGGCCTGAGCGGCGCGTCGGCGCGATAGGTGGGAAGCGCGGTCCAGGTGATCTTCTTCGCGCCGGGCTGGGCATCGCCGATCAGCCGGTTGACCCAGAGGTCGGCGACCTCGACCGACAGATGGTTGCGCCCGCGCCGCGCGGCGGCGCCGATGTCGAGCCGGAAGGGCGCGTGCCACGCCGTGCCGACCTCCGTGCCGTTGACCGTCACCCGGGCAAGCTCGCGCACCTCGCCGAGATCGAGCCAGAGCTTGTGCCCCGGACGCCAGCCGGCAGGCGTGGTGAAATCATGCGTATAGGTGGCGATGCCCGAGAAATAGCGGATCCCCGGCTCGGCATTGGCATTCAGCGGCGCGAGCGGTGCCAGCGTCGCTTCGGCCGGTGCGCCGCGACCCGGTTCGAAGGCGACGTGCCACCGCCCGTCGAGCGTCGCGCGCTGCACCGGCGCCGCCTCGGCGATCACCCGTTGCGCCTGCGCGGCGGGCTGGCGGAAGACGACATGCACCGCGCTCTCGGGCGCCAGCGTCAGCGGCACCACGGTCTCGCCGCCGGCGATCGCATAGCTTGCCGGCTCGGCGCTGCCGTCCTCGGCGTGCCACACCTCGGGCGCCTTGCCGGTGGCGCGGAAATGCGCGGCGATCGTCTCGGTCTGCGCGCCGCGGTTGACGAGGAAATAATCGTCGCCATCGGCGAGTTTGCGGTGGACGAAGGGGATGTCGGCATTCGCCGATCCGCCGGTGAAGGTGAAATCGGGAGCAACGCCGATCGTGGCGAGCGCCGCCTCGATGTCGTGGCTGGCGATGACCCGGCCGGCTCCGACATTGGTCACCGCGCCGCCCGGCCATAGTTTCGCGACGAGCGCTGCATATTCGGCCGCGCCCGCGGCATCGGCGCCCATCAGGCTCGGGCTGCCCTCGGGCTTCAGCCCGACGATCGTCGCGCCACCCTCGGCCAGCGCGGCGATCCGGCGCAGCGTCGCCAGCGTCATCCTGTAGCTGCTGCCGCCGAGGTAGAGCGCCTTGTAGCGCGCCCCGCCGCGGGCGACGAGATCGGGCCCGTCATTGGCGAGGACGTTCATCAGCGCATCGTCATTGACGAAGTCATAGGCGTGGGTCCGGGGCGCGTCTGTCACCGGATGATCGCCGTAGAGCCCGGTCAGCGGCGCTTCCTCGCCGTAGAAATAGCCGACATCGGCGACATTCACCCCCTGCTGGAGCATCAGCGCGTTGCGCGCGATATAATCGATCCACGGCCGCGCCAGCGGCGCCCAGGCATCGAGCCGGTTGAAATACTGGCCGAAGATGAACAGCGACAACCCCGGCACCTTGCTGTCGAGCGGCTGATGCGTGCTTTCGTGGATCACCGGCAGGTTGATCCCCTGCAGGAACTCCTGGTCGATGACATGCTTCAGGGTGCGCGGGCTATCGGCCCAGGGGGTCATCGCCGAGGTCATGCTTTCGGCGGCGGTGAAATTCTGCCCCCAGATATGCGCGACCGAGGAGGCGCCCTTGGTATCGGCGAGATAGCTCGGCCGGGGCGAGCCACCTTGCGGATAGGTCCACATCGCCGACATCGGCACATCGGTGAAATGGCGCATCGCCATGTCGTCGCCAAGGCTCGGGCGGTGATCCTCCAGCGCCTCGCCATACATGCGCATGCCATGCGCGCGGGCGAAATCATCGACCGTCTCGTAATGCTGCGAGGTCATGAGATCGGCGATGGTGCGGCGGAAATCATAGAGAAAGGCATCGGATTGCGCGCGGCTGCCGATCAGCACCCCGGCCAGCGCCGGCAGCCAGGGGGTCGGGTCATAGCCGCGCAGCTCCTTGAAATCCGCGATCATCCGCGGCGTCCAGTTGGCTGCGCCGACCTCGATCGAATCGGTGAGGAAAGCGCGGATTCCCGCCTTGCCGATGTGATCGGCGCCGACCGTGTCGCTGTAGAGCTTGAGGTAATTGTCGAGATAGCGGGTGACCGCGGCGCGATCGAACTTGTCGACCTCCAGCCCGGTCGCCTCGGCGGTGGCGGGATGGTTGGTGGTGCCGAGCAGCGACCAGCCCAGCCGCATCACCCGCCATTGCTGGCCTGCCGGCAGGCGCGGCGCCTGCCAGTCGAGGTGGCCATCGGCGGCCATGCGCGCGGTGAGGTCGATCACCTGCGCCGCCGCCGCGCCGGTCGCGCCATCTTCGACCGGCGGAATCGCGTAATAATCGAGCGCGATGGCAAAGCCGGCCTTGGTTTCGGCCTTGTCAATGCGCGCTTCGCCCGAAAGGTCGAGTTCGCGCAGAAGCAGCGGCGCCGATCCCATGCCGGCTAGCGCCGCGACCGGGAAGGGCGGTGCCACCCCGGGCGCACCGCGTCCGAGATCGAAGCCACCTGTGGACAGCGGTGTGAAGACGATGCGGAAGCTTGCGGCGGTGACCGGCGCAAAGCTGACCGTTGTCGGCACCTCGGTGGTCGGCAGGTCGGCGATCTTGCGCCAGCCGGCGCCATCAGCAACCTCAAGCACCGGTGCGACCGAAGCGCCACCGAACATGAGCTTGGCACCGGGCAGAAAGAAGCGCAGCGAGCGCATCGTCTGCGGGCGCGCATAGCGCAGCACCACCACGGTCGGCGCCGCGGCACTTCCGTGCGGCAGCTCGATCCCTGGGTTGCCCAGCCTTGCGGCATCGAGCGGATGACCGTCGCCCAGTGCGAGTTGCGGTGTCGCGACCACCGCATTCGCCACCGGCACCGCCAGCACCGCGATGTCGCCATGCGCCCGCGGCGGCTCGGCCGGCTTTGTCCCCCCCATCATCGCGCTGATGTCGGGCGCCGCTGCCTGCGACTGGAATGGCCCGGTCACCACGGGCGGCGCGGCCAGCGCGCCGTGGAAAGTCTTGCCCGGCGCGACCAGCGTCTCGCTCCACACCAGCTTCTTGAGGCCATCCTCGGGCGGCACCCAGGGACCGCCGGTCTCCGACCAGCCCGGCGAGGAGGCGATGCCGAATTCGAGCCCGCGCCGGTCGGCCTCGCTGACCGCGAAGCGGAAGGCATCCTTCCATTCGGGGGTCATGTAGATGAGGCGGTGATCGACGATCTGCGGGGTCGAGAGATTGGCGTCGAAATTCTGCACCCCGCCGAGGCCGACCGCCTGCATCCAGGCAAGATCCCTGGCGATCCCGTCCCCGGTGATGTTGCCGTTCATCCAGTGCCACCAGACGCGCGGCCTTGCGCTCATCGGCGGGTCGCGAAACTGCGCTTCGAGGTCGGCGGCGGGCGTCCCGGCGAGCGCCGGCGCGGCGGTCGCGGCGAGCAGCAGCGGCAACAGCACGGTCTTGAAGGTCATCTTTCTCTCCCCATCGTCGCGGCGTCTCATGCCGCGGCGGCAATCCCAAGGCCCCGGCGCAGCGCGTCGAGCCTGGCCGCGTTGAACCAGGCGGCGATGCGGTTCTTCGGGTCCATTACCGCTGCCATGTCGAAGCCGTGGAAGGCGCCGGGCACCACGATCAGTTCGGCCGGCACGCCGGCATCGTTGAGCCGGCGCGCATATTCGACGTCCTCGTCGCAGAACAGGTCGATCGAGCCGACGCCGATGAACGCCGGCGGCAGCCCGGCAAGGCTTGCGGTGCGCGCCGGCACCCCGCCCGCGGGGGCGTTCGCCAGACCCGGCTCGCGGCCGAGAAAGCATTGCCAGCCGAAGCGGTTGTCGGGCGCGGTCCAGATGATATGCCCGACCTGCGGCGGCGGCGTCACTGTCGAGCCGGTGCGATCGTCGAGCATCGGATAGATCAGGCACTGGAAGGCGACCGGCACCTCGCCGCGGTCGCGCGCGGCGATGGCCAGCAGCGCGGCGTGGCCACCGCCGGCGCTGCCGCCGAGCAGCGCGATCCGTGCCGGATCGCCGCCCACCGACGCGGCATTGGCGTGGAGCCATTTGAGCGCGGTGTAATTGTCCTCGAGCGAGCCGCGCCATGTGGTCTCGGGCGCCAGCCGGTATTCGATCGAGATCGCCACAGCATCGAGCGCGGCGCAGATGTCCTGGAGCCCCGCGACATCGCCCATCGCATCGCCCATGACGAAGCCGCCGCCATGGGTGTTGACGATCATCGGCCGTGCGCCGCCGGTGGTGGCGTTGACCAGATAGACGGTGACATCGGGTTGCCCCGTCACCCCCGCAATCACGCGCTTTTCGACCGGCACATCCTTGCGCGGTGGACGGCCGAAGCGCGTCATCCCCGCGCGGCGCGCGCCAAGCGTTGCCATCGAAAGCGGCGCTTCGTCACGTCCCATAGCAAGGATCGCGCGGGCAAGATCGCGCAGTTCGGGATTGACGGTTTGCAGATAGGGGTCATCGGCCGCCAGCGCCGCGACCGGGTCGAGCAGCGCCAGCCCCAGCACGCAGCCGGCGGCGGTTGCAAAAAATTCGCGGCGTTCGATCATGGTCAACGTCCCTCGATCCGGCTGGTTTGAACTCACACGATCCCCGCGCCGAGCCCGACGGGCTTGCGCTCCTGCGCCTTTCGCGCGCGCCACCGGCTGGCGCGATAGGTGGCGATCGGGTCGATCGCGCCGCCCGCCTCCATCCGCGCCATGGCGAGGATCGGCGAGACGTCGAGCGTATAGGCGCGGCGCAGCGTCTGGAAGGCGAGCATCGTGTCGTTCGCCTCCTGCGCCGCGTGCAGGCCCTCGCGATCGACGAGTGCGGCGCGGGCAAAACAGCCGGCGATCGCCTCGGCCGAGGACAGCATCGATTCGATCGGGTCGGTGACGTTGTGCGACTGGTCGATCATGTAGCTGGGGCGGAATTCGCGCCCGCTCGCTTGCGCCTCGGCGAGTTCGTTGAACACGAGGAACAGCTGATGCGGGTTGATCGAGCCCGAATCGAGGTCATCGTCGCCATATTTGCTGTCGTTGAAATGGAAGCCGCCAAGCTTGCCGAAGCGATGCAGCCGCGCGACGATCTGCTCGATATTGGTGTTGGGCGCGTGATGGCCGAGATCGACGAGGCATTTGGCCTTGTCGCCCAACTCCTGCGCGGCAAGGATCGAGCTGCCCCAGTCGGAAATGACCGAGGAATAGAAGGCGGGCTCGAACAGCTTGTGTTCGAGCAGCATCCGCCAGTCGTCGGGCAACGCCGCGTAGATTTCCGAGGCGGCGGCGAGATAGCGCTCGAGGCTGCGGGTGAAATCCTGCTGGCCGGGGAAATTGGTGCCATCCCCCACCCAGACGGTGAGGTCCTTCGACCCCAGCTTCTCGCCGATTTCGATGCATTCGATGTTATGCGCGATCGCCTGCGCGCGCGTGCCGGCATCCTGCGCCGAAAGCGAGCCGTTGGCATAGCTCAGCGCTTGCCCGCTCTGGTCCTGGAAGCTGTTCGAATTGACCGCATCGAAGCCGAGGCCAAGGCTCGCCGCTTCCTCGCGCAGCGCGGCGTAATCGCTGACCTTGTCCCAGGGGAAATGTGGGCTGACGCGCGGGGTGATGCGGCACAGCTGGTTGACGACCGCGCAATCGGCGAGCTTCTCGTGGATGTTGGTCGGCTCGCCGGGAATCGGGAATTTGGCGAAGCGCGTGCCGCCGCGCCCCGCGCCCCAGCTTGGCACCGCCACCGAAAACCCTGCAACGCGCGCCTTCACCGCGTCGATCGCCACCCCGCCGCGCGCGAGCTTGCGGCCGAGCGCGGTGTAATCCTCGAACAGCGCGTCGGCCTCGCGCGAATTGGCTTGTTCGATCATCTCGGCGGCGAGCGGCAGGCTGGTCATGCGGTCAATGTCCTGTGGAGGGCGCGAGGAAATGATTCATCGCCAGCCAGGCGGTGAATTCATCGAGCATCAGCGTGGTGGTGGTGCCGGGAATGCCAAGGCCGAAGCCGTGGCTGCCGCGCTGGTAGGCGTGCAGTTCGACCCCGGCGTGCGCCGCCAGCCAGTCGCCGACCACCGGGAAGCCGAGCGAGGGAAACAGCGGATCGTTGAGCGCGATCGCGTCGAACAGCGGCGGCGCATTCGCCGGCACCGCCTCATGCACCTGCGGCCCGTAGATATAGCCGGCAAAGTCCGGCCCCTCGCCGGGCCTCGCGGCCAGCACGGTGTTCATCACCGTCATCGCGCCGGCGGAAAAGCCGATCATGCCGACACGGTGCGGATCGACCCCCCATTTCCCGGCATGCGCACGCACCATGGCCAGCGCGGCAAGCGCATCCGCGGTCGCGTCGGGGTCTTGCAGCGTCGGCGCAGCGTTGGGATCGCGCAACCCCGCCATCATCTTTTGCGCCATCATCTGCCCGGCCGCGGCCTCGTCGCGCGGGGTCGGCAGCAGGCGGTACTTGAGCACGAAGGCGGCAATGCCCCGATCGGCGAGGCGCTGCGCGATGCGCCAGCCCTCGTGGTCCATCGCCAGCAGCATGAAGGCGCCACCGGGCGCGACCACCACCGCGGCGCCGGTGGCCTTGCCCGAAGGCGGCAGCACCGGGGTCAGCGTCGGCCGCGTGACGTTGCGAACGACACGCTCGCCCATGGCCTGCGACCAGACCTCGCTCGCGGCGCTGCCGGGCGTCTGCGCGCCATAGAGCGGCAGCGCATCGGGCTCGGCCGGCGCGGTGGCCGGCGTCAGCGCGGGCATGGCTTGCGGATCCTGCGGCGGCGGCCCGGGCTGCGCCATGGCCGGGGCACCGATGAGCGCCAGCGCCAGGGCCGCGCCGATGCGAAAGGTCATGCGCCGCGCCGTCATTGCCTGGCGCCCACGCCGGTTGCCGGCGACGGCACGAGGAAATGGTTCATCCCCAGCCACGCCGCGAATTCCTCGACCAGCATGGCATGCGTCTGCCCCGGCTTGCCCGCGCCGAAGCCGTGGCCGCCGCTGCCATAGACATGCAGTTCGACCGGCGCTTTCGCGGCGTGCCAGGCGCCGATGATCGGGAAACACGAGGTGCCGCCGAACAGCGGGTCGTCGATCGCCAGCGCGTCGAACAGCGGCGGCGCACCGGCAGGCGCGGCATCGATCGTCTGCGGCCCATAGACATAGCCGAGGAACGCCGGGCCTTCGCCCGCCGGCGCGCTGCGCGCGAGATCGAGCGCGGTCATCGCGCCGGCGGAAAAGCCGATGATCCCCACCCGCTGTGGATCGACCCGCCATGCGCCGGCGCGCGCGCGGATCATCCGCAGGGCGGCGAGCGCATCGGCGGTGGCGTCGGGGTGACCCATGCGCGCCGTGGCGGCGGCATCATGCGGCGCCTGCGCGAAGCGCTTCATCATCGCCGGCAGGAATTCCGCCTCGGCAGGCGGGGTGGCTTCCAGCCGGTATTTGAGCACGAAGGCGGCGATGCCGCGCGCCGCCAGCGCCTGGGCGATGGCCATGCCCTCGGTTTGCATCGACAGCATGAAGTAGCCGCCGCCCGGCGCGACGATCACCGCCGCGCCGGTCGCATGGCGCCGGTCGGGCAGCACCGGGGTCAGCGTCGGCCGGGTGACGTTGCGCACCACCGGATTGCCGGGGCCGAACAGGTCCCATATCTCGCTTTCGGGTGCGGCGGGCGCGGGGGCGGCCACCGGCAGCGCGATCGCGCCCCGATCGGGGAGCGGCGCGATGCGCTTCACGAAGTCGGCCGGAAAATTCGCCTGGGCGCCAGCCGCCGCCGGCAGCGCGAGCGCCGCCGCCAGCCCGATGAGTGCCTGCCATCGCATTGTCTCTCTCCCCATGTGCGTGTCAGCGGGTGAAGGCTTGCGCGTTCCCCGCATCGACATTGATCATATTGCCGGTCGATTTTGCCGCCATGTCCGAGGCGAGGAAATAGACGGCCTCGGCGATATCCTCGGGCAGCACGTCGCGTTTGAGCAGCGAGCGGTTGCGGTAATGCGCCTCCAGTTCCTCGCCGGGGTCGATGCCGTGGGTGCCGGCGCGTTCCTTGCGCCAGTCGCCATCCCAGATGCGGCTGCCCTTGATCACCGCATCGGGATTGACGATGTTGACCCTGATCCCGTCCGGCGCGCCTTCGAGCGCGAGGCAGCGCGCAAGATGGTTCGCCGCCGCCTTGGCCGAGGCATAGGCCGAGGCGCCGGCCGCCGCCGCCAGCGCGTTCTTCGAGCCGATGAACACCACGCTCGTGCCGCCCTGCGCCTTCATTGCCGCAAGCAGCGGCCAGGCGGCGCGCGCGGTAAGGAAATAGCCTTCGGCCAGCACGTCGTAATTCCTGCGCCACAGCGCCCGGCTGGTCTCTGCGATCGGCGCCGACGAGGCGATGCCGGCATTGGCGACAAGGATGTCGAGCCCGCCGAATTCGCGCGCGCAGTCATCGAAGGCCGCCTGCACCGCGGCCTCGTCGGTCACGTCGCAGGCCGCGGCGCGCACCACATCCCGGCCGAAGCGCCGGGCAAAGCCCTCGCGAACCTCGTCCAGCGCGGCGGTGTCGCGATCGGCGAGCATCACGCAGGCGCCATCGGCAAGCAGGCGCGCCGCGCTTGCTGCGCCAATGCCGCCCGCGCCGCCCGTCACCAGCGCGATGCGCCCGACCAGCGGCCGGGGCGCGGGCATGCGGGCCAGCTTGGCTTCCTCGAGCAGCCAGTATTCGATGTCGAAGGCTTCCTGCTCGTCGAGCCCGATATAATCACCGATCGCCTCGGCACCGCGCATCACATTGATCGCATTGCCATAGAATTCGCCGGCGAGCCGCGCGGTGGTCTTGTCGCTGGC
>JAGWPW010000145.1 GCA_028870315.1 Sphingomonadales bacterium | reverse complement strand
CGGCGATGCCATGGTGCCGCCAGCTCGCCACGTCCGCGCCGATTGCCAGCGAGCGTGCGCCGCGCAGCCGATCGGCGATGCCGCCCCAACGCGGCCTGGCGCAAACGCCGAACAGGTCGCTGCCGGTCCACCCGGCCCGCGCGGCGGCCGCCCCGAAGCCGTCGAGCAGCCATTGCGCATCGTCGAGCAGCATCGCCCAGCGGCTCGGCGCGATGCCATCGGGCGGCTGGCTGGCGTCGCATCGCGCGAGGGCGGCGCGCCATTCGCGAGGGTTGCGCGAGGGTGTTTGGGGTGGCCGCTGCGAAATTGAATTTTGCGCGGGGCTAAGGGCTAAAGGGGCTAAAGGGGCTAAAGTTGGGGCTGGATTAGCCCTTTTAGCCCAATTAGCCCTTAGCCCGTTCTCGCTTTCAATTTCTGCGAGTGCAGCGCGAGGATCAAAATCGAGCGCGCTCATCGGGCCGCCGCGCGGATAATCCGCCACGCCTCGCGATGATGCTTGCCGTCAATATCGGCGCCGTCGAGCCGCTCGACATGCCCGTGCTCGCCCAGCACCTCCATTGCATCGCGCGCCGACTTCGCGCTTCGCAGCGATTTGGGCTGGCCCGTCTGGTAGATCGTGGTGAGGCCGATCGTGTCGCCTCGCCGCGTGTGCAGCCAGCGCAAAAGTTGGTCGGCCTGTTTCAGCGCGGGGGCAATCCCCGCTGCATCGGTAAGTCGGCACGCTTCGTCGGCATGAAACTGCGCGATCGTCATGGCATCGGCCAGCGTCGCGGCTTCGATCACGCTCGCCTGATCGTCGCCGATCAAAGTGAGAATCCCAGCGAGGCGCACCGCGTTTTCGGCCAATTTCGAGGCAAATGCCTTGACGGTATCGAGCGGCATGCCCGGCGCCAGCGCGCGCGTGTTCGCGTTGCTGAACATGACGTAAAGCTGCCGCGCCTCATCGGTGAGCGCAAGAACGTCGAGTTCTACGCCAGCCGCCCTGTCATGGTCGCTTTTCCAGCGGATCGGCGAGCGCAACAGCCTCTGCACCGCCGTGTTGTATTCGCTCAGATCTCTTGCCGCGCTTGCCGCATCGCGCATTTCCTCAGCCTGATCTTCGCTCCGCAAGCGCGCTTCGGTGCCGGCGAGCGAGGCCGGGGCAGCGAGAAGAAACCGCGCCAGCAAACCTTGGTCCGCGTATTGCCGGTCGCTCAGAAAATCGGCGGCAACGCCCGGCTGCACCATGAGGTGCAGGGCAAGACGCCGATCATAGAGCACTGAAATCCCGTCCAGCGCCCGGATGCGCTCCAACCGCGAGCCGTCCCATGCCCGGCACAGATTCGCGGTCGTGCCCGAACGGTTTTCCGATTTCAGGCTGTGCCCGCCCAGAAAGCTGGCCGCGTCATCGCACAACATCGCGAGCGACGGGCGCCCGCGCTCGAAAACGCGGAACGTGCCCTCAAAGGTCTGATCACCGCTCGGCGCGATGATCGAAGCCAGCGGCGGCAGCGGCGGCGGCCCAAGGTCATGCAAGGCAGCTTCAAGCGCCGCCTTGTCGCCTTTGAGCTTCCCGTGCAGCGCCTTTGACGCGGTTTCGTGCGCCGCGTGCTTCACCGCCCACGCCTGCCGCTCGCCCGCCTCATTTTCGGCAAGCTCGCGCTCGAAATCGCGCACCGGCTTTAACGCGAAGCCGTCTGCGGTGGATTTCCTCTCGCCCGATTCGAGCACCGTCAGGAAATAGACGGACAGCGGGGTCCGCTTTCCCTGCCCGATCGGCAGCATCGCGTCGGCGCGGCCCTGTGCCGCGAGTGAGGCAACGGCGAGCACGGAGTTTGCCGCACACGCGGTTGCACATTGCGCCTGCCGGGCGATGGCGGCGACGGCGGGCTCCAGCACCGGCCCAAGCGCCGCGAGTGGATATTCGGGTGCCGGGGCGAGCTGGCGATAGAGCGGCATCGGCCCTTCGCGGGCTGGCGCGGCTCGCGCGATGGCTTTGGCAATCTCGGCATCATCGCCGACGTCTGCGAAGTCGCGCCCGGACAGGGCGGGTTTGGCATTCATGCGAGTTCTCCCGGCGCCGCGATCAGCGCGCCCGTGCGGGCCGATGCGAGGCGCGCGGCTTCCCAGCCCTTCGCGTCATCATCTGCGGCGATTATCAGCGTGAGGTCGGGCCATTTGGTATGGGCCATGAGCGCGACATCGGGCAGGTTGCTCGCCGACATCGCGGCGATCACCGGCAAGCCCGTGGCGCGGCGAACGGCGGCAACCGTCGCCATGCCCTCGCCGATCACCAGCCGGTCGGCGCCGGTCACTTCGCCCGCGTGCCAGAAAAGGCCCTTGGTCCGCGCGCCGCGAATGAACAACTTCGCCTTGGGCCGGCCCGGCGCGATGCTCTGGACATTCCAGACGATGCCCCGGTGATCTTCCATCGGCACAAGCAACGCCTCGGGGGTGCCATAGCTATCTCGCCCCTGCCAGAGCCGCTCAGGCGCGATGCGCTTGGTGGAGATGTAGCGATGCCCCGGATCGGCAGGAAACGCGCTGGCGAGCGTCTGGCGGGCGATGCGGGCGGCATTCACCTCGCCCTCCCGCTTCGCCCGATCGCGCGCCTCGGTTGCGCGCCGGATCGCCTCGCGCTCGGCTGGCGTCAGCTCGCGCCGGGGCGCACCGCGCTCGGGCAGGAAGCCGTCGCGGCGCAGCATGTCCTTTACCGCGAGCGCTTCGGGCTGGCTGCCGTTGCGGCAAATTACCAGCAAGCCATCGGGGGCACCGGCAACCAGCCGGATCGCGGTGCCCCTGTCGCGCGAGGAATGCCCAGGCGTCGGGATCAAGGCTTGGTCGCCTGAAACCTCGCCGCCGTAGCGCGCGGCGATGGCGCGAATCTCGGGCGCGATCATGGCCGATCGCTCCCGCCGTCGCGCCTGCCGCCTCCCGGTCGCACCGCCTTGGCGCTCACGATGGCGTCGGCGATCACCTGCAATTGCTCGCGCGTCTGGCCTTCGCGATCGGTCCAGCGGTTGAGCTGCAACCGGCCAGCGACGGAAACAAGATCGCCCTTGCGATGACGCGCCAGCGTTTCGGCCACGCGGCCAAAGGCGACGATGGAAAGCCATGTCGCGGGTGCATCATCCTCGCCGTCGCGCGCCTCGCAAAGCTGCACCGCGATGCTGGCCCGCGCCCATTCCTTGCCGGCCTGCGAGGTGCGCTTTTCGGGATCGCTGCCCAGGCGGCCATAAGCCGCTATCTGCGCGCTCATCGGCTGGCCTCCCCGATCGCGAGGGGCGGGGCCGCCATCGCCGCGAGCGCGATCAGCTCGGCGATGCCGTAGTGCCGGTTGAGAATCCCTTGCCGGGCGAGGTCCGCGAGGCTATCGGGAAAGTGCGAGCCGCCGGACAGCAAATCGCACGCCCCGCCCTTACCCGGCGGGGTTTTTCGTTCGGGGGTGGGCATGTCTCACGCCTCCCCCTCAAACCGCCGGCCGGTGTTGAACAGCACCTCGCAATCGCAGGCGCCGCCGTTGGCTTTCAGCCAGATTTCTACCGCAGGCCAGTCCGCGCCGATGCTGTCGCAATAGGCGCGAGCGTGCCGATAGGTGTGATCGCACCGGGCATCGTCCGGGACGCCAAGCTGGTGGAATACATAGCCGACAAGCGCTTGGGCCTGCGACAACGGGATGGGGAGGGAGGTCGCGGCCATCGCTTATGCCTCCTCGCTAGTCGATGCGACCAGCCGGCCAGCAACCCACGCGTCCAGGTCGGTGGGGCGATAGCGCACGGCCTTGCCCAGCTTGGCAAAACGAGGACCTTCGCCGGTCAGGCGGAAGCGCTCCATAGTGACGGGGGACAGGCCAACGCGCGCGGCGGCGGCCTTGGTGTCGAGCAAGTTGGCGATGGCTTCGGGCGTGAGATCAACCCCGCGCCGTTCAAGTGCGTCAGCCGCGCGGCGCCCTTGGCGATTTTCGTGTGTGGACATTGGCGGTGCCCGCCTTTCGTGCGGTGGCACCATGCCGCCGCCTCATGTCATCGGGCGGCATCTGATTAGGCATACGAAAAATCGTGAGCCTAATTCGTAAGCACGGATTTTCTCACTGATTTGGGCGGCGCACCTCGTTTTGTGCCTCGAACCTCTGCCCATTCGATCCGAAAGACATCCTGCTTCGTCCCGTCGAATTGCGGGTGCGCCTTGAAGATCGTGTGGCCCATGTCGGCACTCATTTGCGGTTGTGCGGCAATCCAGGCGCGCCTCTCGGCATCAGTGAACGGCCGCGGTTCCGCTTCTGGCGCTCGGATGCCGTTGGCGGGCCAAAGCGCTTTCACATCGTCGGGGCGAATCAGGATGAATGGGAGTGCGCGCGCGCCGAAGGTTGCCCCGAGAAGCCCGCACGAATTCTGGCCGATCATCAAGCCAGCGGTGGCGAATGCGTCGCTGCCGAGTTCGGACCAATACCTATATGGCGGGTATGGCGGGGACACCTCCCATGCCTTCAATCTCCCGCAGTCGAGTGCCGTCACCAGTTCGTCGAAGGCTGCGAACATGACGTTCTCGCGGGTCTGGGCGCCTTGCGCGTAACTATCGGCAATCTCTACCAGCCGTTCCCATGCCGGGAGACGATCAATCTCCCGAGCGATGTCCATCGAGTCCACAGCGTTTTTGTCACGCGAGATAATCCACGCGAGAACATGGGTCGCGGGCCACCGATATTGGAAAGCGCGGCGAATCGAGGTTTCCAAGGCAATTTGCCGCTCCCGTTCCATCTGCTCTGCTACCGAGTCCAGCGTTTCGGTCGGAACCATGATGCCGCCTTGCAGCAGCCATTCCCTCCATTCTCCCGATGCAGTCGTGTCGCGGCCCGAGAAATTAAACCACCAAGCCGCTCGCCAAAAATGAGCGTCGAGGATCACATCGCCCGCAAATTCGGGCCTTTCATGATGGGGCGCGGGATGGCGCCGCAGCGAGGCGAGTTCGTCGCTCTGCAAAAGGCGCAGGCATAGCTCTTGCCCCGATCGGGATGCATCAGCGCTGGGGCCGCCCAGGCGAAGGGCGGCCTGCCCGAGGGCCGAATAGTGGCGCCCATCGATAACCGCGGCTTGCTCATAAACTGGGCGCGTCTGCATCAAATCAGTCATCTCACCCTACCCTGCGCCCAGCGCGCGCAGCACCGCTTGCGGCTCGCGCTCGAATACGGTCAGCAGTGCGCGCGCCGGCCCTTGCGGGGTGCGTTTGCCCTGTTCCCAATCCTGCAAGGTGCGCTTCTCAAGGCCGATCGCTTTTGCGAACATCGCCTGACTGAGCCCGGTGCGGGCGCGGATCGCCTTGATGTCGAGCGCTGTATAGGCGTGAACGCGGTAATCGGCGATCTCCGCGCGGCCCTCGGCGAAAGCCAGCGCCTCGCGCGCGCTTTCAAGGATGCGGTTTGTGGACTTCGGCATTGCGCTGCACTCCCTCGCGATAGGCCATTGCCAGCCGGGCAAGGATGGCCTTCAACTCATTCACTTCGGCGGCGGACAGCGTTGCCTTGTCGCCCTTTGCAAAGACGTTCAGCAGGAACACGGGAATATCGACGCCACCGAAATAGGTGATGACGCGATAGCCCCCGCTCTTGCCACCGCCCTGCCTTGCGAAGCGCACCTTGCGCGCACCGCCCGTTCCGGCGATCTCCGCCCCGGCCAGCGGATTGGCCGCGATGGTTTCGACGATCCTGCCGCGCTCGGCATCCGTAACACCCGCCGCCTTTGCATCGCGCGCGAAGCCGGGGGTTTCGATCACCGTCTGCATGGGGTTATCTATACCGCAATGCCGTATAAGTCAACAGCCGATGAACGCTGGCGGCCCATGGCGGGCGTGGCTGGCCCTCACGAATCACCTGCCAGCGCCTCGGCAACTTCAATACCCTTCGTCACATCCGCCGGGATCGCTGATCGCGCAGCCCGCGCCTTCGTCACGATACCGCGCGAAGTCCGGCTCGCCCTCATCAAGCGCGCAATCCGCGTCGCCATCTTCGTCGTCTTCGTTGCCCATGCTGGCGACCATGAGCGCGCCCGCCTTTCGCGTAGCTGGCGGCATGGTTTGCCACTCGGCATAAGCGCCGGCTTCGTCGTCGCCGGCTTCCTCGCTATCGACGGGATCGCCCGGCGCGCCGTCAAAGCGAGTGGTTGCAAAGTCCGGTTCGTCGGGGTCGAAGGGCGCGTCGAACGTATCGAGCAAGCCGATTGCCACCTCGATAAACGCGGCGAGCTTGGGGCGATCATACCGGCCCAGGATGCGCGCAACGGCTGGCATGGGCGGGATGCTGCCGGGTAGCGTGACGGGTGCGGCATCGCCGCCTATGGGGACTGTAGCCATGATTCAGCACTCCGTTGCTGGTTGCGGTCAGGGCCAGCCGGAAGGGCCTAATCTCCCGGCTGGCCCGCTCCTTATCGGCTAGGCCGATCTCTGCGCGGCGCCGATCGGCACCACATTATTTTGCTCTGCCGGTTTCAGGATCGCAGCGACGTGCTTCGCCCATGCGTCCAGCGCGCTGCGCTTTTCCTCTTTCCAGTCGTGACGCTGATAGATCCCCGCGACGCCAGCCTTGGAGCCGGAAACGTGGTTCAGCACCGCCTCGGTAACTTCGAACCGCACGCCAAGCCGTTGCAGCCCGGTTGCGAGCGTGCGGCGCAGATCATGCACGCGCCATGCGGCGAGCGGGCCTTGCTCGCCCCGCGCCTCGCTGATCGCCTTGTCCAGCTCCCCCTTGGCTTGCGAATATGACTTGATCGAGGTCGCGCCGTAGGTTGTCAGCACCGGGCCAGCCTTGGGCCAGCGTGTGGCGTCTTGATCGTTGATGCAGTCCTTTTGTTGCTTCGCCAGCGCCAGCCGGTCCAGTTCGCGCAAGGCGGCATCGGATAGCGGCACGATCGAGGCGACGCTGTTTTTCGCGCGATCGGCGGGGATCGTCCAAGTCGCGGTCGCGCGGTCCAGTTCGTTCCAATTGAGCGCTGCCACTTCCTCCCGGCGCTGGCCTGTCAGGATCAGCAGTTTGAAAAATGCCCCATAGGGATCGCGCAGCGCATCTGCGGCTTTCCATACCGATGCCAGTTCATCATCGGCCAGCACGCGCTTGCGGGCTTTCGGCGCTTCCGGCTTCGCCATAAGGCGCACCGGATTATCGCCAATCTCGCCACGCGCCATTGCCCAACCGAACAGCACCGATGCATAGGCATAGACCGCAAGGCGGCTGGCGTGATGCTTGAGCGGGATCGCATCGATGATGGCCTGTAGATCGGTGCGGGTGATATGAGGGAGGGGCTTGCCCTTAAGCGCAGGCAGCAGCCGCGCATTCACGACATGGCGCGCTTGCTCGGCGGTGCGCGGCTTGTGGTGCAGTTCATATTCCTCAAGCCAGCGAGCGGCCACTTTTTCGAAAGCAAGTTCGCCTTCCAGCTTGGCCTTGGCCTCGGCTTCGCGTTTCGCATCGGCCTTGGCGGCAAGGGCGTCATCCTCGGCCTGCCGGGGGTCGGTGCCTTCCTCGGCCATATGCGCCAGCGCCTTGGCGCGGGTGCGAGCCTGATCGGGCGTCAACGGGCCATGCTTGCCGATGGTATAGCGGCGGGTCGTGGCACCGCGCCCGCCGATGCGATACTGGAACAGGTAAACCTTGGCACCGGCTGGCGTCACCTTGAGGCCGAATCCCGGCACCTCGTCATCCCATAGAAACTGATCGCGCGTGCCAGGCTTGGTCGCGTCCACACTGCGCTTGCTGATCGTGCCCGTCGCCATGGCCTGCCTCCGCTCTAGCAAGCACATAGTAAGCAACAGCAATCACATTGGCAATGGCATTAGATGGCGAGGGATAACGATAAGCCAGATTTTGTTGGGATAGAGAGCGACGGTGTCACGTCGCGCCTAGTCCTAACATGTAACTACGAATCTGAGGGTCTGACGTTCGAATCGTTCCGGGCGCGCCAATTTTTGGCGGCGATGCTCTAATCGACCATCGCCGCCTCGATGGCGATGCGGATCGCCTCCGAGGTGTGATTGGCGCCCATCTTGGTGAGCATGTTGGCGCGGTGGATTTCGACCGTGCGCGGGCTGATCGCCAGCTTTTCACCGATCAGCCGGTTCGACATGCCGCCCGCGACGCCGACCAGCACCTGCCGCTCGCGCCGGGTGAGCCGTTCCACGCGGCTGCGCGCCAGCGCTTCGCGCAGCTTGGCGCTGCCGACGCTTTGCGCCTTGGCCGCGACGGCTTCGATGACGTCGGCGAGTTCGCTGTCGGTAAATGGCCAGGCGACGTAATCGATCGCCCCTTCGAGCACCGCCTGGACGACGTGGCGCGTTTCGGGACGTTCGGCAAAGCCGATCACCGGCAGCCATCGCCCCGACCGGCCCATGTCGCGCAAGAGGCGCACCACCGCGCCGGCCGCGTCATGGACGAGCAGCGCGCCGCGGCGCGGCCAATGCGCGATCAGCTCCTCGCTGGATTCGAAGGGTTCGACATGGATGCGGCGCTTCGCCAGGTTGTGGGTGATTGCGGCGCGGCGGCGGAAATCGCCATCGACAAGGAAGATCTGGCTGATTTTGCTCATGGATTATGCCTAGCAGCATCTGCCTAGGGGTCGCGGCGAGCTGCCTCCGTTTTCGCGGCGATCGCCGCCCGGCATCGGCGGTGCGGCGAAGATTTGGTCCGAAATCGAAGCTTTGCGCTCAGGCCCCGACCAGCGCAGCCGCGATCTCGGTGAAGTCCTGCCGGATGCGGGTGATGGTGGCGGGATCGAAATTCAGCACATTGTCGAGCACCGCG
Organism: Sphingomonadales bacterium; assembly: GCA_028870315.1. Lineage (GTDB taxonomy): Bacteria > Pseudomonadota > Alphaproteobacteria > Sphingomonadales > Sphingomonadaceae > Novosphingobium. The sequence goes on along the minus strand of JAGWPW010000145.1, from coordinate 7,748 downwards.
TCGCGCGCGCTCGCATAGAGTTGGTGCAGTGCCGCGACCACCGCGCCATCGCCGCGCACGCCCAGTTGCAGCGCGGTCAGCGCGGCGATGGCGCGCATCAAGGCCTCGCTCTTCATCCGCATGTCGCAGCGGCTGGCGGCGAAGAGCGCGGTGCCGAGCTCGGTGACGAAGGACTCATAGCACAGCGCGACGAGCTGGCGCGGATCGCTGGTCGCGACCCGTGCGTCGAATTCGACGCGGCGATAGGCGGCGCGCGGATCGGGTCGGGCACGCAGCATGGCGCTATCCATTGACCGCGTTGAGCCCCCCGTAATTCCACGAGGCGATCTGATCCTGGAGATAGGTGAGGGTCGATTTGTCGGTCGCAACCTCGGCGTTCGCGCTTGCATATTCGCTGATCAGCTGGGTGCGCAGCGCGCTCTGCCGGGTGAGCAGGTCGCCCTGCCTGGTCTGCAGGCTGGTCTGGTTCGCGGTATAGGTGGAAATCGAATAATCGAGCGAGCCGGGCTGGTTGGTCGAGGTGACGGCGTTCACGAGGTTGAACACCGTATTGTTGATCCCGCTGGGGCCGAGCGTGAACATCGCCGCGACCGCGCCCGGATTGGCGGCAAGCGCGTTCGACAGCGTCTGGGTGTTGAGCGTGAAGCTGCCGTCCTGGTTCTGGCTGAGGCCAAGGTCGGCGAGCGTCGCCGGTGCGCCCGGGGCGGCGCCGGGCATGATCGTCTGGCCGCAGAGCTGCTGGAATCCGGACTGGAGATCCTGCGCGGCAAGATCGCCGCGCAGCGCGCCGGTGGTCGTGGTGCCGTTGCCCGATGCTCCGGGGTTGCCCTGGGTATCGGTCTTGAGCTCGGAGGCGATGGCGTTGAGCCCGGTGGTGAAATTCTGCATCGCCGAGACGATCGCATTCGACGGGTTGCCGTATGTGATCGAGGTCGGATTGCCGGCATTGGTGCCGGTGAGGGTGAGCGCGAGACCGGGCGCGGCATTGGCGATGGCGTTGCTGGCGCTGGTTTGGGCGATGCCGTCGAGCTTGTAGCTCGCGTTGGCGGCGCTTTCGCTGATCTGCGCGGGATTGCCGGTCGATGGGTTCCAGGCCAGTTGCGAAAGCCCGGGGTCGCTGGCATTCCCGGTCGCCGAGATGGTGAAGGCATTGGCCGCGCCCTGGGCGCCCTTGACGACGAGCTGCGCGCCGCCCGAAACATTCGCGACATAAGCGGTGACGCCCGCGCCCGCGCTGTTGATCGCGGTCGCGACATCGGACAGCGTGGCGCCGGTCGGGATGGTCACCGTCACCGGCGTGCCGCTGCCGGCGGTGAAGGCGCCGCTGGCGATGGTGCCGGTGGTGATCGTCAGCGTGCCCGAGCCGGTGGTGGCGGAGGCAGAGGCGTAGCCGGGCGAGGTCAGCACCTGCGCCGAGGCAAGGCTGTCCACTTCGAGTGTGTAGCCGCCGCTCGCCCCGCTTTCGCCCGCGGGCAGGCTTGCGGTGGCGACCGCGCCGTTGGCGACCGTCGGGTTCGAGGCAAGGCTGCCCGACTGGATCGCGCTGGTCAGCGCGTTCGTCAGCGACAGAAGGTCGCTCTTGAGCTGGCTCGCCTCGGAGATCTGCGTGTTCACCGTCGAAAGCGAGGTCGCAAGGTTCGACAATTGCCCGGCGAACTGCGCGCTCGCGACCTCGGAGGCGAGATTGGTCATGTCGATCCCGGTGCCGCCGCCGAGCGCGGTCGCGAGCTGTGAGCCGAGCGAGGCGGAATCGCCCGGCGTGCTGGTGGCAGTGGCGCTGCTGGCGATGCCTGCGGCGCTGGTCGCGGTGGCCGAGGTGGTGGTCATGCCAACTAGAACGGCATCGGTCCGTCCGGTTTCAGCCTTCCGTCCGGTTTCAGCCTTTCGCCGAAGGATCGAGCCGGCCGTCGGCATCGAAGCGCAGCATCACCGGCACCTCGACCAGCGGTTCGGGCGGTGCCTCGCCGCGCTTGAGCGCCAGCACGAAGGCAACGACCCCGGCGACCGCCGCGTAAAGCTCCTCGCGGATCATCTGGCGCTCGCGCGTGGTGTAATAGACCGAGCGCGCGAGTTCGGGATATTCGAGCGTCGGCACGCCATGCTCGCGCGCGAGTTCGCGCATCGCCAGCGCCTTTTCGCCGCGGCCTTTCGCCAGCACCACCGGCGCCGGGGCAAGCTCGGGATCGTAGCTCATGGCGATCGCGAAATGGGTCGGGTTGGTGATCAGGAACTGCGCGCGGCGCATGGCCGCGGCGACCCCGCTGATCGCCAGCTGGCGCTGGCGCTGGCGGATCGCCGCCTTGTGCTGCGGCGAGCCGTCGCTTTCCTTGTGCTCGTCACGCAGCTCCTGCAACGACATCCGCAACCGCCGGCGGCGACGCAGCCATTGCACCGGGTAATCGCCCATGGCGATGACGACGAGCCCTGCGGCGAGCGCGAAGAGCAGCGAGGTGATCGCCTGCCAGGCGATGGCGAGCTGGCCGGCAAGCTCGGCCGCTTCAAGGTTCGCCAGCACGGCGAGCCGGCTACGCGCCCAGCCCCAGGCGATCGCCCCGAGCAGGGCGATCTTGACGAGCCCCTTGGCGGCCTCGATCCAGCCCGCCGCGCCGAGCATCCGGGACAACCCCGCGACCGGATCGAGCCGGCTCGGCCGGGGGGCGAGATTGCCGGCGTTCCAGCGCCCCGGCCCGCCCGGTCCGAGCTGGATTGCCAGCACCGCGCCCGCGACCACAGCGCCGAGCAGCAGCACCGGGGCAAGCGTCGCGAGGACGAGCGCCGGCAGCAGCCGGGCGGGATCGAAATCCTCGATCGCGGCGCGGTTCCACGAAAGCCCGAGCCGCATCGCGCCTTCGAGTCCGCGCATCAGCCACGGCCCCGCCGCGCTGAGAAAGCCCGCGCCGACGAGAATCGCCGCCGCCGCGGCAAGCTCGCGCGAGCGCAGCACATCGCCGTCGCGGGCGGCGTCCCTGAGGCGCTTGCCCGTCGGGGCGAGGGTCTTCTCGCCGGCGCTCCCGGTCATCGCTCAGCGCGCCGTCGCGGGCAGGATCTGCGCAACCTCGCCCGTCGCGGCGATGGCAAGGTCGCTCATCCGGTCGCTCATCAGCGGCGCCGAGGCGATCAGCGCGGCGAGCCCGGCGATGATCCCCGCCGGCAGCCCCAGCGAGAACAGGTTGAGCGCCGGCGCCGAGCGACCGAGCACGCCGGTCGCAAGCTGGGTCAGCAGCAGCACCAGCACCACCGGCAGCGCCATGGCGAGCGCGGTGGTGAACATCGCCCCGGCAAAGCCGGCGATGGCGAGCAAGCGCGCCGGCCCGAGCCAGGTCTGCCCCGGCGGAAACACCGCATAGCTGCGCAGCAACAGCGCGACCCATTGCAGATGTGCGCCCATCGCCAGGAACACCAGCGTCAGCACCACCGAGAAATACTGGCCGAGCAGCGGCGCGCGCGCGCCGTCCTGCGGATCGGCGGCGGCGGCGAGGCTGAGCCCCATGCCGCCGCCGATCAGTTCGGCGGCGATGACCGGGCTCGCGAAGGCGAATTGCAGCACGAAGCCGAGCGCGAGGCCGACGAGCACCTCGCCGAGCACCGCCATCATCCCCGCCGCCGAGAACAGCGCGGCGGGCGCGCGCGCATCGCTCCAGCCGGCGACCAGCGCCGCGACCGCGGCGGTGGCGATCACCCGGACCTGCGGGGCAACGTTGGCGGCGCCGAATATCGGGGCGGCGAACATCGCCGCGCCGATCCTGGTCATCAGGAACATCCAGCGCCAGAATTCGGCTTCGAGCGGGCCGAAACCCAGGCCCGGGAGGCTCATGACCCCGCGCCCCCGAGCCGGGCGATCGCGGCGAGGATATCGCGGGTGAAATCGCCGAGCAGCCCCATCATCGCGCCGCCGAAGATGACCAGCACGCCCGCGGTTACCGCGAGCTTGGGGATGAAGGAGAGCGTCTGTTCGTTGATCGAGGTCGCCGCCTGGACGATGCCGACGACGAGGCCCGTCGCCAGGCAGACGAAGAGCACGGGCGCGGCGACCAGCGCCGCGGTCCACAGCATGCGGTCGGCGAGGCCGAGCAGCGCGGCGGTCTCGTCCATCATCCGAAACTCGCCGCGAGGCTGCCCATCAGCAGCGCCCAGCCATCGACCAGCACGAACAGCAGCAGCTTGAAGGGCAGCGAGATGATCGTCGGGCTCATCATCATCATGCCAAGCGACATCAGCACCGAGGCGACGACGATGTCGATGACGAGAAAGGGCAGGTAGAGCATGAAGCCGATCTGGAAGGCGGTCTTCAGCTCGCTGGTGACGAAGGCGGGCAGCAGGATCGAGAACGGCACGTCGGCGGGGCTGGCGAAGCGCGGGGCATGCGCGATCTCGGCGAACATCGCGAGATCGTGGCGCCGTGTCTGGCGGATCATGAAGCCGTGGAATTCGCCGCCCGCTGTGGTGATCGCGCCCGATGCATCGAGGCTGCCGGCCGAATAGGGGGCAATCGCCTCGGTATTCACCCGTTCGAGCGTCGGCGCCATGACGAACAGCGAGAGGAACAGCGACAGGCCGATGAGGATCTGGTTGGGCGGCGACTGCTGCAACCCCAAGGCCTGCCGCAGGATCGACAGCACGATGAGGATGCGGGTGAAGCTCGTCATCATCAGGATGAGGCTCGGCAGGATCGTCAGCAGCCCCATGATGATGAGCAGCTGCAACGACAGCGTCAGCCCGCCGCCGGGGCCGCCGTTGATGTGCTGGAAGGCGCGATCGAGCGCGCCGGGCACGGCGAGAGCGGCGCCCGGCGCTGCCGCCTGCGCCTGCGCCGCGCCCGCGCGCAGCAGCATCGCCGGGCTGGCTGCGGCAAGCAGCAGGCGCGCGCGGTTCACCGCCCGGCTCCGCGCGCCGGCGCTTCGGCGAGCCGCGTCAGGCTGCCTTTGGCGAGCGCGACGAGAATCTCGCGATCGTGGAATTCGAGCACCGCGAGCCGCAGCGTCGGCGAAAGCATCGTGGTTTCCACCACCCGCACCGCGCGCGGGCCGGCGCCGTTCATGCCGACCCGGTTCTGCATCCTGTGGGCAAGGCGCAGGCTGCCCCAGATCATCGCCGCGATCGCCGGGATGAGGACGAGGAGCTTGACGACATACCACAGCATCAGCGCGGCTCCGCGGCGCTGCCGTCGGCCATCTCGACGATCCTGAGAGCGAAGCGGTTGCCCTGCGCGACGATCTCGCCGCGCGCGACAAGGGTGCCGTTGACAAGCACGTCGAGCAGCTCGTCGGTCATGCGGTCGAGCATGACCACGCTGTCCTCGCCGAGCGCGAGCACATCGCGCAGCTTCATCGCCGCGCGGCCGAGTTCGACCGAAAGCCGGACATCGACATCCTTCAGGAAGTCGATGCCACGGGTGGAAAGGGAGGGTTGGCTCGTCATGAAACTCCTTTCAGGCCATGGTGGTGAGTTGCAGCGCAACGCAGTCGTCGATCTCGCCGATCGTGCCCCGGGCAATGCGCTGTTCGCCGATCGCCAGCGGCACCTGGCGGGCGACGCTGACCGGCAGGATCATGCCGGGGGCAAGCGTCGCGACGGTGGCGAAGGGCAGGCGCATATCGACGAGCCGCGCGGTCAGGGTGAGCGCGAGCGCGCCGAGCGCAGGCGGCAGCGCGGCGCTGTCATGCACCGGTGCTGTGCGCGGGGCGCGGGGCGCGGCCATGCCGATGCCGAACAGCGCCGCAAGCGCGGCTTCGGGCAGCGCCAGCCGGATCTTCCAGGGCTCGCCGGCTTCCTCCTTCACCTCGAAAATCAGGCTGAGCAGCGGCTCGGCGGGGGCGAAGGGGGCAAGGCTCGCGAGCACCGAATCGCGGCGCTGCAAGGCGAAGGCGGCCGAAGGGTGCAGCGTCGCATCGCCCGCGCAAGCCGCGGCCAGCGCGGCACCGAGCTGGGTGGCGATCAGCGCTTCGAGCCGTGCGATCATCAGTTCGGCGGCCATGGGAAAGGCGGCGGGCAGCGGGTTGGGGGCAAGCCCCTTGCCGCCGAAGGCGCGATCGACGATCCGGAAGATGCCGGCGGCAGCGATGCTCGCGAGCAGCGGCAAGCGCGCCTCGCCGAAGCCGAACAGCGCATGCGCGGCGAGCCCCGGCAGCTCTGCGGCAAGCGCCTGCGCGGTGGTCTCGGTGGGCTCGGCGCAGCGCAGCAGCGGCGCTTCGCCGCCGAGCAGCGGGGCGAGCGCGCCCGAAAGGTGCCGCGCCAGCCGCTCGCCGCTGCGCGCAAGGAGCGGGCGCAGCGCGGCAAGGTCCGGCCCGCGGGCAAGCAGTTCGGGGCAGTGGCGCGCCAGCGCCCGTTCGGCGACGAAGCCGCGTTCGGGTTTCATGGCTCGCACCCGCATGAAAGGGGAGGCCGGATCGGCACGCGCGCGATCACTGCACCAGGAAGCTTTTGAAATAGACGTCGTCGATGCCGCCATAGCCTTCCCTGGCGATCAGCACCCGGTTGATCGCCGCGGTCAGCCGCCGTTGCAGCGCCGCTTTGCCTTGAATCGTGTTGACGTCCTGCTCGGGGGTGTCGGCCAGCACCGCCAGCATCGCCGAGCGCACCGCGAGCTCGTGCTTTTTGACCCACATCAGCACCCGGCCGTCGCGCTCGGTCGAACAGGCGATGCTGACCTGGATCAGCGAACTCGAATTCTTGAGGTTGGAGGTAAATTCGTCGCTGAAGCTGTAATAGCTCGTCTGATAGGGGCTGCCGCCATCGCCCTCGACCTCGACCGGGCCTGAATCCTTGCCGCCATCGGCCCTGGCGGCATAGGGATCCTCCTCGCCCTTGCGAACCAGCCTGGGGCCGTTGTCCTCATGCTTGTGGTCGGCGCTGATCATGCCGCTGCGCACCAGCGCGAAGGCGCCGCCCCCGCCGAGCGCGAGCATGACGATGGCAAGCAGCGCCATCAGGAGGATACCCTTGCCCTTGCCTTTGGGCTTGTCGGTGGTCGCCTTGTCCTTGGTCATGGTCTGGTTCCTGCTGATGATCGGTTCACGCGAAGATGCCGGTGGCGGCGCCTTCGCCGGCCGGGGTCGGGCGCGGCGCCGCGTGCTTCACGCGGACGCGTGGCGGCGGTGCGGCGCGCGGGTCGGCGGTCTGGCCACCGCCGTGGCTCGCGGCGAAGCCGGCGGCGCCGTGGCTCGCAGTGAAGCCGGCGCCGCCGTGGCTCGTAGTGAAGCCGGCGCTCGCCGCCGGCGCGGCAACGGCGGGCGGTTGCGCGGCGAGCGCGTCTTGCGCGGCGCGTGCGAAATCGGGGTCGCGGCTCGCCATGCTGACCGCGAGGCGCTCGCCGTCCTGGCGGAAGCTGAGCGCGACCTGCCCGAATTCGCCATGCGTCAGCGCGGCGGTGACGGGCTGAGGCGCAACCCCCTCGCGCGCGGCGCTTCGCGCGGCGACCAGCCGGTCGATCAGCGCCGAGAAATCCTGCGCCGGATGCGCGGCAGGCGGGGTCACAGCGGCGGCGGCGGCCGGTGCGAGCGCGGGCGCCGGGATCGCGAGTAGCGGCGCAGCGGTTGCCGGCGCGCTGGGTTTTCCCGTCGATGGCGCCCAGCCCGGCACGCCCCGATCGCTGACGATCGCCAGCAGCAGGGCGGCAGCGGGCGCGGCGGCGCCTGCCGGAAGGAGCGCGGCGCCTTCGGGCACGCCGGGCGTTGCCATGCGGATGGGGGTGGTCTGATCGGCCGCGGGCGCGCGGGCCGCTTGCGGGGGCGGGGCCTTTGCCGTCGGCG
>JAGWPW010000144.1 GCA_028870315.1 Sphingomonadales bacterium | reverse complement strand
GGTCGCCGACGCGACGATCACCGCGGTCGAGGACAACCGCCTGCCGGTGCGCACGCTGGTGGTCGAGGCGCAATTGCTGGTGCTGGAGGATGGGCGAATGGAATTATGACCGGGTGGGCTTTTCGCCCGCCCCGAACCCGTCGAGGGGCGCGCCGCCTATCCGGGAGTCCAGTCCCAGCCCAGCGGATCGCCGTCCATCACTTCGATGCCCTGTGCGCTCAGGGCATCGCGTAGCGCGTCCGAGGCGGCGAAATCCCTTGTTGCGCGCGCGGCGCGGCGCTGCGCCAGCACCGCTTCGATCTCCGCTTCCGCGATCATCGCGCGCTCGGGCCGCAGGCGCAGCGCCGCGCGGTCGAGCGCGAGCAGATCGAGCCCCAGCACCGCGTCGATCGCCGCCACCGCGGCGAGCTTCTCACCCGCATCGACCTTTTTCAGCGCCAGCACGTCGTCGAGCACGGTCAGCGCCACCGGGGTGTTGAGATCGTCAGAAACAGCGCCATCGAAACGCGCGAGAAGCGCGCCCAAACGCGGCTCCGCCACCGGCGCGGGCTCGGCCCGAGTGCGCAACTGGCCGACCGCCATCGCGAGCCGCTTGAGCCGGGTCAGCGCCGCGCCAAGGCCTTCCCACGAAAACTCCAGCTCGCTGCGGTAATGCGCCTGAAGGCACATGAGGCGAAAGGCGAGCGGATGATAGCCGCGCGAAGCCAGCAGCGGCAGGCGCAGGAATTCGCCCGCGCTCTTGCTCATCTTGCCCGAGCGTTCGACGAGGAAATTGTTGTGCATCCAGATGTTCGCGCCCGAATTTTTCGCCACATCCAGGCCATCGGTGCAGCAGAAGGCCTGATTCTGCGCGATCTCGTTGGGGTGGTGAATCTCGCGATGGTCGATGCCGCCGGTGTGGATGTCGAAGGGAAAGCCGAGCAGCGCGCCCGACATCACCGAACATTCAAGGTGCCACCCCGGCGCCCCGCGGCCCCACGGCGAATCCCATTCCATCGCCCGCGTCTCGCCGGCGGGCGTCTTGCGCCAGATGGCGAAATCGGCGGGGTGACGCTTGCCAGCGACCGGATCGATGCGACCTTCGCCGTCGTCGGCGCGCGCGCGCGCCAGCCGCCCGTAATCGGCGACGCTCGACACGTCGAAATAGAGCCCGCTTTCCAGCTCGTAGCAATGCGCGGGCGCGATGGCTTTCGCGAAATCGATCATCTGCGGCACATAGGCCGTCGCCACCGACCACTCCGCCGGCTGGCGTATATTGAGCGCGCGGATGTCGGCCCAATAGGCCTCGGTATATTCGCGCGCGATGTCCCAGATCGAACGCCTGGCCGTGGCCGCCGCCTTTTCGAGCTTGTCCTCGCCGGCATCGGCATCGTCGGTGAGATGGCCGACATCGGTGATGTTGATGATGTGGCGCAGCCTGTAGCCCTTGAAGCTCAGCACCCGCCCGAGCACATCGGCAAAGACATAGGCGCGCATATTGCCGATATGCGCGTAGTTATAGACCGTCGGCCCGCAGCTATAGACTCTGGCTTCGGCAATATGATCGGGCGCCTCGCCGGAATGGACCGGGGTGAAGGTCTCAAGGCTGCGCGTCAGGCTGTTGAACAGCCGCAGGGGCGGGGCATCGCTCAT
>JAGWPW010000017.1 GCA_028870315.1 Sphingomonadales bacterium | reverse complement strand
AGACGCTGCGCGAGACCGCGCTTGCCGCCATCGCCGCTACCCGCTTCATCCCCGACAAGGGCCGCAACCGCATCGGCGCGATGGTCGAGGGGCGGCCCGACTGGGTGCTTTCGCGCCAGCGCGCCTGGGGGGTGCCGATCACGCTGTTCGTCGATCGCCGGACCGGGCACTATCTGTGCGATCCCGCGGTCAACGCCCGCATCGTCGCGGCGGTGCGCGAACAGGGCGTCGATGCCTGGAGCGATGCCCATGCGCAGGCGCTCCTCGGCAATGATTACCGGGCTGAGGATTACGAGCGCGTCACCGACATTCTCGACGTCTGGTTCGATTCGGGCTCGACGCATGCCTTCGTGCTCGAAAGCGGCCGTTGGCCCGATCTGACGCGGCCCGAAGGCTATCAAGGTCCGCTCGCCGATCTCTATCTCGAAGGCTCGGACCAGCATCGCGGCTGGTTCCAGTCGTCGCTGCTCGAAGCCTGCGCGACGCGCGGCCATGCGCCTTACAAGGCGGTGTTGACGCATGGTTTCACCATGGACGGCAAGGGCATGAAGATGTCGAAGTCGCTCGGCAACACCGTCGATCCGATAAAGGTGATGGAGGTGAACGGCGCCGACATCATCCGGCTGTGGGCGCTGAGCGTCGATTACACCGAGGATCACCGCATCTCGGATGAAATCCTCAAGGGCGTCTCGGACCAGTATCGCAAGCTCAGAAACACCTTCCGCTATCTGCTGGGCGCGCTCGACGGCTTTACCGAGGCCGAGCGGGTGAGCGACATCGCGGCGATGCCCGAGCTGGAGCGTTACATGCTCGCGCTTCTGGCAAGGCTCGATGCGACGCTGCGGCAGGCGGTCGCCGATTATGATTTCAACGCCTATGTCCGCGCGCTCACCGATTTCTGCAACGATGACCTTTCGGCCTTCTTCTTCGATATCCGCAAGGACAGCCTCTATTGCGACGCGGCGGATGATCCCAAGCGCCGCGCCTATCGCAGCGTTCTCGACGTGCTGTTCCACGCGCTGCTGCGCTGGGCGGCGCCGGTGCTGGTGTTCACCGCCGAGGAGGTGTGGGGGACGCGCTTTCCCGAGGGTGGGAGCGTGCATCTGCTGGAGTGGCCGGAGGTGCCCGGACACGATACCGCTGGCTTCTTCATGGCGACCTGGGATGGCCTGCGGGCATTGCGCAAGGACGTGCAGGAAGCTGTCGAGCCTTTGCGTCGGGAAAAGGTGCTGGGTTCAAGTCTGGAGGCCGACGTCCGCCTTGGACCCGACGCCGTGATGGCACCGGAGGCGGCCCAACTGGACCTTGCGGAGCTATTCATAACCGGACCGGTCAGCCGTATCGGGGCTGGCACAGTCTCGGTCACCCGCACCGCGCACCACAAATGCGGCCGCTGCTGGCGCCATCTGCCCGAGGTCGAGCAAGACGGCGACCTTTGCGCGCGCTGCGACCACGTCGTTTCCGGCATGAACGCCGAGGGATGAGGCCCTTGCGCGCCCGCATCCTCGGCTTTGCCATCGCCGCGCTGGTTTTCGCTGCCGATCAGGCGGTGAAATGGGCGATGCTGGGGCCACTCAAGCTGCGCGAGGTCGGGCAGATCGTGCTGCTGCCGATCTTCAACTTCACCTTTACCGAGAATACCGGCGTCTCGCTCGGCCTGTTCGGCGCGGGGAGCGATCTCCAGCGCTGGGCGCTGGTCGCGCTGACCGCGGCGATTGCGCTGAGCGTGCTTGTCTGGCTGCTGCGCGAGACGCGCCCGGGCGATACGCTTGCGCTCGGGCTCATTCTCGGTGGCGCGCTCGGCAATATCGGCGATCGTGTGCTGCGCGGCTATGTCGTCGATTATCTCGACCTCCATTTCGGCGCGTTCCGCCCCTTCCTGATCTTCAATCTCGCCGATGCCGCGATCACCTTCGGCGTCCTCATCATACTTGCACGCTCGTTCCTTTCGCGCGAGAAGCGCCGCGAGCCCGCTCCGGAGAAGTGATGCCCATGCGCCCTGTTTCCCTGCTTTTCGCCCTCGGCGCGACCGCGCTGCTCGGCGCCTGCGCGAATGGCGGCATTTTCCACACCGGGCCGGACGAATTTTCGGTCCAGCGCGAGGCGCCGCTGGCGATTCCGCCCGATTTCGCGCTTGTCCCGCCGCAGCAGGGTGCGCCGCAGTCGGTCGATCGCAGCACCCAGGACGAGATGCAGGGGGCGATGTTCGGCGGTCCGGCGCCGCGCAGCGATGTCGAGAAGGGCGCGCTCAGCCGCGCCGGCGCCGCCTCGGTCAGCATCCGCTCGACGGTCGGTGATCCCGCCACCCACACCGCCGACAAGGGCGAGGTGACGCGCGACATCCTCAGCGCGCCGCAGGGCGACGGCCGCGAGGCGCAGGTCAGCGTCGGCAGCTGACGCCGCGCCGCGCGGGGGCCTCACGCGCAATTTCTCAGCGACGGTAAGAAAGGCTTCATTGCCCCTGCGTTAGACGTCAACGCAGGAGGGAGCCGCGCATGGGCCAGAGCCTGCCGAAGATCGCCGCAATCGAGAAGCCGCCGCGCCTTTGCGGGGCGCCGCCGGCCGATGCACCGCCGCCCGCGCCCGCGCCGGTGACCGCCTTCGCGCTGCGTCATGGCGAGAAGGTCGGCGTGACGCTTGACCACGCAGCGCCCGCGCCGTCCGAGAAAGCGCTTGTCGAACGCTGCGTGCTCGCGATGATCGTCGCGGCGAGCTTTGCGCTGCCGCTCGCCCGGTACTGGACCAGCGGCGCGCCCTGGTGAGGACGCGCCGCCCCGATCGCCTCAGGTGAGCGGCAGGATCGGCCCGTCAAAATTGCCGCCCAGCTTGGCGCTGGCCGCAGCGCGCGTGGCGCCATCTGCATCGGCGAGATAGAGGTCGATCAGCCGCTGGTAATTGCTGATCAACCCCTCGACCTTGCCCGACAGGCGCATGAAATCGAAGCCCTGTGAATGCAGCCCGCGCTGTTGCAGCGGGATGTTCGAATAATCCTGCCGCGGGATCATCGGGAAATCCTGGCTGTCATAGGGCAGCACCGTCGGGACGAGCGGCGGTGGCGGCTCCTTGCCCGGCGCGAAATGGGTGAGCGACCAGATCTCGAACAGGCAGGTTTCCGGTCCCAGCGGACGGATGCGATAGCTTGCCATGCTGGTGAAGAAGGGCAGCAGGAAATAGTTGGGAAACAGATATTCGACCGCATTGACCGGGTCGGATTGCGCCACCGCGTTGAGATCGGGCACATTCTCGCCCGCCGCGCGCAGTTTGCGGCTGATCGCCTCCTGGACCAGCCCCCACCACACCGGGACCGCTTCGGCGACGGTGGCGGGCAGCGGCGCATCGGCCAGCGCGCGGGCGATTTCCACCTCCTTGGCGTGGCACATGCCGGCCATGCCGGTGCTCAGCAGTTCGAGATTGGCGATCTGCGCCTTGATATTGTCGGCGACCGACTGGTCGGGATCGATCGGCAGGCCGATGCCGCCGGTATCGTTGCCATAGCGCGCATTATACAGCCCCGGCACCGCGCGTTGCAATTGCGGGTGGGTCATCATCACATGATAGCCTTCCATGAAGGCTTCCATGGCGATCTTCCAATTGGCCGGCAGTTCGGTCGCGAACCACCATTCGGCGCGCAGATCGTTCATGCCATGTGCTTCGAGCCGGCCGAGCACCGGGCCAAGGCTGTCGCGCAGCGTGGGCGCGTCGGGATCGAAGTTGATGAAGGCGCAGCCGCCCCACGTCTCGACCCGGACCTTCCTCAGCGCCAGCTCGGCATGGTCCAGCTGGTCCTCGTCGAACAGCTGGCGACCATAGACGAAGGTGTTCTCGCCCTCCATGTTCCAGCGCCAGCCGTGGAACGGGCAGATGAAGCCCGAATGCCGGCAATTGCCGCTGGCATTGCCGCCGGTGCCGGGGTTGGTGCCGCCGGCGATCGGCACGCCGCGGTGGCGGCAGTGGTTGTGATAGGCGCTGATGCCGCCTTCGGTGCGCACGACAAGCACAGATTTGCCGAGATTGGTATATTCCACCCAGTCGCCGACCTCGGGGATCATCTCCAGCCGGCAGGCCATCTGCCACGCTTTGGGCCACAGCTGCTCGCTTTCGGCGCGGAAGAATTCCGCATCGAAATAGCGCGCCGCCGGAATTGCCCGCGAATCGGCAACCGGGAACGGGTTGGTGCCGCCCGCCACATCGGCGAAGTCGAAATCGGCCATGCGCTCATCCTCTCGATAGCTGTTCCTGGTTCAGGCGAAGGGCTCGGATCCGAGCAGGATGGTGCGATGGAGCAGCCGCCCGCAGTCAGGATCGTAGGGCATCGCGCGGTGCAGCGTGCCGGTGTTGTCCCACAGCACCGAATCGCCGACCGACCAGACGTGGCTGTAGTGATAGGGTTCGCTGGTCGCGAATTCGCGCAATCCGTGCAGGATCCGCGCGCTTTCGGCGAGGCATTTGCCGACCACCTGCTGGGCGGTGTTGCCGAGCACCAGGCTCTTGCGCCCCGACTTGTGCTTCCAGACGAGCGGCAGCTCGACCTCGCCCTTCGCCTGCCAGTCGCGCAGCTGGGCGAGCGTCGGCTCGGGGGTGTGATAGAGCCCGGTGACCCACATCGAATGGATCACGCTCAGATCCTCGATCTTCGCCCTGGCGTTCTCGGGAAGGTCGTCCCAGGCGGCGTAGCAGTTGGCGAATTCGGTGTTGCCGCCCCAGGTCGGCAGCACCTTGCTGGTAAGGATCGAGCCGCGCACCGGCACCGGGTTCATCGTCCCGTCGATGTGCCAGTAGAGCGAGCCCTTGAGATATTCGACCGCCTCCTGGTTGATCCTGCGATCGAGCGAGATCGGGAACACGGCCTGGCCGCGCAGTTCCTCGACGTTGCCGCCGAGCTGGTTGGTGAATTCGACCTGTTCGGCATCGGTGAAATGGAGCTGCGGGAAGACCAGCACGCCGCGCTGTTCGAGCAGTTCGTTGATCGCCGTGGCAAGCTCGCCGGTAAGAAGCTCCTCCTTGGTGTTGAGGATGCGCGCGCCGATCTTGGGCTTGATCGTCTCGTGGCGCAGCACGAGGCGGGTGTCGGTGTCGGTAGCGGTCATGTTCGTCTCTCCGGTGGGGGATGATTCTGGCTTGCGCCAAGCCTGTGCCCGCTCGGGCGGGCGCGCCTTGATCCTGCGCAAATTCACAGGGGAACCGGCGCGCCTGTACCCATGTAGCGGGCAAGCCCGCGGTGAAGGTTGGTGACCTTGCGTTCCTGCCAGGGGTTGGGAAGGCAGCCCGCGAAGCCCTGCGATTTATAGCCGCGCTGGACCTCGACCATGTTCGAGATGTCCTGGGCGATGACATGCGGCCAGGCCGAAAGATCCTGTTCGAGGAAGGTCCATTCGGTCTCGGGCTCCTCGCCTTCGGCAAAGCGGTCGAGCGCCACCGCTTCGAACAGGCATTTGTCGGGGTCGGTGCCCCACGGCCTGACCCGGTAATAGAGCGAGAAGGTCGGCCCCGGGATCAGGTTCATGTTGGGAAAGATCGACAGCGCGAGCCCCGCCGCCGCCATCTGCGCATCGCTGATCTCGGGCCAGATCACCCCGCGTTCGGCATCGCGACGCCGCGCGCTGTCCAGCCAGAAGCGGTGGACCTCGGCGGCGGGCGTGCCTTCGGGCAGGTCGAGCGGCAGGCGCTGCGCGCATTCCACCAGCGTCTCGGTGGTCGAGGCGCCGATCGTCTCCCAATATTCGCGCTGCATCGCAGCGATGGTGTGGCGCGGGTCGCCATCGCCCGCGGCACGATGGACGCTGGTGTCGGCGGCGGTGCCGTCCGCGCGGTGCGCCTTCGAATCGAAGCCGGTCTGGCCGTGCAGCCCCAGGGCCCTGGAGAAGCTGTAGAAGTCGCCGTATTTGATGAGCTGGGGATGCGTTCCCTGGACATGATAGGGTTCGAGAAAGGCTTCGAGCGCGACCTTCCAGTTGCAGTCGAAAATCCCCCAGAGGCGCAAGCGATAGCGCATCCGTTCGAATTCGAAGGGATCGAGCATCGTCGCGACCGGTTCGAGATATTCGCGCAGTGGCCCCGCCCCCGGGTCCATGTTGATCCAGATCCAGCCGCCCCATGTGTCGACCTGGACCGGGCTCAGGCTGGTGCAGACGCTGTCCAGCGCGCCCTGCCAGTCCTCGGCATCGGGGATATAGCGCGCCGCGCCGTCCACGCCGAAGGTCCAGGCGTGGTAATTGCAGCCGAATTTGAGCGCATGGCCGCGCGCCGAATGCGCGCCCTCGTCCTGCGCCACCGTTTTGGGACCGCCGCCGGTGTTGTTGCCGACGAGCCGCCGCCCGCGATGCGGGCAGACATTGTGGAACGCCTTCAGCGAATCGGGCGCATCGCGCACGATCAGAATCGAATCATGCGCGATATTGTAGGTGATGTAATCGCCGACCGCGCGCAGCTCCTCGACGCGGCCGGCCTGCTGCCACACCTTCGCCCAAAGCCTTGCGGGCTCCGCCTCGGCATACGCGCGGCCGATGAACGCCTCGACCCCGTAGCGCAGCGGCTCGGAAAGGTCCTCGGCGGCGATCTTCCCGGGCTTGTTCATGGCCGTGTCGCCAGCGGGCGCGGCGCGCCGGTGCCCATGTATTGGGCAAGGCTGCGGTGCAGGCTGATGACCGCGCCTTCGCTTTTGGGGTTGGGGATGTTGCCGGGATAGCCCGCGGCCTTCATCCCCTGCTGCACCGCCGCCATGTTGGAGAAATCCTGGCGCAGCACATGCGGGAAATCGGCCGGATCGGCATATTCCCATTCGGTTTCGGGCGCCTCGCCCTCGGGCCACAGCTCATAGACCGCGACCTCGAAATAGCATGTGTCGGGATCGGTGCCGCAGGGTCGCGCCTGGTAGCAGAGCATGTTGTTGACCGCATGGCCGATCTGCTGGTTGGGGAAGATCTGCCAGGCGGTGCCCGAGGCCGCGACATGCGCCGGATCGACCTCGGGCCAGTGGACGCCGCGCGCGGCATCGATGGCTTTTGCGGTATCGAGCCAGTAGCGCAGCACCTCGGCGGCGGGGGTGCCCTCGGGCAGGTCGACAGGCAGCCGCTGCGCGACATCGACCAGCGTCTGCGTGGTGTTGGTGTTGACCCCTTCCCAGGTGTATTTCTGCATCTCGGCGGTCGAGATGCGCGGATCGCCCGCGCCCAGCCGCAGCTTGGCGCGGTTCTCCTGCACCTCGTCGCCCGCGTCGTAACCGATATGGCTGTGCAGCCCCTGGCGCTGCGCCCAGCCGGCATATTCGCCGAAGGCCATGAACTCGGGATGGGTGCCGGCGATGTGATAGGTTTCGTCGAAGGCTTCGAGCGCGACCTTCCAGTTGCAATCGAAGCGCGTCCATTTGCGCCAGCGCGGGCGCATGTTCTGAAGCTGGAACGGGTCGAGCATGCGCGCCACCGGTTCGAGCCAGGCGCGCAGCGGCCCCGCCCCGGGATCAAGATTGATCCAGACGAAGCCGCCCCAGTCGTCGCAGGCGACCTTGCCCAGCCGGGTCACGCTGTCGCACAGCGCGCCGCCCCAGTCGGCCTCGCCCGGGACATGGCTGCATGCGCCGTCGATTTCGAACACCCAGGCGTGAAAGCCGCAGGTGAAGCGTGCGGCATGGCCGCGCGCGTTGCGCTGCCCGGCGGGGGTATCGACCAGCCGCCGCCCGCGATGGCTGCACACATTGCGGAAGGCGGCGACGCTGCCGTCCTGCTGGCGCAGGATCAGCACCGTATCATCGAGGATGTCGTAGGTGATGTAGTCGCCGGGATGGGGGATGTCCTCCAGCCGCCCGGCCTGGAGCCAGCATTTGCGCCACAGCCGGTCGCGCTCGGCGCGGGCATAGTCCTCGCTGACATAGGCCTCGACGGGAATGATCTGCGCCGGCGCGGCGGTGACCGGCGCGAGGCTTTCGGGTCTGTTCATGGCATCCTCCTCAAAGGCCGCGCCGGTCAGGCGTCGGCGGCAACGCGGGCTGTTTCGGTGGCGAGTTCCAGCCCTTCGAGACCGCCGGCGTCGCGCCAGCGCTGGAGCATGTCCTCGAAGGCGTAATAGCCCTCGCCCCAGGGCTCGCCGAAGATGTGGCGTTTCTTCGCGCTGTCGCCCTCGTTGTTGAAATAGGAGGGCGTGCATTCGTTGATGAAGGCGGAATTATCGACCGCGATGCTGCGCAGATGGGCGATATAGCCGTCCTGCGCCGCCTTGCTGGGCTCGACCACCGTCGCCCCGCGGCGCAGCGCCTCGCTGACGATATAGCCGATGTGGCGGCCTTGATCGATGAAGGTCTTGGAATTGGTGGCGTTCACCCCGCCTTGGGTGAAGCCGGTGAAGAACATGTTGGGAAAGCCCCGGGCCATCGCCCCCTGGAAGGTCTTGAGGCCATCGCGCCAGTAATCGTAGATCGACAGGCCATCGCGACCCTCGATCGTCGCGATCCCCCAGCGCCGGTCGAGATCGTTGGTCACCTCGTAGCCCGAGGCGAAGATCAGGCAGTCGATCGGATATTCCCGGCCGCGATGGACGAAGCCATGTTCGGTCAGCCGTTCGAGCCCCTGGGTCTCGGCGACGTCGATCAGATGGACGTTGGCCCGGTTGAAGGTGGGGTAGAAATCGTCGTTCGATGCCGGGCGTTTGCACAAATAGCGATACCACGGCTTCAATGCCTCGGCGGTTGCCTTGTCGTGGACCAGCGCATCGACGCGCGCGCGCAGGCGCTCCATCACCCGGTAATCCATCACCTCTCGGCGACGGGCATATTCGGCTGCGGTGATCTCGGGCCAGCCCTCGGCTTCGAGCTCGGCGTTCACGTTGCGCGACAGTTCGGTCCAGATGTCCTCGATGAGGTCGGGCTCGCCGGGGGCGAGCCGCTCCATCGCCGCATGGTGGAAGTTGCGGATCCGCTCGTCCTGCCAGCCGGGCTTCTGCGCCTTGAACCAGGCCGCGTCGATCTTGCGGTTGTCGCGGAAGTCGATGGTCGAGGGGGTGCGCTGGACGACATAGAGCTCGCGCGCATATTTGCCGAGATAGGGCACGACCTGGACCGCGGTCGCGCCCGTGCCGACAATGGCGACGCGCTTGTCGGCCAGCTTCGTCAGCTCGGGCCGTCCCCAGGCGCCGCCGGTATAGGCATAATCCCAGCGCGCGGTGTGGAACAGCTTGCCCTTGAAGGTGTCCAGCCCGGCGATCCCGGCGAGCTTGGGCTTGTTGAGCGGCCCCA
Organism: Sphingomonadales bacterium; assembly: GCA_028870315.1. Lineage (GTDB taxonomy): Bacteria > Pseudomonadota > Alphaproteobacteria > Sphingomonadales > Sphingomonadaceae > Novosphingobium. The sequence goes on along the minus strand of JAGWPW010000017.1, from coordinate 3,259 downwards.
TCGCCAGCACCACGAAGCGCGCCTTGATGTCGTCGCCACGATTGGTGCCGACATGCCAGCGACCAAGCGTCTCGTCCCAGCGCAGGCTTTCGATCAGCGTGTGGAACAGCGCGTTTTCATAAAGCCCGTAATGTTCGGCGATGGCGCGGCAATGCTGCTGGATCTCGATGCCGTCGGTGAACTTCTGGCTGGGCATGAAGCCCACTTCTTCGAGCAGCGGCATGTAGCACAGGGCGTCATTGTCGCACTGGATGCCGGGATAGCGGTTCCAGTACCAGGTGCCGCCGAAGTCGCCGGCGTGATCGAGCGTGTGAAAGCGGGTGATCCCCGCCTCCTTGAGCTTGGCCGCGACCATCATCCCGCAATAGCCGCCGCCCAGGATCACGACGTCGGTCTCGCCGGTTACGGCCGCGCGCGGGATCACCGGCTGATAGGGATCGTGCTCGTAGATATCGGCATATTTGCCCGAGGCCTCGACATATTGGTCGTTGGCCTCGCGGCGCAGCCGCCGGTCGCGCTCGTGAAGATAGCGCGCGTGGATCGCGGGGATGTCGATCGCCGAGGCCGGCGGGCAGGGGGTGGGATTATAGGGCACGGCATCCTCCGCATTCTTAACCAACAGTGCTGTTGATTAACGCGAGTCGCCGCACCGCTTCCTTGATCGCGATCAAATGGCGCTATCGCGGGCGTTTGACCGCGATCAATGTGCCCTGGCGGCGCGCGGCGCAGGCATGGCGTCGCCGTCCGGTTCGCGGCCTGGGTCTCGGGGGCTTCGAGGCACGCCGCGGACCCTGACGACTCTCCCCAACTCCGCGGGGCGGCTGCTTCGGGCAGCCGCCCCATTTTTCGCGCCATCGGCCGCGCATCCGCCGCGCCGTTGCGCGAAGTTGACGGCAATCAATTGCGCCGGAACACGGCTGGACGACGATCCGGGCCACAGGCGCGGCCCTTGTCGCGTCCCATCCGCGCAAGGGAGCAGGAGCATGAAAATGGACGACATGGTGGTGATTTCCACCGACGATCACATCTGCGAGCCGCCGACGCTGTTCGACAACCAGCTTTCGGGCCATCTCCTCGCCACCGCGCCCAAGCTCAAGACCGACCGCGAGGGCAAGAACTACTGGCAGTACCAGGGCTATATCCGGCCATCGGTGGGGCTCAACGCGGTCGTCGGCCGGCCGTTCGAGGAATATGGCATGGAGCCGACCAGCCTCGACCAGTTGCGCGACGGCTGCTGGGAGGTGCATGCCCGGATCGACGACATGGACGTGAACGGCATCGCCGCCTCGATGTGCTTCGGCAATTCGATCGGCTTCGACGGCCAGACCTTCCACAAGGCGCCCGACAAGGCGCTCGCGCTGCGCCACATGCAGGCTTACAACGACTGGCATTACGACGAATGGTGCATGGCCTATCCAGGCCGCTTCATCCCGCTCGGCATCCTGCCGACCTGGGATGCGGCCGCCACCGTTGCCGAAATCCACCGCCTTGCGACCAAGGGCTTCCGCGTGGTGGTGATGAACGAGAACCCCACCGTGCAGGGGCTGCCCTCGATCCACAACGATTACTGGAACCCGGTGTTCAAGGCGATCGTCGATTGCGACATGACCATCGCCTGCCATATCGGCTCGGGCAATCCGGCGCCGCATGCCTCGATGGAGACGCCGATCGAGGCGTGGATCTCGACCATGCCGATGTCGGTGGCGCAGGGGGTGGCCGACTGGCTGCAACTCGAGGAGTTGCACCAGTATCCCGATCTGCGCATCATCGTCTCCGAAGGCTCGATCGGCTGGGTGCCCTATCTCATGGAACGCGCCGATTTTTCCAATTGGCGGCACAAGGCGTGGACGCGCTCGCGCTTCCAGTCGATCAAGCCGAGCGCGCTGATGAAGCGGCATTTCTGCCACTGCTTCCTGTGGGATCCCTATGGCCTCAAGAACCTGTCCGAAATCGGCGAGGACAATGTCACCTATGAGGTCGATTACCCGCATTCGGACGCGCTGTGGCCCGATGCCGCCGAGCTGCTGTGGCAGCAGGTCAAGGGGCTGACCGACGCGCAGATCGACAAGATCACCCATGAAAACGCGATCCGCTGGCTGCGCCACGATGCGCTGTTCGCGCACAACCGGCGCGAGGACATGACCGTCGGCGCCTGCCACGCGCGCGCGCGGGCAAAAGGCGTCGATACCAGCCCCAAATCCTCGGGTGGTTCGGTGCCGACCGGCGAGCAGCGGCCGGTGACCTCGGGCGATGTCATGGAGATGTTCAAGGCGCACGCCGAACAGCGCGCGCGGGAAACCGAGGCCGCCTGAAGCCTGGCGGCGCGGGATGTCCGCGCCGCTGCCGCCGCGCCTCAGGGCGCGGCGGGTGGCGGAGTGGCGGGTGCGGCGAGCCTGTTGTCGGCCGGGTTCCAGTCGCCGCCCAGCGCCTGCACCAGATCGACCCCTGCGAGCAGCCGCGCGGTATGGACCTGGACCGCGCGCTGCTGCTCGGTGACCTCGGTGGTCTGCGCGGTCAGCACGTCGAGATAATCGGACACACCCTTCACATAGCGCGTGAACGAGGCATGCGCGGCGGCGCTCGCCTCGCTCGCGGCGCGGTCCTCGTCGTCGCTTTCGATGCCGAGGTCGCGAAGCTGCGAAAGCCCGTCCTCGACTTGCTGGAAGGCGCCGAGTGCGGTTTCGCGGTAATGATCGGCCGCCTCGGTCCAGGCGGCGCGCGCCTCGGCGACGCGCGCATGGCGACGCCCGCCCTCGAACAGGCCCAGCGCGAGGCTGGGGCCGACCGACCAGAACAGGCTGGGCGCGGTCAGCAGCGTGCCGAGCGCGGTGCTCTGGTAGCCGCCTGCGCCGCCGAGGTCGAGCGAGGGGAAGAAGGCGGCGCGTTCGACGCCGACGGTGCGATTCGCCGCGAACACCCGGCGCTCGGCCGCAGCGACATCGGGACGCCGTTCGAGCAGGGTCGATGGCAGGCCGAGCGGGACCGCGGGCATCTGCAGTGTCACCACCGCAGGCGCGATGCGCAGGCTGGCCGCCGGCAGCCCGACCAGCGCGGCGATCGCGTGTTCGACCAGCGCGCGGTTGTTGCGGATATCAGCGAGCTGTGCTTGCGAATCGGCGAGCAGCGAACCCGACCGCCCGACATCGATGCCATTGGCGATGCCATCGGCGAAGCGGTGGCGGGTGACGGCATCGGCGGCGGTGAAATCGGACACCGCCGACTTGAGAACCGCGGCCTGGCGGTCGAGCCCGCGCAGCGT
>JAGWPW010000143.1 GCA_028870315.1 Sphingomonadales bacterium | reverse complement strand
GCCGCGCCCGCTTCGGCCGCGCGGCGCGAGACCAGCTCGGCAACCGCGGTGCCGATGGTGCGGGCAAGCTCGGGCTCGATCACCGGCTGGCCGGTGGCGGGATCGACGAGCCCCTGCGCGATCACCGCCTCCAGCCCGGCGTCGAGCGTCACCACCGCCAGCCGCCCTGAGGGCGGCGCCAGCCGTCCGACGATCAGCGGCCCCAGCGCCGCGCGCACCAGATCGATCAGCCGCTCGTGGTCCTGCGTCACCTGCACCGCCTCGGCGAGCGCGGCGAGGATCGGGCGCGGATGGGCGATCGTCAGGCCATCTTCGAGCAGGCGGCGCAGGATGCGGGTCATCATCGCCAGCGTCAGCGGCGTGGGACAGACCGCCTCGACAAGCGCCGCCGCGCCTTCGCGCGCCTTGTCGAGCAGCGCGCGCACCTCGTCGGGTCCAAGCAGTTCGTGTGGCCGCTGGCCGAGCAGCTGGTTGAGATGGGTGGCGATGACGGTGCTCGCATCGACGGTGAGAAACCCTTCGGCGGTGGCGAAGTCGCGGCGGGCAGGCTCGATCCACAGCGCCGGGCAGCCGAAGCTCGGGTCGGTGGTCGCCTCGCCCTTGAGCCCGTGCCCCTCCCGCGCCTCGCCCGCATCGATCGCGAGGATGCGGTCGGCGCGCGCATCGCCGCCGCCCAGCACCACCCCGCCCAGCAGGATGCGGTAGTCGTTGGGCGGCAGATCGAGCGAATCGCGCACGCGGAATTGCGGCACGACGAAGCCGAAGCCTTGCGACAGCTGTTTGCGAACCCCGGTGATCCGCCCGACCAGCGCCGCGCCGCGCCGCGTATCGACCAGCTGGACGAGCCCGAAGCCGAGTTCGATCGTCACCAGCGTGAAATCGCTGACCTCCTCGATGCGGATCAGCGTCGGATCGGGCGCGGGCGGCGCAGGCGCTGGCCGGGGGATCGCTGCGCGCGCGGCGCGTGCCTTCAACGTGCGCCACAGCCAGAAGGCAAGGCCCGCGGCCGGAAGGAAGACGCGCTGCGGCATCGCCGGGATCACCCCGATCGCGCCGAGGATCAGCGCCACGGGGAGGAAGATCCGTGGATCGGAGAACTGCCCCGAGATCTGCCCGGCAAGGTCGCGGGTGTCCGACACGCGGGTGACGATGACCGCGGCGGCGATCGAAAGCAGCAGCGCGGGGACCTGCGCGACCAGCGCATCGCCGACCGCGAGGGTGATGTAGCGCTGCGCGGCATCGCTCGCCGAAAGGCCGTGGCTCAGCATGCCGAGGCAGAAGCCGGCAAGGATGTTGACCGCAAGGATGAGCAGCGCGGCAACCGCATCGCCCTTCACGAATTTGCTGGCGCCATCCATCGAGCCGTAGAAATCGGCCTCGGTCGCGACATCGCGGCGGCGCGTGCGCGCCTCGTCGGCGGTGACGAGGCCGGCGGCGAGATCGGCATCGATCGCCATCTGCTTGCCCGGCAGCGCATCGAGCGTGAAGCGCGCCGAAACCTCGGAGACGCGCCCGGCGCCCTTGGTCACCACCACGAGGTTGATGATCATCAGGATCATGAAGACGAACAGCCCGACCGCGAAATTGCCGCCGATGAGGAAGGCGCCGAAGCTTTCGATGACATGCCCGGCCGCCGCCCCGCCCTCATGGCCATGCATCAGCACGACGCGGGTCGAGGCGACGTTGAGCGCCAGCCGCAGCAGCGTCGCGAACAGCAGCACCGAGGGGAAGGACGAGAAATCGAGCACGCGCGCGGCGTTCATCGCCGCCATCAGCACCGCCACCGACAACGCGATGTTGAGCACGAAGAAGACATCGAGCAGCGCCGCCGGGATCGGCATGACCATGAGGACGATGATCGTCAGAATACCCGCCGGAAGCGCGAGCGCGCCGGGATCGAGCCGGGCAAGCCGCGCCATCGTCACAGCCCCAGCGCCGCGAGCCGCCCATAGGCGGAGCGCACGAAGCCGGGGGCGGCGGCGGTGGTCGCGCCGTCCGCCCCGGTGCCCAGCGCGAAGGCGGCGGCGAGCGTATCGGCCATCGTGCCCGGACCCGAGGCCGAGGCGTTCGCAACGCTGGCGGCGGCCACCGCGAATTGCCCGGCAAGCGGCATTGGACCGGGCGGGACGGGATCGGCGGCGGGGGCGTCGGCCTGCGCGCCCGCGGCGGCCATCGCCGCATCGATGCCACTGGCGGCCATCGCCGCATCCATCCGGCTGCCGACCAACGCCATCACCCCGCCAAGCGTGCGCGCGCTTTTCCCGTCGTAGAAGATGCCGGGATTGGCGGCGGCGGCCTTGGGCAGCAGCGCCGCCGCGGATTGACCGGGGTCGCTGGCGAGCGCCGCGAGGAAGCGGGTCGCGCCATCCGGGCCAAGGAAATGGGCGAGATAAAGCTCATCGGCCGAAGGCGCGCGCCCGAGCGCGGTGGCAAGCGCCGCGCGATTGTCGCCCGCAAGCTCGGCGGCCATGCGCGCGGCGGCATCGGGATCGAAGCGCAGCGCCATCACATCCGCCCCCGCACCGCCGGCGCGGGCACCGGTCAGCCCCAGCGCGGCGCCATGACGCGCGAGCAGCGCCGACCAGGTGCCATTGGTGCACTGATAGAGCCCCGCTGCGCTCGACGCGCCGGCGCGGGCCCCGGGATTCAACCCCGATTCAAGACGCGCCTGCGCCACCAGATAGGAGAAGTCCACCCCGGTGGCCGCGGCGGCGCGCGCGATCGCGCCGCGCACCGCATCGGGCGCGGAAGCGGCGGCGGGCGCCGCCATGGTGATTGTCGTTGCCTCGCTCAAACCCGGCTCCTCGCGCGGTGCATCCGCGCCAGGGCTCAGCAAGCTTCGTGCCAATTACGGGTTCCGGCGGTCAACGCCGGGCGAAAGCGTAGGCGTAGCCGGCACCCGCGGGTGCCCGGTAAAGCGCGGGCGCGCCGGTCATCGCTTCGAGCCGCCGCGCGACATTGGCGGCGATCAGGTTGCGAAGCTGGCGGTTGACCTCGTTGAGCCGCTGCGCGGCCTCGACCAGCCCGCGACATTCGGGATCGAGCGGCGCGCGCGCGCGCTCCCCGATCATGCCGCACAGCGCCGCCTTGTCGCCAGCGCAGCCGGTGATGCCGTCGAGATCGAGACCGGCAAGCGCCTGCCGTTCGGCCTGCAACACGGCGACCATCTGCCGCAGCGCGCCGCGCAGTTCCTCGCCAGAAGCGGTTGCAGCGCTCATCGCGAAATTCTCACCATCCGGCCCGAAGCCAGCAGCGCATCGCCGGTCCGCGCCGGATCGAGCCGATAGCTGCCACTGGCGAGCGCCTGCCTGACGGTGGCGACGCGCGCGCGATCGACGGGCGCCGCGCCTGCGGCCAGCGTGCTGCTCGCCACCTCGGGCGGGGCGGCGGCACAGCCCTGCGCGCCGCTCGCCCGAGCCAGCGGCGGGCCGTGGCCGACCGCGCACCCGGTCGGCGAAACCGGGCGCAGCGGGGCCACCGCCGTCAGGGGCGCGGTTGCCGCCGGACCGTCGCGCAAAGGGGACATCGCCTCACTCCTTGGCCTGCTGCGGCTAAGGACGACCGGCGGCGGTGCGAATTAAGCGGTTCGACGAAGGACGCCGGCGCAAACCCTCAAGGCAATTCGACGCTCGCAAGGCCGGGTCGCAGGATGCGGGCACGGATGGGCTGCGCGCCGGCTTTGCCATCGTGGAGCGGCGCCACGCGAATCCAGTCGCCAACCGCGCCGCCTTCAAGCGCCTCGACGCTCTGCGAAACGGCAAAGCCGTCGCCCGTGACGGTGAGCGTCATCTCCTCGCCGCGCGCAACCACCGGCACGCCGCCGCCGCCCGGCGCATCGCGCACCGCGATGAACAGATGCCAGCCGCCGGCATCGGGGCATTGCACGCGCAAAGTGTCGCGCCGCAGCCCGCGCCAGCTCAGCGCCAGCGGCTGCTCGCACGCGGCGAGGCGCAGCCGCGGATCGACCGGCAGCAGCGCGCCGCCGTTCGCCCCCTGCGGCGCGCCGGTGAACGCGGCGATGGCGCGGTCGATCGCCACAGGGTCGGCAAAACCCGCGGCGGCAGCCGGGGTAGCGATCGCCGGCACCACGGCGCAGGCGAGAAGGAGAGGCAATCTGCGCATGTCGGGCATCCATCACCAAGGGTCATGGGTCGTGATGCAAGACCCGTGCCACAGCCGGTGCGCGATCATAGGCAAGGCTTGCACCCAGCGCGTCGCCGCGCCCCGCGGGCTCCACGATCACCCGCACCGCAAGCCCTGTGGCCTCGCCCGCGCGGACCGCAGGCGCCGCGCGGCGCAGCGCGTCGAGCGCCCCGCCCGGCGCATAGGGAACGGTGATCGTCAGCTGCTGGCGCGAATCGGGCTGCTGGTCGATGAGCCAGGCGGCGAACGGCCGGGCGCTGCCCTCGCGCCAGATCGCGAGCGGCGCGCCAGCGGCGAGCGGCGCGGGCGGATCGGACCGTCCTGCCGGCGGCCGCGCGGCGAGCGCCGCGGCGGTGACCATGAACAGGATCAGCGACAGATCGGCGAGCAGCGTCTGCCAGCCGATCAGCACCGGCCGTGGCGCCGACGCGCCGCTCATGCCGCGCCGCGCCAGCCGGGGGCATGGGCCACCGTCCGCGACGGCGCGAGCGCCTGCGCCAGCCAGTCGACGAGCCGCTGGCGCTCGGCCTCTTCGTGCCCGGCGGCGCGCTCGATGCGCCGCGCGAAGGGGGCAAGGACCAGATTGGCAAGGACCAGCCCGTAAAGCGTCGCATGCACCGCCATCGCGATCGCCGCCATATAGGCGCCGCGATCGAGCCCGTCGGCGGGCAACCGCCCGAGCGAGATCAGCGTTCCGGCAAGACCGAAGACCGGGGCCAGCTCGGCCGCCTGCGCGACGGTCTGCGCGGCGCGCGCGGTCCGGGCCGCACGCCGCGCGCGATGCGCGGCATGCGCGGCGAGCAGCGCATCGAGCGAGCGATGGCCGATCAGCGCGGCGGTCGCCTCGTCGAATTCGGAATCGTCGAAATGCTGCGGCTCGGCGCGGATCAGCCCGTTGCGCTGGATGTCCTGGACCTGCACCGCAAGCCGCGCCTGGACCGCGCCTGCATGGAAGCGCGGCGCGAAAGCCCGGACAAGCGCCACCGCCGCCAGCCGGCAATCCCCCAACCCGCAGCGCAGCACGACGCCGAGCGCGGTGCCGCCACAGACAATCGCGGCGCTGGCGCCGTCGGCGATATTCCCCAGGTTCATCGGCCCGATCCTTCCACAAGCCGAGAACGGCGGCAGGCTGCGGATTTTCAGCGGCAGCGCCTTGCCGGCACCGGCCGCGGCCTGCCGGCAGCGCGCGACCTTGCGCGCCGCATCTTCCAGACAACCCGTTCAGGAAGCCTGTTATTTTGAAACTGGCACGACCTTTGCTGTGAACCGGCGAGGAGCATATGATGAGCGACCCCGCCCTCGACCAGACCCTTTTCGGCATCCACGGCGCCGCGCTCGAACTGCGGTCGCAGCGCATGGGGCTCATCACCTCGAACATCGCCAATGCCGCCACACCCAATTACAAGGCGCGCGATCTCGATTTCGCGAGCGCGCTCGACGCCCGGCTGAGCGGCAGCAGCACCGCCAGCGCGATCGCCGGCGCCACCCGCTACCGGGTGCCCGTGATGCCCTCGCTCGATGGCAATACCGTCGAGATGGGCAGCGAACAGGTCGCCTTCGGCGAGAACGCGGTCGGCTACGAGGCGACGCTCTCGTTCCTCACCGACCGCATCGGCATCGTCACCCGCGCGATCAAGGGAGAATGACCCGATGAGCCCGCCGCCACTCTCGATCTTCGATGTCGCCGCCCACGCGCTCAGCGCCGAGATGGTGCGGATGAACGCCTCGGCCTCGAACCTTGCCAATGCCGGCACGGTCGCGGGCAGCGCGGCGGCTGCCTATCGCCCGCTCCAGCCGGTGTTCGCCACCGAGCTCGATCAGGCCTCGGGGCTGGCGACGGTGCGGGTCGCCGCGGTCCGGCGGTCCTCGGCGGCGCCCGACCGGGTCCACGATCCGGGCCATCCGCTCGCCGATGCCAACGGCGATGTGTGGAATGCCGCGGTCGATCCCAATGCCGAGATGGTCGAGATGCTCGACAGCTCGCGCCAGTACCAGAACCTCGTCGAGGCCGTCAGCACCGCCAAGCAACTCATTCTGGACACCGTGAGGATGAAATGACCACCAACAGCATCAACGCCACCAGCCAGTCCGCCAGCGCGACCGGCAGCACGGCCGGCAGCACGGCCGGCAGCGCCGCCAGCGCGAACTCGGCCTATGCGAACCTTGGCGAAGCCGATTTCCTGAAGCTTCTCACCACCCAGCTCAAGAACCAGGATCCGACCCAGCCGGTCGATGATGCCAACATGATCGCCCAGCTCGCGACCTTCTCCGAACTGACCGCGACGAATTCGGGCGATGGCACGCTGACCCAGATTTCCAGGACACTCGCCGCGATCTCGGCGAGCCAGCAGACCGCGCAGCAATCGGCAGCGCTTGCCGCCGCTTCGGCCGCGCAGGCGGCGGCAAGCGCCGCCAGCCTGGCGAGCGGCGGCACGCCGGCCGCGATCCCGGCGACGCCCGGCACCACCACCCCCGCCTGAGAGGAGACCCAGCATGACCTTCTATGCCTCGCTCAGCGGCCTTCAGGCCGCGCAGACCGACCTCAATGTCATCTCCAACAATATCGCCAATGCCAACACCAACGGCTTCAAGGCGAGCACCGCCGCCTTCGCCGATCTTGTCTCGGCCTCGGCGCTGACCGATCCGAGCCTGACCATCGGGCTTGGCACCCGCACCCAGGCGATCACCCAGCAGTTCTCGCTCGGCTCGATGCAGCAGACGGGCAATGCGCTCGATCTGGCGATCAACGGCGATGGCTTCTTCGTCACCCAGTCGCCCACCGGCACGACGAGCTATACCCGCGTCGGCGCCTTCAAGGTCGATGGCGCCGGCGGCATCACCGACAGCGCGGGCGATCTCGTCCAGGTGTTCCCGGTCAATGGCTCGGGCACGCCCACCTCGACCACCTCGACGAGTTCGGCGACGGTGGCGCTGACCAATGCGGCGGGCTCGGCCTATACCGGCATGTCGGTATCGGGTTCGGGCGTGCTGACCGCAAGCTACGCCGATGGCAGCACCACCCCGATCGGCGCGATCGCGCTTGCCAATTTCCCGCAGGACAGCGGGCTGCGCCAGCAGGGCGGCGCGACCTGGACCGCGACCGGGCTGAGCGGCGCGGCAACGCTCGGTCAGGCCGGCACCGGCGATTACGGCCCGCTGCTTTCGGGAACGCTCGAAGGCTCGAACGTCGATCTCGCCTCGCAGCTGGTCGGGCTGGTCGGCGCGCAACAGGACTTCCAGGCGAATTCCAAGGCGATCGATACCGACACCCAGATCATGCAGACGATCATCAACATGCGCACGGGTTAGGCACGGCGATGGACCGCTTGATCTATACCGCGATGTCGGGCCTCGCCGATTCGATGACCCGCCAGCAGGTCATCGCCAGCAACATGGCGAATGCGCAGACCACCGGCTTTCGCGCCGAGATGGTCTATGCGACGCCGGTGACGCTCAAGAGCAACGGGCTCGACGTGCGCGCCTTCGCCGACGGCGAGGTGCGTGGCGCCAACATGAAGGCCGGCGCGATCACCCGGACCGGCGAGCCGCTCGACATCGCGCTTGCCGGCGATGACATGCTCGCCGTCCAGGCCAGCGACGGCACCGAAGGCTACACCCGGCGCGGCGATCTGTCGATCTCGCCCGAAGGCGTCCTCCAGACCGGCGACGGACTGCCGGTTCTGGGCGCCAGCGGGCCGATCAGCGTCCCGCCCGGCGCGAAGGTGACGATCGGCGCCGACGGCTCGGTGCTCGTCGCCAATCCGGCCAGCCCCGGCGATCCGCCGCAGGCACTCGATCGGCTGAAGATCGCCAGCACCACCGGCACCAGGATCGCCAAGCAGGTCTCGGGCCTGTTCGGCGTGGTCGGTGGCGGCGTGCTGCCCGCCGACGACGAGGCCCGGGTGACCACCGGCGCGCTCGAACAATCGAATGTCGATGCAAGCTCGGTGCTGGTCGACATGGTCGAGGCGCAGCGCCTCTTCGAAATCCGCACCAGAGTGATCAGCACCGCCCGCGACGTCGATCAGAGCGGCGCCGGGCTGATGAAGATCAGCGCGGGCTGAACCCCTTCCCCCGATCGAAAGGAACCGCATCCATGTCTTCCGCCGCCCTTCAGGTCGCGCGCACCGGCCTTTCCGCGCAGGATACGCGCATGCAGGTGATCGCCAACAATCTCGCCAATGTGAACACCACCGCCTTCAAGAGCGAGCGCGCCAATTTCGCGACGCTCACCTATCAGGACATGCGCGTCGCGGGCGAGCAATCGACCAGCGCCAGCGACTACGCGACCGGGCTCAATCTGGGCACCGGCGTCGCCGTGCAATCGACCTCGCGCACCAACACGCAAGGCACACTCAACAGCACCGGCAACAGCTTCGACCTCGCCATCGAGGGCGACGGCTATTTCCAGGTGCTGCTGCCTTCGGGGACGATCGCCTATACCCGCGCCGGCAATTTCTCGCTCTCGGCGACCGGGCAGGTCGTCACCTCCGATGGCTATGCCGTCCAGCCGGCGATCACCATTCCCGCGGGATCGAGCGCGGTGACGATCGGCCCCGACGGCACCGTCTCGGCGATCGCCCCGGGGACGACCGTGCCGAGCCAGCTCGGCCAGATCACCACCGCGACCTTCACCAATCCGGCCGCGCTTCAGGCGACGAGCAACAACTATCTGCTCGAAACCGCCGCCAGCGGCGCACCGCAGGTCGCCCCCGCCGGAACCCTGGGGAGCGGCACCATCGCGCAGGGCATGCTCGAAACCTCGAACGTCGATATCGTCACCCAGCTCGTCGACATGATCGAATGCCAGCGCGGCTACGAGATCAATTCGAAGATGATCTCCTCGGTCGATGACATGCTCAAGAACGCGGACCAGACGCTGTGAGGCGCGCGGTCGCGTTGCTGGCGTTCGCGCTCGCCGCACAGCCGGCGCTCGCCAAGCAGCCCCCGCCAGGGTTCGGGGCCAGCCTGCCGCAGCCGACGGGCGCGGTCGCGCATCCCGCCGACGGCAGCATCCTCAACCTCGCCGCGGGCTATACCCCGCTCATCACCGGCGCGCGCGCGCATAATGTCGGCGACACGCTGACGATCATCCTCGCCGAGAGCACCTCCTCGACCAAGAGCGCGGCCACCAAGACCCAGCGCGCCGGCGCCGCCTCGATCACCCCGCCGACCAGCGGTCCCTTCGCGATCAACCCCAACGCCCTTAATGCGGCCGCGCAATCGTCGTTCAATGGGCAGGGAAACACCCTCCAGACCAACGCTTTCACCGGCACGGTTGCGGTCACCATCGCCGAGGTGCGGCCGAACGACACGCTGCTGGTGCGCGGAGAAAAGCGCATGCTGCTGAGCCAGGGCGATGAATGGATCCAGTTCTCGGGCATCGTGCGGCTGGCCGACATCGACGAGGACAACAATGTGCTTTCGACCAGGGTCGCCGATGTGCGCATGGAATATGCCGGCAACGGCGCGATCCAGCGCAGCGCGCGCGAGGGCTGGCTGTCGTGGCTGTTCAGCAAGGTGAGCCCGTTCTGATGCGCGCCGCGCCGCTGCGCCCCGCCGTCGCGCTTCTTGCCGTGCTGCTGGCCTTAGCCCCGCAGCTCGCGCGGGCCGAGCGCATTCTCGACCTCGGCAGCTTCCAGGGGGTGCGCTCGAACCAGCTCACCGGCTATGGCATCGTCGTCGGGCTAGCGGGCACCGGCGATGACGACCTCCAATATGCGACGCAGGCGATGCGCGGCGTATCGGGGCGCATGGGGGTGCAGATGCCGCCGGGCGTGCAGCCCAATCTCAAGAACGCGGCGGCGGTGATCGTCACCGCCGACCTGCCGCCCTTCGCCAAGCCCGGGCAGCGGATCGACATCACCGTCTCGACCATCGGCAAGGCCAAGTCGCTGCGCGGCGGCGCGCTGATCCTCACCCCGCTGTATGGCGCCGACGGGCAGATCTACGCCATGGCGCAGGGCAATCTCGCGGTCGGCGGCCTTGGCATTTCGGCGAAGGACGGCTCGCAGCTTACAGTCAATGTTCCCACCGTCGGGCGGATCGCCGACGGCGCCTCGGTCGAGCGCGCGGTCGCGACCGGCTTCGAGACCGCGCCGGTGCTGCGCTACAATCTCAACGATGCCGATTTCATGACCGCCGAGCGGGTGCGCGATGCGATCAACCAGCGCTTTGCCGGCATGGCGTCGGTCGAGGACGGGGTGACGATCGACCTGCGCCTGCCGACCGGCGCCGATGTCCGCGCGGGGCTGCTCGCGACGATCGAGATGATCGAGGTGCATCCCGCCGAAAGCGCGGCGAAGGTGATCGTCAACAGCCGCACCGGCACGGTCGTCATCAACAGCGCGGTGCGCCTGCTGCCCGCGGCGATCAGCCATGGCAAGCTCACCGTGCGGATCGATGAAAAGACCGAGGTGAGCCAGCCCAACGGCTTCAGCCAGGGCCAGACCGTCGCCAGCCCGTCGAGCCGGATCAGCACCGAGGAGGAGCCGAGCCACGTCATGCTGTTCAGGGGCGGAGCCTCGCTGGCGCGGATCGTCGATGCGCTCAACCTCCTCGGGGTCAGCCCCTCGGACCTCGTCGCGATCCTCGAAGCGCTGAAGGAGGCCGGCGCGCTGCGCGCCGAGATGGTGGTGATATGACCACGAAGCTCCCCGCCGCGCACGCCGCCGCGTCCGACACCACCGCCACGATCGCCCCGGCGCGCCTCGCGCAGATCCGCAAGACCGCGCAGTCCTTCGAGGCGATCTTCATCCGCCAGGTGCTCGACGCGGCGGCGAAGACCCATTTCGACGCGGACGAGGCCGCCGACCAGGGCATGGACAGCTTTCGCAGCCTCGCCAATGCCCGGCTCGCCGATCTCGCCGCGGCGAAGGGCTCGTTCGGCATCGCCGGGCTGGTCGAAAGGCAGTTGCTCGCACGCGAGCGGGACAGCGCCACCCCCGTCCCGGCGGCGGGCCCGACCACCGGGGAGCGCTGAGCCATGGCTTCGAGCCTGCTTGCCATCGCCGAAAGCGGCGCGCTTGCCGCCAGCGCCGCGCTCGATGTCACCGCGCAGAACATCGCCAATGTCTCGACCCCCGGCTATGTCGATCGCGGGATCAGCCAGACCGAGCTGATCGGCAACAGCGCCGGCAACACCGTCGATGGCCTGTCGCTGTTCGGGGTCGGCCCGGTCAGTGTCACCCGCAATGTCAGCGCCTTCCAGCAGGCCGAGGTGCGCAGCGCCAATGCCGCCGCGACCAGCGCCGCCACGCAGGTGTCCAACCTGACCAATATCCAGAGCGCGCTCGAACAGACCAGTCTCTATGCCTCGGTCACCGGCTTTGCGACCGCGCTGCAAGCGCTCGCCGGCAATCCGGCCGACAGTTCGCTCCGCGCGGGCGTGCTGTCGGCGGCGCAGGCCATGACCCAGACCTTCAACCTGTCGAGCAACCAGCTTGCGCAGGCGGGCCAGACGATGCAGGCCGACGCCGCCGCCGGCGTCGGCCAGATGAACCAGCTCGCGACCAGCCTTGCCGCGATCAACGTCAAGATCACCGCCGACAGCGATCCCGCCGCCAACCAGGCCTCGCTTCTCGACCAGCGCGATGCGCTGCTCCAGCAGATGAGCCAGATCGGCGACATCACCACCACCATCGCCCCCGACGCCACGGTGCGCGTACAGATGGGCGGGACAAGCGGACCGCAACTGGTCAGCGGCGGCAGCGCGAGCCCGCTCGCCATGACCAGTGCCGCCGATGGCACCCTCGCCTTCACCCTCGGTGGCCAGGGCTTCGCGCCCTCGGGCGGCTCGCTCGCCGGCGACCAGCAATCGCTCGCGACGCTCGCCACCACCGCCACCGGCCTCGATACGATCGCGGCGACGCTGGTTGCCGATGTCAACACCGCCCAGACCGGCGGTGTCGATCTCAACGGCAATGCCGGCCTGCCGCTGTTCTCGGGCAACAGCGCGGCGACGATCGGGGTGGCGCTGGGCTCGGGCAGCCAGATCGCGACCGCGCCCGCGGGCGCCACCGCGGGCAGCACCGACCCGACCAATCTTGGCGCCATCCAGACCGCGCTCGCCGCCGCCGACACCGCCAGCCAGACCAATGCGCTGCTGCTCACCGTGTCGAACGCGGTCCACAACGCCACCACCCAGCAGACCGCGCTCGATGCGATCGCGCAGAATGCAAGGACCGCGCTCGATACCGGCGCCGGGGTCAACCTCGACCAGGAGGCGGCGAACCTGCTCAAATACCAGCAGGCCTATCAGGCCTCG
>JAGWPW010000142.1 GCA_028870315.1 Sphingomonadales bacterium | reverse complement strand
GGCGATAGGGCGCGGGGTCGATCGCGAAATAGATGCCAAGGACGAGGATCAGGAACAGCGTCGTTGCCCCGCCGATCAGCCCGCCGACGACGCCGGTGATCTGCGAGACACCGCCCATCGCCTGGTTCTCGATCGTGCCGAGCATGCGCGGATCGACATGCAGGCCGTGATGTTCGGCCCAGCCGAGCAGCCGCATCAACTGGGTGCGCAGCGTTGCGGGCAGCGCGCTCGCCTGATCGGCGATCTGGCTGCCGGCGTAGTGGACGAACCAGGCGAGGAACAGCGCGGTCGCCACCAGCACGATCGCCACCCGCCAGCTGCGCCCGATCCTGAGCACCCGGCCCAGAAGCCGCGCCCCGCCATCGACCAGCGTTGCAAAGACGATGCCGCCGAAAATCACCACCAGCGGTTCGGCGAGCACCACCGCCAGCCCGAGCGCGGCGGCCATGCCAAGCCAGACCGCGGCCTTCTTGATCTCGTTGTGGATCAGCGGATCGCGCAGCTCGGCGCGCCGGGCGGGGCCGTCCCGTGGCGCCGGAAGGGGCGAATCGGCGGGGTTCACCGTGCGATCGCGGTCTTGTCGATCGCCGGACGCAGCGACAGCCACGAACGATGCGGGCGCAGCGCCGCGATCCAGCTCAGCGGATTCAATCCCTCGCTGCCGTCGAGCGAGAAGGTGGTGAATTCGGCACGGCCGCCGATATCCGAGATCGGCACCGGCCCGCCCAATCCGCGCTCGTCGAGCGGCACGCGGCTGTCGGCGCTGTGATCGCGGTTGTCGCCCATCAGGAAGACATGGCCGGCGGGCACCTGCACCTCGGGCATGTGGTCGAACGGCTCGTCCATGTGATCGACGATATCATAGGTCGCGCCGTTGGGCATCGTCTCGCGATAGCGCGGCATGACGCAGACCTCCTCGCCCGAGGGGCGGGTCTGGACCATGTTGGCAAAGCCCCAGCCGGTGCAGGGATCGGGATCCTCGGCCGAGCGCAGCGCGTCGAGCGGAATTTCCGCCGGCGGCTCGACCGCCTGCGGGACAGGCTTGCCGTTGAGCACGATCTGGCCGTTGACCACCGCGATGCGGTCGCCGGGCAGCGCGACGACGCGCTTGATGTAATCATCGTGGCTGCCGCGCGGGACGACGATCACGACATCGCCATATTGCGGGGTATGCGGGAATATCCGCCAGTGCCCGCGCGGGGCGAGGTGGAAGCTGATCGAAGCCCAGTCCCAGCCATAGGGATATTTGGAGACGACCAGCCGGTCGCCGACCCACAGCCCAGGCACCATCGAGGAACTGGGGATGTAGAAGGGCTTGGCCACGAAGCTGTGGAAGGCGAGCACCGCGAGCAGCATCGCTGCCAGCCCGCGCAGTTCGGCGGCCCAATCGAAGCGTGCGGCCTTCTTCGGCCTGGTCTTGTCCTGTTCGCTCACGGCATCCTCGATCATGGCTTGCGCGCCTCTATCACGACGAAGGCCTGCGCCCAGGGGTGATCGTCGGTCAATGTCAGATGGATCAGCGCCTCGTGGCCCGCCGGCGTGATCGCCGCGAGCCGCGCCTTCGCCCCGCCCGAAAGCGCCAGCGTCGGCGCGCCCGAGGCGGCGTTGACCACGCCGATGTCCTTCATGAACACGCCCATGCGAAAGCCGGTGCCCACCGCCTTGGCGAAGGCTTCCTTGGCGGCGAAGCGCTTGGCGAGCGTGCCCGCCCTGGTGAACGGCCGCCTTGCCGCCCTGGCGCGTTCGGCCTCGGTGAACACGCGCTGCTCGAAACGCGCGCCGAAGCGATCGAGCGCAGCCTGTATGCGCTCGATGTTGCACAGGTCCGAGCCGATCGCGAGGATCATGCCGGCACCGCGCAGGCCGCGTCGATCGCCGCGCGCATGCGGCGAATCGCGGCATCGAGCCCGGTGAATATCGCCTCGCCGATCAGGTAATGGCCGATATTGAGCTCGGCGAGTTGCGGGATTGCCGCCACCGGCGCGACATTTTCAAAGGTGAGGCCGTGCCCGGCATGCGGCTCGATGCCGTTCTTCGCAGCCAGCGCCGCCATCCCGGCAAGCCGGGCGAGTTCGGTGGCGCGGCGTTCGCCTTCGGCATGGGCGTATTCGCCGGTTTGCAATTCGACCACCGGCACGCCGAGGCGCAGCGCCGCCTCGATCTGCCGCATCTCGGGGGCGATGAACAGGCTGACGCGGATGCCGGCATCGGCAAGCCGCGCGACGATCGGCGTCAGCCGATCGTGCTGCCCGGCGGCATCGAGTCCGCCCTCGGTGGTGCGTTCTTCGCGCCGTTCGGGGACGATGCAGGCGGCGTGCGGGCGGTGGCGCAGCGCAATCTCGACCATCTCGTCAGTCGCCGCCATTTCGAGGTTGAGCGGCAGGCTGGTCGCGGCCTGGATGCGCGCGAGATCGTCGTCGCGGATATGGCGCCGGTCCTCGCGCAGATGCGCGGTGATGCCATCGCCACCCGCCAAAGCGACGATTTCCGCCGCGCGGACCGGATCGGGGTGATCGCCGCCGCGCGCGTTGCGGATGGTGGCGACGTGATCGATATTGACGCCGAGGCGGAGCTTGCGCGCGCCGGTCATGCTGTCGCCCGGCTGCCCGGCTTGACCGCGGGGGTGGCGGCAAGCTCGGGTGGCAGCTCGTCGGCGGCATAGGTGGGAAAGCCGAGCGCGATCAGCGCGGTGAAGGGCACGCCGAGATCGACGCCGCCGCCGCTGCGATCGACCAGCGCCGCCGCGGCGATGACTTCGCCGCCGGTCGCGGTGATCGCAGCGATCGCCTCGCGGCTCGACAGCCCGGTGGTGACGACATCCTCGACCATCAGCACTTTTTCGCCGGGGTTGAGCGCGAAGCCGCGGCGCAGCTCGAAGCGCCCCGTCGGCCGCTCGACGAACATCGCCCGAACGCCGAGGGCGCGGCCCATCTCATGGCCGATGATGACCCCGCCCATCGCCGGCGAGACCACCGCGCCGATCGCCGCGCGAACGGTGGCGGGGAGCCTTGCGGCGAGCGCGCGCGCCAGCCTTTCGGCGCGCGCCGGGTCCATCAGCACCCGCGCGCATTGCAGGTAATGGCCGCTGTGCCGGCCCGAGGACAGCAGGAAATGCCCCGACAGCAGGGCTTCGCTCACCCGGAATTCTTCGAGAATGGCATCGTCCTGCAAGGTGTCTGGCATCTGCTCGGTCACTCGGCTGGGGAAAGCTTGGGCGGCGGCGTATGCCGCGGTCGAAGGCATTGCGCTTCGCCAAAATTTCCCTAGAGGCGCTTGAGACAGCGGGCAAGCGCGCGTATAGCCCCGCGGGCAAACGCGCGATCCTCGGGTCTCCCGATCGGCGCAGGGCAATGGCCTCTCGCCGGATGGGGAACGCGAACATTTTTGAAAGCGAAAGTCGAAGATGAAATTCCGCGAACTGGTTGGCAGCGATCTGTCAGCGGCCCGCAAGGGCTGGCGAATTTTCCGGAAGGCCGATCTGCGCGCGCTGATACTCGCGCTGTTGGCGCTGCTGGCGACACCCCAGCCCGCCGCGGCGCAGGCTGCCGCCACGCAAGCCGCGCCCGTCGCGGCGACGGGCGTTGCCGCATCGCCGCGCTTCGCGGTTGCGCCCGGCGGCTACACGCCGATGAAGCCGACCCTGGGCAAGGGCATGCCCGATGGCGGCCTGCTGTTCCAGAAGCAATATTCGCCCAACGGGCTTTATGCGGAGTGGTTCCACAACTGGGTGCTGCTGCCGGTGATCTTCTTCGTCAGCGGCTTCGTGCTGCTGCTGCTGCTGATCGTCGTGGTGCGCTTCAATTCCCGCGCCAATCCGGTGCCCTCGCGCACCAGCCACAACACGCTGCTCGAGATCGCCTGGACCGGGGTGCCGGTGCTGATTCTCGCCTATATCGCGGTCTATTCGATCGACCTGCTCGCCAGACAATACGCCGCTCCGCCCGCCAATGCGCTGACCGTGAAGGCGACGGGCAACCAGTGGTACTGGACCTACACCTATCCCGACAATGGCGGCATCGAGATCACCTCGAACATGCTGCCCGACGATGAGGCGAAGAGGCGCGGTGAGCCGCCGCAGCTCGCCGCCGATTACCGCATGGTCGTCCCCGCGGGCGAGCCGATCCGGCTTCAGACCACCGGCGCCGACGTGATCCACTCCTTCGCGGTGCCATCGCTCTGGTTCAAGCTTGACGCGATCCCCGGCCGGATCAACGAGCGTCTGTTGTTCATCAAGGAGCCCGGCGTCTATTACGGCCAGTGTTCCGAACTGTGCGGCGTACGCCACGGCTTCATGCCGATCGTCGTCGAGGCGCTCGACCGGCCGCATTTCAACGCCTGGGTGCTGACGCATGATGGCGGCAAGATCGACGGTCTCCCCGCCGCGCCGGCCGCTGCCGCTTCTCCGGCCGCCGCCACGCCCGCCGCGCCGTCGCACTCCGCCTGAGCCCCTTCAGATTTAAGGCATCACGATCATGGCAACCCTCGCTCCCGAAACCTTCCAGGCGCATGGCGACGATCACGGCGCGCATGGCGATCATGACCACAAGCCGGCATTCTTCGCGCGCTGGTTCATGTCCACCAATCACAAGGACATCGGCACGCTTTATCTGATCTTCGCGATCGCCGCCGGGCTTATCGGCGGCGCGATCTCGGGGATGATGCGCGCCGAACTCGCGCATCCGGGGATCCAGTATCTGGGCGGTTTCGCCGAATTTCTCGGGGTCAAGAACCCGAGCTTCGACCAGTCGCTCCACTTGTGGAACGTGCTGATCACCGCGCATGGCCTCATCATGGTGTTCTTCATGGTGATGCCGGCGATGATCGGCGGCTTCGGCACCTGGTTCGTGCCGATCATGATCGGCGCGCCCGACATGGCGTTTCCGCGGCTCAACAACATCAGCTTCTGGCTGCTGGTCCCGTCCTTCGGGCTGTTGCTCGGCTCGGCTTTCGTCGGCCCCGGCGCCGGCACCGGCTGGACGCTGTATCCGCCGCTGTCCTCGACCCTCGGCCATCCCGGGCCCTCGGTCGACATGGTGATCTTCGCGCTGCACCTGGCGGGCGCCTCGTCGATCCTGGGCGCCTTGAACTTCATCACCACGATCTTCAACATGCGCGCGCCGGGCATGACGCTGCACAAGATGCCGCTGTTCGT
>JAGWPW010000141.1 GCA_028870315.1 Sphingomonadales bacterium | reverse complement strand
GGCGGTGGCGGCGCCCCAGCGGAATGCTTCGGGAAAGCGTCCACCGGCGCTGGCCGGCGTGGCCGGGCCCGGCCCTGCACCCGCAGGCAGCGCCGCGGTCAGCGCGGCGGCGCCTGTTCCCGCGATCAGCGAACGTCGGTCGAGTGCGGCGCCGAAGCTGGTCATGCAGAGTCCCTTGAAAGCCGTTAACTCATACAATTATCAATCGCGATGCGCGATGGCAATCGGGTCAGCGCGCCTCGTCCCACGCCGTAATGCGGTGGTGATGATGTCGCCGGGTTCGAGCGCCATGAGCTGGCCGGCGCAGGAGGCCAGCGTCACGCAGTCGAAGATCATCGTCGGGGTGCTGCCGGTCTGCGCCCGCCCCGGCCGCAAAGGCGACGGCAAGCCGATGTTCTACCCTCTGCGCCAATGCCGATCAACGAAGCGGCGCATTTCGCGCAGCCGATCCTCGGCCTCGATCCCGGCCATGAAGGCGACATGGGTGCAGGCGTCGAGCACATGCAGTTCGGCCTCGATCCCGGCGCGACGCAGCAGCTGATGCATGCGCACGGTGTTCGACAGGAACAGGTCGCGCGTGCCGCTTTGCAGGTAGGTCGGCGGGAATCCCCTGGTGAAATCGCCGAACAGCGGCGACAGATAGGGATCGGCAAGATCAGCGCCGCCCGCATACAGCCGGTTGGCGGGCATCAGCCGCGAGGTCAGCGCGGTATCGACCCCCAGCAGCGTCGCGAAGCTGTCACCCGATTCGGTGAGGTCGAGTTCGGGTGTCGGCAGCACCAGCGCGGCCGGCAGCGGCAGGCCTTCATCGCGCGCGCGCAGCACCGTCGCCGCGGCGAAATTGCCGCCGGCAGAGGCGCCGCCGAGGATGATGTGCCCGGGATCGGTGGTTTCGAGCAGCGCGCGGTAAGCGGCGACGCAATCGTCGAGCGGCGCGGGATAGCAATGATCGGGCGGGGTGCGGTAATCGACCGCCCAGACCCGCGCGCGCACCGCAGCGGCGGTGATCATCCCCATCAGCCGGGCGCTTTCGCCGTCGCCCCACAGCATCGCGCCGCCGTGGAATTCGAGATAGGTCGCGCGATCGTCCACGGAGACGCCCTCGGGCGTCACCACATGGACGCGCACCCCGTTCGCCTCGATCGTCCCGGTGTGTGCCTTGACGTGCTGCGCGATCATGCCGAGGCCGGCCTCGCCCATCCGGTTCATGCCGGCGATCAGCGCGCGCCAGCCGTCGATGTCACCATCTGCCGGCCAGGGCGGGTTCGACAGCGTTCCCTGCGCCAGCTGTGCCTGTGCCTCGGGGCTGAGAAATATCGGGATGGGAATCAGCCGTTCGGGCACGCGGAGGGGGGAATGCGCGGTCGTGGACTGCATCGTCTGCCTTTCGTTTCGGGTCTGCGCATTCACGCAAGCACCCCATTTTGCGGGCGGCTGGTTTCGCATCGTCGTTTGCGCGCTTGCGTCATTGGCAATGCTTCGGCATAAAGGCTATCTACCAAATGTTCGGTAATCAAGAGGTATGACATGGCCAGGCTCCGCGAAAACCCCGAGGTGCGCCGCGCGCAGATATTCGATGCCGCCATCCTGATGCTCGGCGAGCAGGGCTTCAACGGCATCACCGTGCAGCGGCTGGCGCAGCGCTGCGGCGTCTCGAATGCCGGGCTGCTGCATTATTTCCCGTCGAAGGACGAGATCCTGCTCGGCGTGCTCGACGAACTCGAGCGCCGCGAGGCGGACATTGTCGTGCCGCTGATCGCCGCGGCCGCCGACAAGGCGTCGGAAGGCGCGGGCGCCTCGCGCGGGCTGGTCCTCGAATTGCTGCGCAGCATGCTCGAACGCTTTGCCGCGCGTCCCGACCTCGGGCGCTTCCTGGTGGTGATGCAGGCCGAGGCACTGCACCGCGAGCATCTGGCGAATGCCTGGTTTCGCGACCGCGAGGCAATGACGATCGATCTTTTCGCCGATCTGCTGGCGACGCTGGCTGCCGAACCGCGCCGGACTGCGCGCCAGCTGGTCGCGTTGCTCTATGGGCTGGGGCAGATCTGGCTGCGCGGCGATCGGGATTTCGACCTGCTCGCCACCTGGGACAGCGCCGTTGCCGCGTTGATCCCCGAGCGGCGCTGACCGGCCCGTCAATTGCAATAGCGCCCGCCGTTGACGCCCAGCGTCTGGCCGGTGACGTAATCGGCCGCAAGCGAGGCGAGATAGGCGACCGCGGCGGCGATGTTTTCGGGCTTGCCGGGGCGCTGCATCGGCGTCTTCGGGGCAAAGCCGGCAATGTCCACCGGCGCCTCGCGCAGACCCTCGGTATCGACGAAGCCCGGCGCGACCGCATTCACGGTGATGCCGCGCGTCGCATATTCCATCGCCAGCGACTTGGTGAAGCCGACGACGCCCGCCTTGGACGCGGCGTAATGGGTCTGTGCGGCCGAGCCGGTCTGCGCCGAGGAAGAGGAGATGTTGACGATCCGCCCCCAGCCTGCGGCGAGCATGCCGGGAAGCAGCGCCTTGCAGCACAGGAACGGCCCCTTGAGGTTCACCGCCATCAATTCGTCCCAGGTCGTTTCGGTCAACTCCTCGAAGCGGACGAAGGGCGAGCGTGCGGCGTTGTTGACCAGGATCGCGACTCTTCCCAGCCTTTGCCGCGTTTCTTCGGCGGCAGCGGCGATCGCGCCGGGCTCGGCGGCATTCGCCGTCACGGCGATCGCCGTCCCGCCGCTCGCGGTGATCGCCTCTGCGGCTTGCCGCACGCCGGCCCCGTCGAGATCCCATAGCGATACCGCCGCGCCCTCGGCCGCGAGCCGTTGCGCGATCGCGCGCCCCAATCCGCGCGCCGCGCCGGTCACTACCGCGACCTTTCCGTCAAGCTCCATCCGTCACCCCTGTTTTCTGTCAGACCGCGTTGCGGCGAATAATTGCGCGATAGACCGCGGCGCTCGGCTTCAACGTCCGCGCGAATGTCGCGCGATCGACGCTGGCAAGCCCGAACCTGGGCGTGTAGCCTTGCAGCCACTCGAAATTGTCGATCAGTGACCAGTGCATATAGCCCATCACCGGCACCCCGCCGGCGATCGCGGCGTGAAGCTGGCTCAGCACCTGCGGGATGTACCAGGCGCGGCGGCGGTCGTCGGGGGTCTCGATGCCGTTCTCGGTGACGAAGACGGGCTTGCCCGTCCCGGCATGCGCGTATTCGACCATGTTGCGCAGCGCCACCGGTTGCTTGATCATTTCCTCGATATGCGTGGGATCGACGAAGGGCATCGCCGCATAGCCGGGCAGCCTTGCGCCGGCACCGGGAATCAGCACCTGGCGATAGGTCTGGACGCCGACGAAATCGCCTGAGCGCTTCGCCACCTCCAGCCACGAGCCATAGGCGGCCTGGCGCAGCTCGCGGTACTTGCTGTCTTGGTTGGCCGGCGAGAAATCGACGAGATTGAGCGTCACCCCGGTCGGCAGGCCGGCGCGCACCGCCTTGATCGCGGCGAAG
>JAGWPW010000140.1 GCA_028870315.1 Sphingomonadales bacterium | reverse complement strand
TGCTCGATGGCTGGTTCGAGGCGCATGACCTGCCGCACCACCCGCTGGTTGCCGAAGGCTATCCCTCGATCGGCTGCTCGCCCTGCACCAGCAAGGTCGCGCCGGGCGAAGACCCGCGCGCCGGCCGCTGGCGTGGCTGGGAAAAGGTCGAATGCGGCATCCACACCCCCGGCGCGCCCGACGCGGGCGAACTGCCGCCGGGCTTCGATCCGGTGTTCTGACGCGAAGGCGAAGAAACGGCCACAGCCGCGCAGACCGAAACGGCGAACGCGCCCCACAGATTACGTCCGAAACGCCCCTGCTTATGGGGCAGGTTCTGAATGCTCGCGTTCGGGCTTGGGATGGCGCGCGCCAGCCCGCCTGTCAACCCGCCCCTTGCGCCGCCGTATCACGCAGGGCATCACGAATCCGGAGGCCGCATGACCAACACGCTTTACTATGGCGACAATCTCCACGTCCTGCGCGAGCATATCCGCGACGAAAGCGTCGATCTCATCTATCTCGACCCGCCGTTCAATTCGAACGCCAATTACAACATCCTGTTCAAATCGCCCGAGGGGCATGACAGCGACGCGCAGATCGAGGCCTTCGCGGATACCTGGCACTGGAACGACCGCGCCGAAGCCGCCTTCGACGGGGTGATGAAAAGCGGCAACACCGCCGCCTTCGAACTCTTGCGCGCGATGCGGGGATTTCTCGGCGAGAACGACATGATGGCCTATCTCGCCATGATGGCGGTGCGGCTGATCGAATTGCACCGGGTGCTGAAGCCCACCGGCAGCCTCTATCTGCACTGCGATCCGACCGCGAGCCATTACCTCAAGCTGCTGCTGGATGGGGTGTTTGGGGCATTGGGTTATCGAACAGAAATAAGTTGGCGGCGATCGTCCGCGCATAATGATGCTAAACAAGGGCGCGCTCAACCCGGAAACATTCGTGATATTGTATTTTTCTATTCTAAATCGCAGTCAGGTTGGACATGGAATTGGATATTTACTGGTTACGATGAAAGATACGTTGACTCTGCCTATCGGTTAATCGATAATAATGGTCGCCGTTACCGTCGAGATAATCTAACAGCGGCGAAGCCGGGCGGCGATGTAAGTTACCTCTGGCGGGTGAAACGCCCAGAAGGTGGGTCGTGGGAAGCTGATTTGACCGGCGAGCATTCGTCCCCAATTCCCGGCTGGGAGTACAAGCCTGTTCCTCCATACAAAAATCGGTTTTGGGCTTATTCGCAAGCCAATATGCGAAAGTTCGCGGAAGACGGTCGCTTAGCCTACGCCAGTAGTGGCATGCCAGAATATAAGAGATTTCTCGACGAAATGCCCGGCGTCCCGCTGCAAAATGACTGGTCCGATATTCCACCGGTCATAGGCAATGAGCGCCTCGGGTATCCGACTCAAAAACCTGTTGCCCTGCTGGAACGTATCATCGCCGCCTCGTCCAATCCCGGCGATGTCGTGCTCGACCCGTTCTGCGGTTGCGGCACCGCCGTTCACGCGGCGCAAAAATTGGATCGAAATTGGATCGGCATCGACGTCACCCATCTCGCCATCAGCCTCATCGAAAAGCGCTTGAAGGACGCCTTCCCCGGCATCGCCTTCAAGGTCGAGGGCCGCCCGCAGGATCTGGCTGCCGCGCTCGATCTTGCCGCGCGCGACAAATACCAGTTCCAGTGGTGGGCGGTGAGCCTGGTCGATGCGTTGCCCTATGGCGGCAAGAAGAAGGGCGCCGACGGTGGCATCGACGGACTGATCTACTTCAAGCCCGATGGCAAGCGCAGCGAAAAGGCGATCGTTTCGGTCAAGGGCGGGCACAATGTCTCGGTGACGATGATCCGCGACCTGCACAGCGCGATGGAGCGCGAGGGGGCCATTTTCGGGGTGTTCATCACGCTGGCGCTGCCCTCGGCGCCGATGCTCAAGGAAGCGGCGGCGGTGGGCGTGTGGGAGAATGAATATACCGGGCGCAAGCATCCGCGCCTGCAAATCCTGACGCTGGCCGAGCTGTTTCAGGGTAGGCGCCCAGACATTCCATGGGTGGATGCAAGCGTTCTCAAAAGCGCGAAGCGCGAGGATACGAGCCGGCAGGGCAAGCTGATCTGAACGGGCACGGCGCAAGGGCGGATCGATGCGCCAGGGCGCGGCCTGAGCCCAACCCCTCGCCGGGAGACGTAACGGGAGCGCGAGGGCCATGGCCCTCGCATGGCGCCTTTTTACAAATCCTTATACGCTACAGCCACCTGTTCTCCCGATACCATTCGGCGGTTGCCTTCAGCCCGGCGCGGGTGGCGATGCGGGCGTGCCACAGCGCCGCGGGCGGGCGGCGGGCGGGGTTCACCACCCAGTCGGGGTGGCTCATATAGCCGACGCGGTCGAGCGTCAGCCGCGCCCTGTTGCCGCGCAGCGCGCGGTCGGCGCGGGCGGCGGTGCGCATCATCGCCGGCGAAAGCGGCAGCACCGCCGGGCGGCGGCCCACCGCCCAGCCGATGGCGCGGGCCAGCTCGCCGTGGCTCCAGCCCTGCGGCTTGCCGTCGTCGGGCTCGAAGCTGTGCGCGGTCACCGCCTCGCCGCCGGGGACCAGCGCAAGCAGCAGCGCGGCAAGATCATCGGCGTGGATCAGCGAGGCCCGGCCCGCCCTGGGCACCGGCACCACCCCCAGCCGCGCCGCCTTGAACAGCTCAAGGAAGTCGCGGTCGCGCGGGCCGTAGATGCCGGGCGGGCGGACGATCGTCCAGTCGAGCCCGCTTGCCATGACGAGGCGTTCGGCGCGCGCCTTCGAGGCGCCATAGGCCGAGAGCGAAGGCTCGCGCGCCGAAAGCGAGGAGACGAGGATGAAGCGCGGCACCCCGGCTGCCACCGCCGCCTCGATCGCGTTGAGCGTGCCGGTGACATTGGCGAGCGCGAATTGCGCGGGATCGCGCGCATGGGTCAGCGCGGCGCAGTGGATCATCGCCTCGGCCCCCTGCGCGAGGCGGGTCAGCGCCTTGCGGTTGGCAAGGTCGCCGGCGAACCAGCTCACCCCCGGCCGGTCGGGTTGCGGCTGGCGCGCGAGCGCGCGCACCGCAACCGCCCCGCGCGCGGCGCGGTCAAGCAGCGTCCGGCCAAGGAAGCCGGTCGCGCCGGTCACGGCAAGCACCATCAGCGCCGCCCCATGCTAAAGCACGACCAGCTGGTCGCGATGCACCACCGCGCGGCGCGGCGCATAGCCCAGAAGCGCCGCCTGCTCGCCCGACTGGCGCCCCTGGAGGCTGCGGCATTCGTCGGCGTCGTATTCGCTGAGGCCATGCGCGAGCACCACGCCTTCGGCGCTGCGGATCGCCACCGCATCGCCGCGCCGGAAATCGCCCTCGACCCCGGTGATGCCGGCGGCGAGCAGGCTGCTGCCCCGCGCCAGCGCGGCGGCGGCGCCGGCATCGACCACCAGCGTGCCCCTGAGCCGCAGCCGCCCGCCGAGCCACGCCTTGCGCGCCGCCGCGCGCCGCCGCGGCACGAACAGCGTGCCCACCGCTTCGCTACCGCCTTCGCCGGTGACGCGCGCGATCGGCCGTTCGGCATGGCCGTTGCCGATGGCGAGCGCGATCCCGGCGCGTTCGGCGATCGCCGCCGCATCGAGTTTCGAGCGCATCCCGCCCGAGCCCATCCCCGAGCCCGAATCGCCGCTCGCCATGGCGCGGATCTCGGCGGTGACCCCCGCGACCCTGGGCAGCAGCCGCGCGCCCGGTTGCGCGGGGTGGCGGTCATACAGCCCGTCAACGTCGGACAGCAGCAGGATTGCCGAGGCCCGCGCCGCCTGCGCGACGCGCGCTGCCAGCCGGTCGTTGTCGCCGAAGCGGATTTCCTGGGTGGCAACGCTGTCGTTCTCGTTGATCACCGGGACCGCGCCGGCATCGAGCAGCCGCGCCAGCGTGGCGGTGACATTGAGATAGCGACGGCGATCCTCGAGATCGTCGAGCGTCAGCAGCAGTTGCGCGGCGATCAGCCGCTCGTCGCCCAGAAGCTCGGCCCACAGCCCCGACAGCGCGATCTGCCCGACCGCGGCGGCGGCCTGGGCATCGGCAAGGCTGCCGCGCCCGCCCTTGTCCAGCCCCAGCCGCCGCGCGCCGAGCGCGATCGCGCCCGAACTGACGACGATCACCTGCTGGCCGCGCGCGCGCGCGGCGGCAATCTCGCCGACCAGCGCCGCCAGCCAGCCGCGCCGCGCGCCGCGCTCGCCGACCAGCAGCGCCGAGCCGACCTTGACCACCAGCCGCGGACAGGCGGCGGGGCTGGCAAGATCGGCAAGCGTGACTATATCCAGGAGGGCGCTCATGGCGGCGGCTTAGGGTCTGATGGTCATTTCGCGAAGCGTGAATCGCCGCGAAATTCGATTTCATCATGCAACCGTGCCGCCAGATTCCCGTTGACCACGGGTGCCGGACCGGAGGTTGAAATGGCAGCCAGCAGAGCCGGGGGCACCGCAACGGAGACGCCAGCATGACCGCCACTGCCGAGCCGCTGATCGTCGCCTGCCCGCATTGCAGCGCGCCCAATCGTATCCCGCGCGCCAGGCTCGACGCGGGCGGGCGCTGCGGGCGCTGCCATCTGCCGCTGTTCACCGGCACCGCGATCACCCTTACCACTGCCAATTTCGACGCGCATGCGCTGCGCTCGGACCTGCCGCTGCTCGTCGATTTCTGGGCAGGCTGGTGCGGCCCCTGCCGGCAGATGGCGCCCGCCTTCGCCAGCGCCGCGGCAAAGGTCGCATCCACCATGCGCTTCGGCAAGCTCGACACCGAGGCCGAACCCGAGATCGCCGCGCGCTATGCGATCCGTTCGATCCCGACGCTGATCCTGCTGCGCAAGGGCCGCGAGATCGCCCGGCATTCGGGGGCGATGCCCGAAGCGGCGATCCTGTCCTGGGCGCGCGAGGCGCTCGTCTCGGCCTGAGAGGCATTTCAAGTCGCGCTCTTTCGCGCGTTCTGGAGCCGCCTCTGCCCGCCCCTCGCAGAGCCGCCGGCCCAAAAACGACGTTTCTATGCAAAATGCCGTTTTTGCAGATTATTTTTGGCGCCGGCGCGCGCGCAAGGGGCAATTTCCTCGCAATATGGCGCGAATGGTGTAGAGCGCCGACAGCGCCGGCCACGGGTGAGCGAACCGCTCGCCGCGGTGGCGATTACGCGGGAATCGACCGGCGCCTGCTGGCGCGCGGCGGGAGAGGAGCAAGGACATGGCACGGATCACCACGGTCGCAACCGCGCTCGCGCTGGTCATCGCCGGCAGCGCGGCGGCGGAAAACCGGGCACCCGCCGATGGCGATGCACAGGCGCGCGCGGCCGCGACGGTGAAGGCGATGCGCCCCGACGAAAAGACCGTGCTGACCCATGGCATCATGGCGATGCCCTTCTTTCCCGGCGCGACGCTGCCCGCCGACGCCATCCCCGCCGCCGGCTATGTCACGGGGCTGCCGCGGCTTGGCGTGCCGGCGCTGCGCGAGACTGACGCCAGCCTTGGCGTTGCCTGGATCGGCGGGGTCCGCAAGGACGGCGCGACCCCGCTCCCCGCCGGGCTCGCCGCCGCATCGAGCTGGAACCCCGAGCTGGTCCGCGCCGCCGGGGCGATGATCGGCAGCGAGGCGCGCGCCAAGGGCTTCAACGTCATGCTCGCCGGCGGTGCCGATCTGATCCGCGATCCGCGCAATGGCCGCGATTTCGAATATCTCTCCGAGGATCCCTGGCTCACCGGCACGCTTGCCGGTGCGGCGATCGCCGGCATCCAGTCGAACCACATCATCTCGACGATCAAGCATTATGCGCTCAACGACCAGGAAACCGGGCGCAACTTCGTCGATATCCATATCGGCGAGCCGGCGGCGCGCGAAAGCGATCTCCTCGCCTTCGAGATCGGCATCGAGCGCGGCCATCCCGGTTCGGTGATGTGCGCCTATAATCTCGTCAACGGCCACCACGCCTGCGACAGCGACTGGCTGCTCAACACCGTGCTGAAGCGCGACTGGCGCTATCCCGGCTTCGTCATGTCGGACTGGGGGGCGGTACCTTCGCTTTCGGCGGCGATGAACGGGCTCGACCAGCAGTCGGGCGCGACGCTCGACCCGCAGGTGTTCTTCGGCAAGCCGCTCGCCGAGGCCGCGGCGCACGATCCGGCGATGGCGGCGCGGCTCGACGACATGAACCGGCGCATCATCGGCGCGATCTACGCAGCCGGGCTCGACCGCGATCCGGCGACGCCTGGCGGCCACATCGACTTTGCCGCCGATGGCGCGGTGGCGCTCGAAGAAGCGCGGCAGGGCATCGTGCTGCTGCGCAACCAGGGCCATGTCCTGCCGCTCGCGGCGAACGCCAGAAGCATCGCGGTGATCGGCGGCTATGCCGATTCGGGGGTGATCTCGGGCGGCGGGTCGAGCCAGGTCGATACCCCCGACGGCCCAGCGGTGCGCGTGCCGCTGGGCGGCGAAGGCCCGATCACCCAGTTCCTGCAGCAGCATTACCACCCCGGCGCGCCGCTGGACGCGATCAAGGCGGCGGCGCCCGGCGCCGAAGTTCATTTCCGCGATGGCAATTACGTCGCAGAAGCAGTCACCGCGGCGCGCAAGGCCGATATCGCCATCGTCTTTGCCACCGCCTGGCGCAGCGAGGGCGAGGACGTGCCCGACCTGTCGCTGCCGCACGGACAGGACGCGCTGATCGCCGCGGTCGCCGCCGCCAATCCGCATACCATCGTGGTGCTCGAAACCGGCGGCCCGGTGGCGATGCCCTGGCTCGATGCCACCGCCGCGGTGATCGAGGCCTGGTATCCGGGCGCGCGCGGCGGGCAGGCGATCGCAGATGTGCTGTTCGGCAAGGTCGATCCCTCGGGCCGGCTGCCGGTGACCTTTCCCGCCAGCCTCGACCAGCTCCCGCGTCCACGCATCGCCGGGATGGGCGAGATCGAGAGCGGGATCGCGCCGGTCGCCCCCAGGGGGCTCAGGCTCACCGAGGATTACGACATCGAGGGCGCCGACGTCGGCTATCGCTGGTTCGCCAGCCGCCATCTCCAGCCGCTGTTCCCCTTCGGCTTCGGGCTAAGCTATACGAGTTTCACAGGCGACGGCCTCGCGCTCGCCGGGCTTGAGGCGCGTTTCACCTTGCGCAACACCGGCACGGTTGCCGGCGCCGATGTCGCCCAGCTCTATCTCGTCAGCCGCGCCGGCGTGCCGAGCCAGCGGCTCGTCGGCTATGCCCGCGTCGCGCTGGCGCCCGGCGCCAGCCAGCCGGTGCGCCTGACGATCGATCCGCGCCTGCTTGCCGACTGGCGCGATGGCGGCTGGACCATGCCCGGCGGTGGCTATGTCTTCGCGCTGGGC
This sequence comes from Sphingomonadales bacterium, assembly GCA_028870315.1. GTDB lineage: Bacteria > Pseudomonadota > Alphaproteobacteria > Sphingomonadales > Sphingomonadaceae > Novosphingobium. The sequence continues at coordinate 484 of JAGWPW010000140.1, read as the reverse complement.
GACGATGCGTCGCGCCTCGGCACGCCCGTCACCATTCGCCTCGCGGGACGGCGCTGGCGCGAACCATAGGGCGCCTGCGTTTCGCAGCCCCGGCGAGGCGGCCTCGTGACGCCGCCCGCGCGCTTGCGCTTGCCGCATCGCCCCGAATCCGGCCACCCTCCACGGGGCCGTTGCACGCGCGGCGCATTGCGTTGAACTGATAGCTGCTGCGCGCGGCGCGCGCTTCGCCGGGGCCGGGCATGCGACCCAGGTTTAGCGACGGCTTATGGCCTGGCCGGCTTTCCGATTTGAACTCGCCGCTGCCGGGGCACATGGCGCAGGCATGGACAAGCGGCTTGCCCTCATCGGATTCGGCGAAGCGGGATCGACCTTCGCCGCGGCGGCCGGCTGGGGTCGCGAGGTCGCTGCCTGGGATGTGCTGCCCGCGCGCCGCGCCGCCGCCGCCGCGCGGCTTGGCCCTGCGGCCAGCGCGGCGGCGGCGCTC
>JAGWPW010000139.1 GCA_028870315.1 Sphingomonadales bacterium | reverse complement strand
TGGAAGAAGCTGTCCATGATCGGCCGGGTGGTCGGCGCGGTATCGTAGGAATATTCGAGCGCTTCCTGGAGCCAGCGATTGTCCTTGAGCGTCAGCTTCGTGCCCAGTTCGGCGAGGTAATCGAGGATCTGCTCGAAGGAGAGCGTGTACAGATCCTCCATCAGCCGCGGGCTGGCGAGCGGGATGCGATCGGCGATCTTCGCCGGATCGGGGGCGAGGAAGGCGATGTCGCCGCCGCGCCCGCCGAATTCGACGAGGTCGCTTTCGATCACCTGCCCGCGCAGCACCGCATAGGAAATGGGACGCCTGGTCATGGGGTTCAGCCTTCCAGCCCGGTGAGGAAGTCCATCGCCTCGGCCTGCGCCTGCGGTGTCGCGGCGCAGCTGATCTTGTCATCGCCGCCCTGGAGTTCGGAGACGCGGTTGATCTTCTTCTCGATGCCGAAGCTGGTGCGCCCGCATGCGCAGCGATGGTCCCAGTCGATGGTGACGAGATCGCCGGTGACCAGCCCGCCCCAGCAACTGTCGGCGGTCATGTCGAAAAAGCCGGCGCGGCCGGTTTGCCGCCCCTTGCGCGGCAGGGGCTGGCCGCTTTCGAGATCGAGCAGGAAGGGCGTCACCCATGGCAGCACATGATAGCGGTCATGGTCGCATTGCACCGAAAAGCTGTTCATCTCGGTCATGCCATAGGTCGAGATCATGCGGGGCGTGTTGAAGAACTTGCAGATCACTTCCTCAAGATCGTCGGGCAGCGGCACGCCCTTGGCGCCGCCACCGCCCATGAACACCGAATCCCTGGCGAACACCCCCGACAGCCCTTCATCGAGCCCGCGCCTGGCGGCGGCATACAGCAGGTTCGAGGTGCTCATCACGAACACGCGCTGGCCCTGCAATTCACGGATCATGCGATTGACGAAGGCGAGCTGCTGGTTCGGCATCTCGCGCTGCGCTTCTTCCCATTCCTCGCGCCGGGCGAGCAGCGAGGCGGGAACATCGACCTTTTCGGCATCGCCGCGGGCCTTTGCCGCGCGCAGCCGCGCCGCCAGCCACATGAGATCGCTCGAAAGCTTGAAGTCGAAGGCATAGTGCCAGAAGGCGGGATCGCCCTTGGCAAAGACCTCGCAGCTGTATTTGCCGAAAGCCCCCATCGAGGCGTGTCCGTCGCGGTAGAGCGGGATGATCGCGTGGATCTTGTCGTCGAGATCGCCGGGCCGGGGGTCCTGCCCGAAGCTCTGCGCGAGCTGGACGCGCATGCCCGTCATCGACAGGCGGTAATCGCGCTTCGACTTGGGGTAGAACGAGGCTGTGCCGCTGCTGCCCGACGAGGCGCCGACATCGAGCGGGGTTTCCTCGCGCAATTTGGTCAGCCAGCCATCGATCGAATCGCATTGCGCAACATCGAGCCCGGAAATGTCATGGCGCGTCAGCCGCGACAGCCAGGTGTTGAGCGGGCCGAACTTCTGCCTGGCGAGCAGCGAGACCGGATAGCTCTTGTACATGTCGTGCGGCATGAGGAGCGGCGCCATGGCATCGAGACTGTCGAGATGCCCGATCCCCTGCGCATCGGCGAGCTTGCCCAGCACCTGCACCTGCCCGCGCCTTTCGGCGAGCCGCAGGTTCATCGCCACAAGCTGCACGGCCTCGACTTCCTCTCGCGGCAGCGAATGGATGCGGGTGTTGTGGTAGCCGAAATGCTCGTAGGGATCGTTCATCCAGCGCTCGGCCTCGCGCTCGAGAGCGGTATCGCGAGCGGGGGCGATCGTGGCCATGGGGTCTCTCCTCGCGTGGTCCGTTGTCGGACCATCGCCCCGCCATCATGCCTGCGCACGCGGCGGCGATCAATTCTCGGGCAAGGCGCCCGCTTGCCGCAGCCAGCAGCGATCGCGCCGGCGGCTTGACCACGGGCGCAAGCCCGGGCCAAGGGTGGCCGACGGGAGGTATGCCATGCAGATGATGAGCCGCGACCAGGTGATCGCCGCAGCACAGGAGCGTACCGGCCTCACCGATTTCGGCGATAGCGCGATCCTCGACGGGCTCGACCGCCTGCTCGACGGCTATGCGCATGAGGCGGGCTTTACCGAGCGCGGCTATGCCAGCGCGATCGAAACGCTGGTCGCCGCGCTTGCCAACCGGATGCGGGTAGAGGACTGGCTTTCGCACCATCCGGAATTGCTCGCTCGCCCGATCGAAAAGCCGCTGTTCCTCTTCGGCCTGCCGCGAACCGGCACGACACTCGCCATCAATCTGCTGGCCAGCGATCCCGCGCGCCGCGCCTTCCTGCGCTGGGAAGCCTTCGATTCGGTGCCGCCGCCACGCCCGGAGGAATTGCACGCCGGGCCGCGCTACCAGAAGGCGCAGGATTTCGTCGAGATGTCGCTCAAATATGCGCCGCAGATCTCCCAAATCCACCATGAGGAGGGCGACAGCCCGACCGAATGCCAGTTTTCGATGGCGCCCTCGTTCTGCGCGCAGGTCTATGAATCGATGGCCGACATCCCCAGCTATCGCCACTGGTTCCTCTACGAAGCCGATTACCGGCCCGCCTTTCGCTACCACAAGCGGCTGCTGCAGCTGCTCCAGGCCGAGGCGGGCGGGCGCTGGACGCTGAAGAACCCGTGGCACCCGCTGTTCCTCGACGTGCTTTGTGAAACCTATCCCGATGCGCAGCTGGTGATGACCCATCGCGATCCCGCCGAGGTGGTGGGCTCGGCCTGCAATCTCATCCGCGTGGTGCGCGAAATGGCCTCCGAAAAGGTCGATTGCGCGGGCATCGGCGCGAGCATGGTCGAGATCTTCCAGCTGATGATCGCCCGCGCCGACGCCTTCAAGGCAAAGCACGGCGCCGATGCGATCCATGACGTGCAATATGCCGATGTCATGCGCGATCCGATCGCGGCGGTGCGCGGCATCTATGCGCGCTTCGACGAGCCGTTCGGCGCCGAAGCCGAGGCGGCGATGACGCGCTACATGGCGAACAACCCGCAGGGCAAGCACGGGCGGCACAGCTACCGTCTTGAGGATTACGGGCTGACCCGCGAAGCCGTGCACCGCGATTTCGCCGAATATATCGAGCGCTACCGCATCCCGGTGAAGCACAGCGCCTGAGCGCGTCTTGCGCGGCGCGCGCGGGCGATGTGCGGCAGGCCGTGCTCCCCGCGGTGACGCAAGCGCTAGACTCTCGCGCGCTCGATCGCCTCCTCGACGATCCGCCGCGCGTCCCCGGCGCCGCCCCAGGTGCCCACGCGCACCCATTTCTCGGCTTCCAGATCCTTGTAATGGGTGAAGAAGTGCTCGATCTGCTGGAGAACGATGCCCGGCAGGTCGCCGGCCTCGGTGACGTCCTTGTAATAGGGAAAGGTCGCATCGTCGGGCACGCAGACCAGCTTTTCGTCGCCGCCATGCTCGTCCTCGAGGTTCAGCACCGCGATCGGGCGGGCGCGCACCACGCAGCCCGGGATGAACGGCGAGCGGGCGATGACCAGCGCATCGAGCGGGTCGCCATCGGGCGAGAGCGTGTGCGGCACGAAACCGTAATTGGCCGGATAGCGCATCGGGGTGTGCAGGATGCGATCGACGAACAGCGCGCCCGAGGCCTTGTCGAACTCGTATTTGACGGGTTCGCCCCCGGTTGGCACCTCGATGACGACATTGATGAGATGCGGCGGATTCTCGCCGACGGGAATGAGCTCGATACGCATGGCTGCGCCCCTAGCCGCGCCCATGCTGCAACGCAATGCAAACTCAGCCTCCGGCGGTCACATTCACGGTGAACGCCAGCACGATGAGGTTGTAGAAGAAGGCGGCGACCGCATGGACCAGCGCGGTGCGGCGGAGGCGGCGCCCGCCCATGGCGATATCGGCGGTGGCGAAGGCCATGCCGATGGTCAGCGCGAAATAGACGAAGTCGAGATAATCGGGCGCCGGCGCCTCGCCGCCTTCGGCCTGCGGGAAATTGAGCCCGCCCTCGCCGTCCTCGCGATAATAGAGATGCGCATAATGCAGGGCGAAGACGATATTGGCGAACAGCCAGGCAATCACCAGGCTGGCAAGCACGAGCAGCAGCGCGGTGACATGCGCGACCCCGGTTTCGCGGCGCGCATCGGGCAGCTCGATTGTGACCGCGGTGACGATCACCACCATGACGAGGCTGGTGAGCACCAGCACGCCAAGGCGGTTGTTGTCATTGGCGCGCACCTGCGCGCGCATCTCGGCGGCGCCAGCCATGCGGGTGAGCGGCCATAGCGAGACGAGGAACAGAAGCGCGGCCAGATCGAAGCCCGCCAGCACCGCCTGGCTCCAGCGGGCGAGCGGCTGCGCCAGCGCCGGGATCGCCACCAGCATCACCGCCAGAAACAGCAGGAAGCGCGGCGGGAACAGGAAGCGCGGCGGGAAGAAGCGCCCACGCTTCTGATCCGCGCCGGTTCTGGCTTTGTCTGCGGTCACTTGGGCTGCGGGCGTCGCGGCGCAAGCAGCTGGTCGAGCCCGGCCTCGCCGCTGCCCACGCGTTCGAGCCAGGGCCAGCGCAAGCCGTCGTGGTAATCGACTGGCAAGGTCAGCACCCGATCGCCGCGCTGGATGATGAGCGTGATCGGCTGGCCGGCCGCGGCATTGCCGGTTTTGGCGGCGGTGATCGCCGCCTTCATCGCCTCCTGATCGTAGGCAAGCCCGTTGACCGCGATGATCCTGGCGCCGGTGACGATGCCGGCGTTGAACGCGGCGCTGTCCCAGCGGCAGCCGGCGACCTTGCCGTCGCTGCCGATGACCACGCCGATCGAATGGAACAGGTCCAGATATTTGCCATCTTCCATCGCCGCCTTGTCATTGGGATTGGGCGTGTCGCGAAAGACGAGGCGATAGCCTGCCATCTCTATCCCGCGCAGCGGCGGGGGCTGGTCGGGGGTTTCGAAGCGGCTGCGGATGAAGCCGTCCCAGTCGTAGGGATAGACGGCGTTGAGCCCGGCGATGATATCGGCGCGGTCATAGGTGACCTCGCCCCAGTCGCCGTCGCGGATGCCGAAGAAGGCGCGGGCGAAATCGTCCAGCCCCCTGGCGCCGCCGGTGCCCTTGCGGATGATCTGGTCGGCTTCGAGCCAGAGCAGCGCGCCTTCGAGGTAATAATCCTCGTTGCGGTCGAGCGAGGGAAACGGCTTGGGCCGGCGATTGGCGATGATCGGGTCGAAGGTCGTGTCCTCGACCGAACGCCAGGCCCGGCCCGGCCATTGGGTGAACAGGCCCGCGTAATTGGCAAGCTGGCCCAGCACCATGTCCTTGCTCTGCACGCCTGCGCGCGCCGCCAGCACCAGCCCCCAGAACTGCGTCTGCCCCTCATAGACCCAGAGCAGATTGTCCTGCATCGGCGTGCGGTAATCGGGGGTCCACAGCCTGGCCGGGCGGCGGAACTTGCCGTTCCAGCTGTGCGTGAACTCATGGGCGATGACGTTGCGATCCCAGTCCTTCTCCGCCCATTTGGTGAAGGTGTCGGGACCCATCGTGTTTTCGGAACTGCGGTGATGTTCGAGCCCGATACCGCCCATCCGGTCGGTCAGCCCGAGCAGGAAATCGTAATGGTCGAAATGCCGGCTGGCGAAGGTGGCGAGCGCCTCCTCGACCAGCGCCGAATAGGCGGCGAGATGCTCGGGCGTGATCGCGAGATTGTCGGGCTTGTCGGCCACCACATTCATCGCCACGCCATGGCCAAGCTCGAAGCGCTTGAAGTTCGCGCCCGCATAGACCGGCGAATCGACCAGCGTCGCATAATCGGTCTCGGCCCAGCGAACGGTTGTGCCCTCGTCGCTGCGGCCGTCGAGCGCACTGGCGAGACTCCATCCGGCGGGCACGGTCAGCTGCGGGCGGATGCGGATGCGGCGCACGTAATGGCCGGCGGGATAAAGGCTCATCCGGTCCCACTGGAGGTCGAACATCTCGCGCGTCATCGAGATGCGCCCCTCCGAGCCGATGAGCGGCGAGGTGTGGATGAAGCGCGCGGTCACCTCGCGCGTGCCGGGCGGCAGGTCGAGATGAAAGGCGAAAACCTCGACCGGGTCGCGGTGCCAGGCGATCGGCTTGCCATCGACGAGGAAGCGCACATCGACGAACTGGTCCATCGTGCCGGTCGGCGAATGATCGCCGGGGATCCAGCGCGGCAGCATCAGCACGAGATGATCGGTGCCGGGCGCGACGGGAATGGTCTCGGTGCCGCGATAGAGCCCGCGGGTGGTGTCGCTGGCATCGATGGCCAGCGTGATCGCCCCCCCCGGCCAGGGGGTATCGACCGCCTGTGGAATGCTATCCACGACCGGCACCGCCATCGGCGCGGCACTGGTCGCGGGCTGCGCCTGCGCGCCGGGCGGAAGGAGAAGGACGAGGCACAGCGGAAGCGCTCCGGGGATTTTCGGCATGACCGGGTTTGTGGCGGCAAGGCGTAGCGATTGCAACCGCCGGCCAAAAGGCTTTAGGGGCCGGCTGCCATGGCGAAAGACGACAGCAAGGCACCGCGCGTGCCCACCCCGCAGCCGATCCGCGGCACCCAGGACATTTTCGGCGCCGAGGCCGAGGCGTTCCAGCATGTCGTCTCGACCTTCGAGCGCGTGCGGCGGCTCTACCGCTTCCGCCGCGCCGAGATGCCGGTGTTCGAGAAGACCGCCGTTTTCTCGCGCAGCCTGGGCGAGACCACCGATGTCGTTTCCAAGGAGATGTACAGCTTCGAGGACCGCGGTGGCGAATCGCTGACCTTGCGCCCCGAATTCACCGCCGGGATCGCGCGCGCCTACATCACCGACGGCTGGCAGCAGCACGCGCCGCTCAGGCTGGCGACACATGGCCCGCTGTTCCGCTATGAACGCCCGCAAAAAGGCCGCTACCGCCAGTTCCACCAGCTCGACGCCGAGATCATCGGCGCGGCCGAGCCGCTGGCGGACGTCGAGCTGCTGGTGATGGCCGACCAGTTGCTCAAGGAACTGGGCATCGCCGATGGCGTGACGCTGCACCTCAACACGCTGGGCGATGGCGCCAGCCGCGAGGCGTGGCGCGCGGCACTGGTCGCGTATTTCGAGGCGCATCGCGCCGATCTGTCAGAGGATTCGCAGGAGCGGCTGGAAAAGAACCCGCTGCGCATTCTCGATTCCAAGGACCCGCGCGACAAAGTGTTCACCAGCGCGGCGCCGAAGATCGACGATTACCTCTCGGCCGAGGCGCAGGATTTCTTCGGCGCGGTGACCGCCGGGCTCGATGCCGCGGGCGTTGAATGGACGCGCGCGCCGGCGCTGGTGCGCGGGCTCGACTATTATCGCCACACCGCCTTCGAATTCGTCACCGAGCGGCTGGGCGCGCAGGGCACGGTGCTCGGCGGCGGGCGCTACGACGGGTTGATCGAGGCGCTCGGCGGCCCGCATACGCCGGCGGTCGGCTGGGCGGCGGGGATCGAGCGGCTGGCGATGCTGGTGGGGGAAGCCAGGGCCTTCGCCGATGGTGGTGCGGATGTTGTGCTCGCGGTCGAGGACGATGCGCTGCTAAATCTCGCGATCAGCGCCAGCACGGCGTTGCGGGCTGCTGGCTTTTCGACCGAGATGGTTGCCACCGGCAGTCCCCGCAAACGCTTCGACAAGGCCGCCAGGGTGCCATCCAGCTGCCTCGTCGGCATCTCGGTCCGGGACGGCGATGTGGTCCTCAACACGCGCACCCACTCACCGAGCTTCGAGCTTGCCAAAATCGAGGCTTTGCTCGGCGCTCTCACCGCATGACCATCTCCCAAACCCGCCTCCACCAGATCGCGCAGCGCTTCGCCGAGCTTGAGGCGCGGCTGGCGTCAGGCACGCTCGAAGGCCCCGATTTCGTCGCCGCGAGCCGCGATTATGCCGAGCTGGAGCCGGTGGCGCGCGCGGCGGCGGCGGTGCGCGCGCTGCGCGGCGAGATCGCCGGCCTTGCCGCGATCCGCGACAGCGATCCCGAGATGCGCGCGCTGGCCGAGGAGGAGGCGGCGGCGCTGAGGGCCGAACTGCCCGCGGCGGAGCATCGGCTGGCGGTGGCCATGTTGCCGAAGGATTCGGCCGACGATCGCCCGGCGATGCTCGAAATCCGCGCCGGCACCGGCGGCGACGAGGCGGCGTTGTTCGCCGCCGATCTCTATCGCATGTACGAACGCTTCGCCGCCGAACAGGGCTGGCGGATGGAACTGGTCAGCGCCAATGCCAGCGAGATCGGCGGCTTCAAGGAGGTGGTGGCGCATGTCGCGGGCGCGGGCGTGTTTGCCAGGCTCAAATATGAAAGCGGCGTCCATCGCGTGCAGCGCGTGCCCGTCACCGAAAGCGGCGGGCGCATCCATACCTCGGCGGCGACGGTGGCGGTGCTGCCCGAGCCCGACGAGGTCGATGTCGCGATCGACGACAAGGATCTGAAGATCGATATCTACCGCGCTTCGGGCGCGGGCGGCCAGCATGTCAACACCACCGATTCGGCGGTGCGGCTGACGCATCTGCCAACCGGGCTCGTCGTCATCCAGCAGGACGAGCGCAGTCAGCACAAGAACAAGGCCAAGGCGATGCAGGTGCTGCGCACCCGGCTCTATGATCTGAAGCGCGCCGAAGCGCAGGGCGCCGAGGCCGAGGCGCGGCGGGCGATGGTCGGCAGTGGCGACCGTTCGGAGCGCATCCGCACCTATAATTTCCCGCAGGGGCGAGTCACCGATCACCGCATCAACCTGACGCTGCATCGTCTGACAGAAGTGCTCGAAGGCCCCGGGCTCGGCGAATTGATCGCGGCGCTGGCCGCCGAGGACCAGGCGAAGCGGCTGGCGGCGCTGGGTGAGTGAAAGCGTCGCTGCGGCGCTGCGCGCGGCGGGCGCGGCGCTGGCGGGGGTGAGCGAAACCCCGCGGATCGAGGCGGAATGGCTGATGGCGAGCGCGCTTGGCTGCACGCGCGAGGAACTGCTGCTGCACCGGCTCGGCAGCGCCGTGCCGGCGCGCTTCGCGGCGCTGCTCGCACGCCGGCTCGACGAAGAGGCGCTCGCCTATATCCTTGGCGAGCAGCCCTTCTTCGGCCTCGATTTCAAGGTCACCCGCGATGTCCTGATCCCGCGCATCGACAGCGAGGTGCTGGTCGCAGCGGCGCTGGCGGCGCGGCCGGGCGCGACGCGGGTGCTCGATTGCGGGACCGGCTCGGGCGCATTGCTGCTCGCGGTGCTGGCGCATCTGCCGCAGGCCACGGGCATTGGCGTCGATCGCAGCGCCGGCGCGCTTGCCGTGGCGCGCGAGAACGCGGCGCGGCTGGGCCTTGCCGGTCGCGCGGCGATGATCGCCGCCGACTGGCGCACGCCCTGCTGGCACACGCCGTTCGGCCGCTTCGATCTCGTCCTCGCCAATCCGCCCTATGTCGCGCAAGGTGACACGCTGGCGCGCGGGGTTCGCGATTACGAGCCGCATGCGGCGCTGTTCGCAGGCCCCGAGGGGCTCGACGATTATCGGCTGCTGGTTCCCGCGCTGCCGGCGCTGCTGGCCGAGGACGGGCTGGCGCTGGTCGAGATCGGCGCGGGCCAGGCGGCGGCGGTCAGCGCGATCGCCGCCGGGGCGGGCCTTGCCAGCACGCTGCACCGCGACAGCGCGGGGCGTCCGCGCGTGCTCGAAATGGGCCGGGCGGCAAATTTCGTCGGGTGATCTCCTTTTTACTTGGCAAGCCGGCGCAGCTTGACTAGATACCGCTTAGGTTCGCCGATGGATGATTTTCCCATCAGGCTGATCTGATTCCGGCAGGCGGGTGGATTTTGACAGCCACAAGCGGTCGGGCATGGTTTCGGCCATGGCCCTGCACGCATGCCGGAATTGCGGCCCGGGCCGGGCCACAGCGTCAGGATGGGCCGATTGCCAGCCAAAAGATCGGCGGCGGGCCGGGGCTAAGGAACACAATCGCTTGAATAACAATCGTGGTGGCAACAACCGCAGACGCGGACGAGGCAACAATCGTCCGCAGGGCGGCGGCCAGCAGCTCAACCGGATCGACAGCCGCGCACGCGGCAACGCGCCGCAGATGCTCGAAAAATATCGCAAGCTGGCGCATGACGCGCATTTGAATGGCGATCGCGTCAATGCAGAATATTACCTGCAATTCGCAGATCACTATTTCCGGGTGATCGCCGACACCCGCCTGCGGCAGGAAGAGGCGCGGTTGCGCCGCGACGATCGCTGGCAGGACAATGGCGAGTTCGACCGCGACGAGGGTGACGAGGGCGGCGATTTCGACAACGACTTCCCCTCATTCGATCAGCCGCCGAGCTATGCAAGGCGCGAACGCGAGGACCGTGGCGAACGCCAGGAGGATCGCCCCCCGCGCGAGGAGCAGGGCAACCGGCTGGCCGAGGCCCCGCGCGGCGAGCCGCAGGGCCGCTTCCAGGACAACCGCGGCGAACGCGCAAGGCACGAAAATGTCCGCGCCGGCAATGCTGCCACCGCCGACAATGCCGAGGATGCAGCCCCGCAGCGCAGCATCTACGAGCCCGAGGAAAACCCGTTCCTGCGCGAGAACCGCAGCCGCGGCCTTCGGCCGCGCCGCGAGGATCGCCGCCCGCGCCGCGAGGAACACGGCGAGGACACCGCCGAACGCGCGGGCGATGACAGCAGCGTCGAACGCGCGGTGACGGCCGGGATCGACCCCGATTCGCTGCCCCCCGCCTTCACCACGGCGCGCGTCGAACCGGTCGCTGAAGCCGTCGCCGAGCCGGCACCGCGCCGCCGCACGCGCCGCAAGCCGGCGGCGGGCGATGCGGGCGAGAGCGTCGAATCGGTGAACTGACCGCTTCGGCCGCCTTCGATCGCCCGGCGCCGGCAGCAGCGCCGGTCCTTGCGCTGCTGCGGCGAGGGCTGCACGCCTGTCCCGCGCTCTCGGCCATATTTCTCGGCGCGCTCGCCGCCTGCGGCTTTCAGCCGCTGGCGCTTTGGCCCGCGACGCTGCTGGGCGTTGCCGGGCTGACTGCGCTGATCGCGCATGCGCGGCGCGGCAGCAGCGCGGCGCTGGCCGGCTGGTTTTGGGGGCTGGGGCATTTCACCCTCGGCGACAACTGGATCGCGACCGCCTTCACTTATCAGGCGAAGATGCCGGCCTGGCTCGGCTGGGCAGCGGTGGTTGCGCTGTCGCTCTATCTCGCGCTGTTCCCGGCGCTGGGCGCGTGGCTTGGCTGGATCGCCGCGCGGCGCGCGCGGGTGGCGCTGATTCCCGCGCTTGCCGCCGGGTGGATCGTCAGCGAATGGCTGCGCGGCTGGATCTTCACCGGCTTTGCCTGGAATCCGCTCGCCATGGCGGCGCTCGGTCCGTTTTCGCAGCCGGGCCTTGCCGCGCTCGCCCCCTGGCTCGGCACCTATGCGCTTTCGGGTCTGGTGGTGGTGCTCGCCGGATGCTGGTGGGCGGCGGCGCGGCGCGCGCGGCGCGATGCGCGCACGCTTGTCCTCCTCGCGCTGCCGGCGCTGCTGCTGCTCTGGCCTGGGCATATCGGGCCGCCCGATCGCGTCGGCAAGCTTGCCTATACGCTGGTCCAGCCCGATTTCGCCCAGCCGACGATCGACGATCCGCGCTTCCACGCCGCGCATTTCGCGACCGAAGCGGCGCTCTCGACCCCGACCGCGCCGGGCGAGCGCCGGCTGGTGCTGTGGCCTGAATCGGGAACGCCCGACCTGCTGCGCCCCGGCTATCCTTCGGGCTGGTACCGGATCGACACCTATGCGGGCGATCCGGCGGCGGCGCGCGCGCAGCTCGGCGCCGCGATCGGCCCGGCAAGCGTTCTCCTCACCGGCACCACCGACCTTGATTTCCGGGGCGACGCCCTGATCGGCGCGGGCAATGTCGTCACCGCGCTCGATGCAAGGGGCGAGATTCTGGGCGGCTATGCCAAGGCGCATCTCGTGCCGTTTGGCGAATATCTGCCGATGCGCTGGCTGCTCTCGCCGCTCGGCCTTGCGCGGCTGGTGCCGGGCGACCTCGATTTCCTGCCCGGTCCCGGGCCACGGACGCTGGACCTTGGCGGCTGGGGCCGCGCCGGCGTCCAGATCTGCTACGAGATCGTGTTCTCGGGCGCGGTGGTCGATCGCGCGCATCGCCCCGATTACATCGTCAACCCGACGAACGATGGCTGGTTCGGCAGCTGGGGGCCGCCGCAGCACCTTGCGCAGGCGCGGATGCGCGCGATCGAGGAGGGATTGCCGGTGCTGCGCCCGACGGTCAACGGCATCAGCGCCGCGATCGATGCCGACGGCATTGTGCGCGGCTACATCGCCCGCAAGGTTGCCGGGCGGCTCGACGGCTTCGTTCCGCCCGCGCATGCGCCGACGCTTTTCTCCCGGCTTGGCAATGCGCTGCCGCTGGCCTGGGCGGGGCTGCTTTTCCTTGTCGCGCTGTGCCTGTCGCAGGTTGCCAGCCGCAAGCGGGACGGCTAGACAGCATCACTTAAAGATAGCTTTATATGGCAGGCATCGATGCGCGGCGATTACCTCTTCACCTCTGAAAGTGTTTCCGAAGGCCATCCCGACAAGGTGGCGGACCAGATCAGCGACGCCATCGTCGATCTGTTTCTCGCCAAGGATCCCGAGGCGCGGATCGCCTGCGAGACGCTGACCACCACGCAACTCGTCGTGCTTGCCGGCGAAATCCGCTGCAAGGGCGTCTATGAGAACGATCGCTGGGCGCCCGGCGCCGAGGAGGAGATCGAGCATACCGTGCGCGAGACGGTGAAGCGCATCGGCTATGCGCAGTCGGGCTTCCACTGGCGCGACCTTACCTTCATCAACCGCCTGCACGGCCAGTCGGCGCATATCGCGCAGGGCGTCGATGCCGCCGGCAACAAGGACGAGGGTGCGGGCGACCAGGGCATCATGTTCGGCTTTGCCTGCGACGAGACCCCCGATTTCATGCCGGCGACACTTTATTACAGCCACAAGATCCTCGAACGCATGGCCGCCGACCGTCATTCGGGCGCGGCGCCCTTCCTCGAACCCGACGCCAAGAGCCAGGTGACGCTGCGCTTCAAGGGCGGCAAGCCCGCCGCCGCCACCGCCATCGTCGTCTCGACCCAGCACGCGCCGGGCTATGACGGCGGCGAGAAGGAGGCCGAGCTCAAGGCCTATGTGAAGCGGGTGGTCGCCGAACTGCTGCCTGCGCATCTGCTGTCGGGCGATACCGTCTATCACATCAACCCCACCGGCAGTTTCGAGATCGGCGGCCCCGATGGCGATGCCGGTCTGACCGGGCGCAAGATCATCGTCGATACCTATGGCGGTGCCGCCCCGCATGGCGGCGGGGCCTTTTCGGGCAAGGACCCGACCAAGGTCGATCGCTCGGCCGCCTATGTCGCGCGCTATCTCGCCAAGAACGTGGTGGCGGCCGGGCTTGCCCGGCGCTGCACCATACAGCTTGCCTATGCGATCGGGGTTTCGGCACCGCTGTCGCTCTATGTCGATACGCATGGCACCGGCAGCATCGGCGACGACCGGCTCGAAGCGGCGATCGCTGCGGTCGCGCGCGCGCGGCTGGGCGGGCTCACCCCGCGCGGCATCCGCGTGGGGCTGGGGCTCAACAAGCCGATCTACGCCGGCACCGCCGCCTATGGCCACTTCGGCCGCGAGGCGAAGGGCGACCTGTTCCCCTGGGAACGCACCGATCTTGCCGAAGCGCTGCAAGACGCCTTGCGCGACCAGGGCGCGGCGCGTTAACCGCGGGTGGATGGGCACGGCGGCGCAGGACAGCGGCATTCGGGCGAGGGTTCCTGGTCCTCAGGCCGCGGGCTGAGCCATGGCGCGCAACCCGCTGCGCCGGCAGGTTGCCATCGTCGGGCTGGGCTCGACGCCCTATGCCCGCGATCACCAGCGCACGCATCTTTCGCTGGGGCTGGAGGCCGCCTGCCGGGCGATCGCCGATGCCGGCATCGACCGCGCGGCGATCGATGGCTTGTGCGGCTCGGGTGCGACCCCGCTGGCGATGGGCGGCGCGGGCTTTCTCTCGCTCCAGGGCGCGCTTGGTATCGAGCGCTGTAGCTGGACGCTCAACAGCTGGCTGGGCGCGGCGCTGGTCTATACGGTACAGGCGGTGTTCTCGGGATTGTGCGACACCGCGCTGTGCGTCCAGACCTATCTGCGCGAACCCGGCATGTCGCGCGCCGCCGCGCGCGACCCGTTCCGTCGCCGCGCCGCGCGCTATGCGGACATCGGCGGCGATACCGGTCAGGGCGATTTTGCCCGGCGCTGGCTGCATTCGGGCGAGCCCTATGCGGCGATCATGCGGCGCTATGCGCATGATTTCGGCCAGGGCCATGATGCCTTCGGACTGATCGCGGTGAACAACCGCACGCAGGCGCTCGCCAATCCCGATGCGATCCTCAAGGCGCCGCTGACGCTGGAGGATTATCACGCCTCGCGGATGATCTGGGAGCCGATGCGGATCGCCGACATGGACGTGCCGGTCGATTGCGGCGAGGCGTTCATCGTCACCACCGCCGAACGTGCGCGCGATCTCGATGCGACGCCGGTCTTCATCGAGACGATGGCGCTCGGCGCGGCCCGCATCGGCGAATATTACGAGAACTGGGCCGGCTGGCGCGACAACGCCTTCGCGGTCTGCCTGTCGGCGCTATGGGCACGCAGCGATCTGACCCCGGCGGCCATCGACCTGTTCTACCCCTACGACGGCTACACGGTCGACGCGGTCGCGATCACCGAAGCCGCCGGCTTCTGCGGTATCGGCGAGGCGACCGATTGCCTGCGCGCGGCCTGGGACGCGCCTTCGCAACGCCTGCGGCTGAACGGCGGGCGGACCCAGGTCACCACCGGCGGCGGCGCGCTGGCGCATGGCCGCTCGGGCGGTTCGAACCTCTATGCCGAAGCCATGCGCCAGCTGCGCGGCAGCGCCGGCGCGCGCCAGGTTGCCAAGGCGCACCACGCGCTGGTCGGGATCGGCAGCTTCTTCCACGACACCGCGGCGGCGATCTTCACCAGCGAGGGCTGACAAGCTCCGGCCGGCGGGCTGCGCGATGATCACCCCCGCGATTGACCGCAAAAGATAGCATGCACTATCCTGCTTGCCCATGCGCGCCGTCCCCGTTCTTGTCGTCGGCACCGGTTTCGGCTGCCGCATCCATGTGCCGGCGCTGCGCGCGGCGGGATTCGAGGTCGTCGGCCTTGTCGCCACCAACCCCGGCAAGCTTGAAAAGCGCGCGGGGCAGGCGGGTGTCGCGCGCTGGTTCACCGATCTCGATGAGGCGATCTCCGCCACCCGCGCCGAAACGGTCACCATCGCCACCCCGCCCGCAACGCATGCCGCGCTGACGCTGCGCGCCATCGCGCGCGGTTGCCACGTGCTGTGCGAGAAGCCCTTCGCCTTCGATGCCGGGCAAGCGCAGGCCATGCTCGATGCCGCCGAGCGGGCGGGCGTGGTCCATATGGTCGCGCATGAATTCCGCTGGCTGCCCGATCGCGCGCTGTTCGGCCGGGCGATCGCCGACGGGTTGATCGGCGAGCCGCGCTTGCTGGCGATGGACCAGTTCATCCCGTTCTGCGCCGATCCCGCAACCCCGCTGCCGCGATGGTGGTTCGATCCGGCGGCGGGCGGCGGCTGGCTCGGCGCGGGCGGCTCGCATCTCATCGACCAGATCCGCGCCTGGCTGGGCGATTTCGCCTCGCTCAGCGGGCGGCTGCTGCTGGTGTCCGAGCGCGAGGCGGACTGCGAGGACAGCTATTCGCTGCGCTTCATGCTGGAAAGCGGGGTCGAAGGCTCGATGCAGCAAAGCGCCGGCGCCTGGGGGCCGATGACCACGCTGTGGCGCTGTGTCGGCACCCGCGGCACCGTCTGGAGCGAAGGCGGCGAGGTGCGGATCGCCGATCGCAACGGCACCCGCACCCTGCCCGTGCCCGACGATCTGCGCCTGCCGCTGCCGCCCCCCGCGCAGGACGGCGCCGCCCGGCTGTCGCATTTCGAGATCGGCCCCTTCACCCGGCTTGCCGAGGCGCTGCACGCCGCGATCACCGGCCGCACGGCGTGCGCGCCCGTCGCCGTGCCGACCTTCGCCGATGGCCTTGCCGCGATGCGGATTCTCGATGCGATCCGCGCCTCCTCGGCCGCGGGCGGAGCGCTGGTGCGGCCGTGATCCGCCGCGCGGGAGCAAGGTGCGTGATTTCTAAATCACACACTTTGCTCTAGATTCACGCAATCCATTCCAGGGAGATTGGCGCAGCCATGAAACGGACCGGCAACACCATCCTTGTCACCGGCGGCGGCTCGGGCATCGGCGCGGCGCTGGCGCGGCGGCTGGCCGATCGCGGCAACACCGTCATCGTCGCCGGGCGCCGGCGCGACGCGCTCGCACAGGTCTGCGCGGGGCGCGCGGCGATGCATGCGATGGTGCTCGACATCACCGATCCCGCCGCGATCGCCGGCTTCGCGCGGGCGGTCACCGCCGCGCATCCGGCGCTCAACGTGCTGGTGAACAACGCCGGGATCATGAAATTCGAGGATCTGGCATCGCAGCGCGACCTTGCCGATGCCGAGGCGACGATCATCACCAATCTGCTCGGGCCGATCCGGCTGACCGACGCGCTCATCGACCATCTCTGCGCCCGGCCCGACGCGGCGCTGATCAACGTCACCTCGGGTCTCGGCTTCGTGCCGATGACGGCCGCGCCCACCTACAGCGCGACCAAGGCGGCGCTCCATTCCTACACCGTGTCGCTGCGCGCCGCGCTCGCCGGCAAGGTCGAGGTCATCGAACTGCCGCCGCCGGCGGTGCAGACCGCGCTGACCCCCGGGCAGGAGACGCGCCCCGGCTATCAGCCGCTCGATGCCTTCGCCGACGAGGTGATCGCCCTGCTCGATCCTGCGCCCACCGCGCCCGAACTGCTGGTCGAGAACGTCAAGTTCCTGCGCTTCGCCGAGGCCGAGAACCGCTTCGAGCCGACGCTCAGGGCGCTGAACGAACGCGCGGCCGCGGCGCGTGCGGCGCAGCAGACATAAGGCAAGATGCCCGGCGTGCGAAACAGGAGGTGACCATGAACCCGCGTTTTCGTGTTGCGGTATGGGGCACCGGCAATGTCGGGCTGCGGGCGCTTGCCGCGGTGCTCGACCATCCGCAGATGGAGCTTGTCGCGCTGCGCGTCTTTTCGCAAGGCAAGCAGGGCCGCGACGCGGGCGCGTTGTGCGGCCGGGCCGAAACCGGCATCCTTGCCAGCCGTGATCCCGCAACGCTGTTCGCCGCGCGCCCCGATGCGGTGCTGTACCTGCCGATGGCCGCCGACATCGACGATCTGTGCCGGCTGCTCGGCGCCGGGATCGACGTGGTCACCGCCTGCGTCGGCTTCAACCACCGCGGTTCGATCGAAGCCGATGCCCGGGCCCGGCTGGAGGCGGCGTGCCGCGCCGGCGATGCCTCGCTCTACGCGACCGGATCGAGCCCCGGCTGGATCACCGAGCTGGTGCCGCTCGCGCTGCTCAACATGGAACGGCGGCTCGACCAGCTCATCATCACCGATTACGCCGACATGGCGACGCGCAATTCGCCCGAAATGCTCGCCGCGCTCGGCTTCGGCGCCGATCCCGCCACGCTCGACCCGCAGCGCCCGATCGGCACCGCCACAAGCACCCCGCCGACCTTCCGCGCGCTCGCCGAGGCGATCGGGCTGCCGCTCGACAGCGTGACCTGCGATATCGGGCACGCGCTCGCCACGCAGGATTGCACGATCGCCGCCGGCCCGATCGCCAGGGGCACCGTCGCGGCACTGCGCATGGCGGTGCGCGGCTGGCATCGCGGGCGCGCGCTGCTTGTCCGCCATTCGCTGTGGTTCGTCAGCCGCGCCACCGATCCCGGTTGGGAATACCGCGATTCGGGCTGGCGGGTGCAGGTGAAGGGCGACACCTCGCTCGACCTTGCGATCGGCTTCGACGTTGCGCCGCAGGATTACGCCGCCTATTCGCCCGGCCTCACCGCGCATCCGCTGATCAATGCGCTGCCGCATGTGTGCCGCGCGCGCGCGGGCATTCTTCATACCGCCGAACTGGGGATGCTGGTCCCCGATCTGCGCGAGGCGTGAAGGCTCGGGAAGGCGCGGCAACGCGCTTCCCCGCCCCCTTCCCAGATGGGGATACGCAGCTCCGCGCCGATGTGCTTGTCTTGCCGCCAGCAGCAGTTGTGGAGGGGTGATGGATCTTGATCTCGGCGGGCGGCGCGTGCTGGTCACGGGCAGCAGCAGCGGTATCGGCGAAGCGACCGCGACGATGCTTGCCGCCGAGGGCGCGCGCGTCGTCGTGCATGGCCGCGACCGGGCGCGCGCCGAACAGGTCGCCAGCGCGATCGGCGCAGCGGGGGTCGCGATCGGCGCGCTCTCGGACGAGGCGTCGGTGCGCGCGGTGCATGACGCGGCGGTCACCGCGCTGGGTGGCCCGGTCGAAATCCTCATCAACAATGCCGGCGGCAATGCCGCGGGCAACAGCGCGGTCGCCCCGGCCGACATCGCGCCTGCCGATTTCGTCGCCAATTTCCAGGCCAATGCGCTGGCCGCGATCACGCTGTGCCATCTTGCCGTGCCGGCGATGGTCGCGGCGAAATTCGGCCGCATCGTCAATGTGTCGAGCGCGGTCGCGGTGCAGCCGAATAATCTCGGTGCCGATTATTCGGCGGCAAAGGCTGCGCTCAACAATTTCACCGTCAGCCTTGCCGGATCGCTCAAGGGGGCAGGCGTCACCGCCAATGTGCTGACCCCGGGGGTGATCGTCGTCGATGGGCTGGTGCGCTTTGGCCGCGCCCGTTTCGGCGATCCCGAGATGGGCTTCGAGGAGGTCAGCCGCCGGCTTGCCGAGGAGAAGGTGTTCGACGTGCCGCCGGTGGGCCGCTTCGGCTATCCGCGCGATCTCGCGATGGTCGCCTGCCTGCTCGCGAGCCCGCTGTCGGGTTTCATCACCGGTGCCAATTACCGCGTCGACGGCGGACAGGTCCGCGGGCTGAACTGAGGAGAAGGCCATGGCCGGCAAAACCTATCGCGTCATCCAGTGGGCCACCGGCACGGTCGGCAAGGCGGCGCTCAAATATTTCATCGAGAACCCGGTGACCGAACTGGTCGGGGTCTATGTCACCAGCCCCGGGAAGGTCGGCCGCGATGCGGGCGATATCGTCGGCCTGGCAAAGACCGG
>JAGWPW010000138.1 GCA_028870315.1 Sphingomonadales bacterium | reverse complement strand
CTTCGATCGCGGCGATCAGCGGCTTGTGCCGCGCGAAGATGCGTTGCGCCTGCGCGTAGAGCCCGGCGACCATGTCCATCGCCGCGCCGCCGGTCAGCGTGTCATCGCCGGCAAGGTCGGCGCCGGCGCAGAAGGTCCGGCCCTCGGCGACCAGCACCGCACAGCGGATCGCGGGATCGGCATCGAGCGCGTCGAGCGCATCGGCGATCCTTGCGAGAAGTTCGGGGCAGGCGAAATTGAGCGGCGGCCGCGCGAACGCGATTTCGGCGATCGCGCCTTCACGCCTTGTGGTTACGGTGATCGACATCGCCTTGTCCCCTTGCTTGAAACCGCCGTTCAGATCGACCGGCGCCGCATCGCAACACTCCGCGCGCGTGTCGCCGGCGTGCCCCGCGAGGGCGCCCGCATTTCAATCCGGCTGGTCTGCCAGCCAGCCGCGCGCAGCATCGCAATCTGCCGCCATCTGTGCGGCAAGCGCATCGAGCGAATCGAACTTCGCCTCGGGCCGCAGGAAGTGACGGAATTCGACGTCGATTTCCTGGTCGTAGAGATCGCCGGAAAAATCGAAGAAATAGGGTTCGAGCAGCTCGCGCGGCGGGGTGAAGCTGGGGCGGATGCCGAAATTCGCCGCGCCTTGCAGGCGGCGGCCGTCGCGAAGCCGGGCGGCAACCGCGTAGATGCCATAGAGCGGACGCAGATAATGGCCGGGATCGAGATTGGCGGTGGGATAGCCGATGGCACGGCCGCGCTTGTCGCCGTGCTGGACGCGGCCACGGATGGTGAACGGGCGGGTCAGAAGGCGAGTCGCGGTTTCGCAATCGCCGGCATGAAGCGCGGCGCGGATGCGGCTGGACGAGATCGGCCCTTGGGCATCATGCACCGCGCGCACCGCGCGCGCGGCAACCCCGCAATCGGCACCGATCGCCGCCAGCCGCGCGGCGTTCCCGGCCCGGCCGCGCCCGAAGGTGAAATCCTCGCCGGTGACGACGCCGATGGCGCCAAGGCTGCCGGCGATGACCTGCCGCACCCAGTCCTCGGCGTTCATCGCCGCCATCTCGCGGGTGAAATGGAAGACGAGCATGGCATCGGCACCGGCGGCGGCGAAAAGTTCCTGCCGCTGGTCGAGCGTGGTCAGCCGGAAGGGCGGCGTCTCGGGCTTGAACACGCGCATCGGGTGCGGATCGAAGGTGGCGACGATCGCCGGTCGGCCTTGCGCCCGTGCCCAGCCGATCGCCTCGCCGACCACCGCCTGGTGGCCGCGGTGGAATCCGTCGAAATTGCCCAGCGCAACGATCGCGCCGCGCAATGCGGAGGGGGCTTCGGGGGAATCGAGGCGAATCATCGGCCGGTCGGCTATAGGGTGCGGATCAGCGTCACGAAAGCGAAGCCGGGCTGGACGTGCGTGCCCGCATGCTCCTCGCGCGCGATTTCGCGCCAGCCGGGGCCGAGCGCGGGCATGTGCGTGTCGCCGTCCACCTCGACATGGACCTCGGTCAGTTCGATGCGGGTCGCGCGGGGCAGCGCCAGCGCATAGATCGCCGCGCCGCCGAAAATGATGATCTCGGGCGCAGCGGCGATCGCCAGCGCGGCATCGAGCGTGGGCGCCGGCTCGGCACCTTCGGCCCGCCAGCCGCGATCGCGGGTGATGACGATGTGACGCCGGCCGGGAAGCAGCCCGGGCAGCGATTCGAAGGTGCGGCGCCCCATCACCAGCGGCTTGCCCAT
This sequence comes from Sphingomonadales bacterium, assembly GCA_028870315.1. Lineage (GTDB taxonomy): Bacteria > Pseudomonadota > Alphaproteobacteria > Sphingomonadales > Sphingomonadaceae > Novosphingobium. The sequence continues at coordinate 4,538 of JAGWPW010000138.1, read as the reverse complement.
GGTGAGCCGCTTCACGCGGCGGAAATCCTCGGGAATGTGCCAGGGTAGGCCGCCCCTGGCGCCGATCACGCCATTGGCGGCGACCGCGGCGACGATAACGATCCCGGCCGCTTGCACCATGGCTCAGCCCAGCGTCAGCCGGGTGACATGCCCCATCTTGCGCCCCGGCCGCGCCGCCGCCTTGCCGTAGAGGTGGAGGTGGTTGGCGGGATCGGCGAGGATTTCGGCCCAGTTCGCGGCGGTATCGCCGATGAGGTTGCGCATCTCGCAGCCCTTCGCCGCCAGCGCGCAATCGCCCAGCGGCAGGCCGCAGATCGCGCGGATGTGGTTTTCGAATTGCGAGGTCAGCGCGCCCTCGATCGTCCAATGCCCCGAATTATGGACGCGCGGCGCCATCTCGTTGAACACCGGCCCTGCGGTGGTGGCGAAGAATTCGAGCGTGAGCACGCCTTTATAATCGAGCGCCTCGGCAACCTTGCGCGCCAGCGCGCGGCCCTCGTCGCGCTGCGCCAGCACCGCGGCGGGCGCGGGAACCAGCGAACGGGCAAGGATGCCGTGCTCGTGCAGGTTCTGCGGCGATTCCCAGAAGCGGATGTCGCCATCATCGCCGCGGCACAGGATCACCGAAAATTCGGCGAGAAAATCGACGAAGCCTTCGTAGATCAGCGGTCTTGCCGGCAGGACGAGCGCCCGCGCGCCGGCCGGCGAGGCGATCCGCCACTGGCCCTTGCCGTCATAGCCGTCGCGCCGGGTCTTGAGGATGCCGGGCGCCCCGATCCGGGCGAGCGCCACGCCGAGCGTCGCTGCATCCTCTACCGCCGCGAAGGGCGCCGTCAGCCCGCCGAGCGCGGCGACGAAGCGCTTCTCGGCAAGCCGGTCCTGCGCGCATTCGAGCGCGCGCGGATGCGGCACGAGCTTGTGACCGTCGAGCGCGGCGAGCGGCGCGGTCGGCACATTCTCAAACTCATAGGTGATCACCGCGCAAGCCGCGGCGAAGCGCGCCAGCGCGGCGGCATCGTGCCAGTCGGCGCAGGTGAAGTCGGCCGCGACCTCGGCGGCGATGGCGTCCGCCTCGGGCGCGAAGATGTGGCAGCGATAGCCAAGCTGCGCCGCCGCCATCGCCAGCATCCGCCCGAGCTGGCCGCCACCCAGGATGCCGATCGTCTCGCCCGGGGGGATCATCGATCTGCGATCATCGTGGTCAGGCGGGTCGCTCGGCAACCGCGGCGCTCTGCGCTTCGCGAAACGCGATGAGCCGCGCCGCGAGCGCGTCATCGCCGATCGCAAGGATCGCGGCGGCAAGCAGGCCGGCATTGGTCGCGCCCGCCTCGCCGATCGCCAGCGTGCCGACCGGGATGCCCGCGGGCATCTGCACGATCGACAGCAGGCTGTCCTGCCCCGACAGCGCCTTCGACTGCACGGGCACGCCAAGCACCGGCAGATGCGTCATGGCCGCGATCATGCCGGGCAGATGCGCCGCGCCGCCGGCGCCGGCGATGATCACCCTGAAGCCCTGCCCCGCCGCGCCGCGCGCGAAGGCACACAGCCGGTCGGGGGTGCGATGCGCCGAGACGATCCGCGCCTCATGCGCGACACCAAGCTTGCCGAGCGCCTCGGCGGCCTTCTGCATCGTCGGCCAGTCGGACTGGCTGCCCATGACGATGGCGACGCTTGGGGCGACGGGCGGCGCGGTCATCTCATCGCTCCGACAGGTAATAGCGTTCGATCGCCGCAAGGCGATCGTCCAGTTCATAGACGATCGGCTGGCCGGTCGGGATTTCGAGCCCGGTGATCTCGGCATCGCAGATCGCCGAGAGGTGCTTGACCAGCGCGCGCAGGCTGTTGCCATGCGCCGCGACCAGCACCGTCTCCCCGGCAGCCAGCGCCGGCGCGATCGCCGCCTCGTAACAGGGCAGCACGCGGGCGATGGTGTCCTTGAGGCTTTCGGTCGCCGGCACGCGGACCCCGGCATAGCGCGGATCGGCCGACAGGTCGAAGGCGCTGCCCGGCTCGAGCAACGGCGGCGGCACGTCGAAGCTGCGCCGCCAGAGCTTGACCTGCGCCGCGCCATGCCTTGCCGTGGTCTCGGCCTTGTCGAGCCCGGTAAGGCCGCCGTAATGGCGCTCGTTGAGCCGCCAGTCCTTGGCCTCGGGCACCCAGCTGCGGCGCGCGGCATCGAGCATGAGGTGCAACGTGCGGATCGCGCGGGTCTGCACCGAGGTGAAGGCGCGCGTCGGCAGCAGGCCTTTCGCGGCGAGCAGCGCGCCCGCCGCGCGCGCCTCGTCCTCGCCCTTCGGGGTCAGGTCGACGTCCCACCAGCCGGTGAAGCGATTTTCGAGATTCCACTGGCTCTGGCCATGGCGGACGAGGATCAGGCGCGGCACGACGGATAATGCTCCCTCGATCGGGCGGGAAAGGCGCGGGCCCTAGCTTTTCCCGCGGGTTTTGGGAAGAGCGGGCGGCGTATTGTTCGCCCGCGCCTGCGCCTTGCGCCGCGCGAGATTGTCGCGCAGCCGGGCGGCAAGGCGATCTTCGCGCTTTGGCTCGGGCATGGACGGGGGCTGGGGTGGGTCTTCGGCCATGACGGCAGACTGCCCGCAACCGCCGCCCCGCTCAAGCCCCGGGTTGACAAAGCGGGGGGTGGCGGCAATAGCGCGCGCCTGCCTGCGCCCGGCCAGAATTTCGGCCCGGCCCCGGCGGGCGAAATGGTAACGCTGCTGTAGCTCAGTGGTAGAGCGCATCCTTGGTAAGGCTGAGGTCGGGAGTTCAATCCTCCCCAGCAGCACCATTCCTCAACAGGTTGGCTGGAAATTTCCCCGCCGGGGGCCGCTCGGCAACCATAAGGGTAACTTGAGGGTGGCGCGGGCAATTCCCCCGCGTTGTACGATTGGATGCACGCGCCGGCTCAGGTTTCGCGGACAAAGGGTATCCACAGCAATGCTGAAGTAAGGCTGACGAAGCCGGGGGACGGCGCTTCGCATCGCAGCGAGCGCCTCGGCTTCCTGAGTCCCCTTTATGCCGCTGCACATTGGTGTGCTCGGCCGACGGTGCTGTCGATCATGTCGGCGGTGGAACCCGTGCGCGATGCGCGACGGCTTGAAATCGGCGCGTCGAGCGGCAAGCTTGCCCGCGCTTCGCGCGATCGAAAAGGCCGCTCACCATGAAAATTTCACTGCGTCAGATCGAGGTCTTCGACGCCGTCGCGACCTGCGGAAGCGTGACCAGAGCCGCCGATTCGCTCAACATGAGCCAGAGCGCGGCAAGCAAGGCGCTGACCGATCTCCAGACGGTGCTTGGCCGCCAGCTTTTCGCGCATGCCAAGGGCCGCTCGTTGCAGATCACCGACGAGGGCAAGCGGCTGCGTCCGGTCGCCCGCTCGCTGCTCAGCGAGATTGCCGAGATGGTGCGCGCCGGCGATTCGCACGAGCTGGCCGGCACGCTGGTCATCGGCGCCACCGCGACGATCGCCGAAACCATGCTGCCGCGCCTGTGCGCCGAATTCATGGCGCTGCATCCCGCGGTACGGATGCGGATCGTGTGCAGCAACGCCGGCGAATTGTTCGACCAGCTCAGCCGGTTCGAGCTCGAAACCGCGCTCATCGAATATTTTCCCGACATGGAGGATGTCGAACTCGTCGCCTGGCGCACCGACGAACTGCTGCTGGTTGCCGCCCCCGATCACCCGCTGGCGAGCCGCCGCGGGCTTGCGCTCGCCGATCTCGCCACGGCGCGCTGGTGCATGCGCGAGAGCTGGTCGTCGATCTCGGCGCGCTTGCGCTACATGCTGCATGAGCATGCCGGCCAGCTCGATGTCGTCTTCGAATCGACGAGCAACTGGGCGGTGCGCCACGCGGTCCTCGCCGGGGTCGGGGTCGGCTGCCTGTCGCGCGCGCTCGTCCAGTCCGACATCGACCATGCCCGGCTGGTGCCGCTCGACGTCCCCGATTTCCGCTACACCCGCGCGCTCAGCCTCGCCCGGCCGCGGCATATCTGGCGCAGCCGGCTGGTGAAGAGCTTCGACGCCTTCATCCTCGCGCACGGCGACGCGCCGCCGGGCAAGCCAGGCCATCGAATGAATCGATGAGGGTCATCGGCACAATGCCGATTTTGCGAAGGCCGCGATGCGCCTATGCCCCGGGGAACAGGCGTGCTCCCGGCGATCCGCGTGACGGGTAGGGCGGCGCTGCGAGGAGGATGCCATGGGATTTGTGTTCAGCGCCGATGGCCATGTCGTCGAACCGTCCGACCTGTTCGAGACGCAGGTTCCCGCCTCACTGCGCCGGCACGGGCTGCGCTCGGAAAAGCGCGACGACATGCTGGTCTCCTATGCCGGCGATCGGGTCACCATGCGCCGGCCGCTCGACAGCGGGCCGCCCCGGCTCGGTCCCGATGGCGAGCCCTTCGGCCGCCCCGACCGGCGCGGCAACCGCGAGATGGACTATCGGCTGAAGGACATGGCGATCGACGGGGTCGATGCCGAGATCCTGTTTCCCAGCCTTGGCCTCACCGCCTTCATGATCGAAAACCCCGAGGCGGAG
>JAGWPW010000137.1 GCA_028870315.1 Sphingomonadales bacterium | reverse complement strand
CAGTGCGCGCGCGCTGCTCGCCATGGCCGCCGCGCGGCGCTGGGGGGTGGGCTGGCAGGATTGCACGGTCGAGGACGGCGAGGTGCGCCACGGCGGCCGCGCGCTGGGCTTGGGCGAACTGGCCGGCGATGCCGCGCAGGAGACGCCGCCCGATCCGCCGGTGCTGCGCGCCGCGCCGGTCGCCGACGCCGCTGATGCTGCAACGCCGCGCTTCCCCCGGCTCGATCTGGCCGGCAAGGCGAGCGGCGCCTGCCGCTTTGCCGGCGACGTGCGGCTGCCCGGCATGGTCTATGCCGCGATCCGCCATGGCCCGATCGGCGATGCCCGGCTCGGCAGGTTCGATACGGCGCGCGCGCACGGCATCCCCGGCTTCCTGCGGGTCGTTGCCGGCGAACGCTGGCTTGCCGCCGTCGCGAGCGACTGGTGGGCGGCCGAGCGCGCGCTGACCGCGATCGCGCCGCGCTTCCACGTCACAGCGCCGGCGTCGAGCGAGCGCTTCGATACCGCGCTTGCCGCCGCGCTGGCCGAACGGCCCGGCTGGTTCAGCCGAACGGCAACCATCGCCGCCGCCGGCGATGCGGGCGCCGCGCTGGCCGGCGATGTCACGCTGCGCCAGCGCTATGCCGCGGGGCCGGCGCTGCATCTGTCGATCGAAACCGCGAGCGCGACCGCGCGGCTGCGCCCGTCGGGACCGTGGGGCGAGACGCTCGAACTGTGGATCGCGAGCCAGGCACCCGAGGCCGCCCGCCGCGCGGCGGCCGCCGCCGCCGGGGTCGCGCTGGACGATGTCGTCCTTTATCCGATGCCTGCGGGCGGCAGCTTCGATGCCCGGCTCGAATCCGCGCATGCCGCCGAAGTGGCGGCGATCGCCCGCGCGGTCGGGCGCCCGGTGCAGCTCACCTGGTCGCGCTGGCAGGAGCAGCTGGCGGTGCCGGTGCGGCCGCCGGTGGTGGCCGATATCGCCGCCAGGACCGACAGCGCGGGGCGGATCACCGCCTGGCACATGCGCGCCGCGCTTCCGGCGGCGGCGCGCGAGTTCGGCGCGCGGCTGTTCGGCGGCAAGGACGCTGCCGCCGCACTTTCCGCCTCGGACGGCGCGGGCGATCCGCTGGCGCTCGAAGGCGCGGTGCCGCCCTATGCAATCGCCGATTATGTGATCGAGCATGTGCCGGTGCGCAGCGGGCTGCCGAGCGGACGGCTGCGCGGCAATGCCCATGGCTACACCGCCTTCTTCACCGAATGTTTCGTCGATGAGCTTGCCGCGCAGCTCCATCGCGAGCCGCTTGCCTTTCGCATGGCGATGCTGGGCAACGATCCGCGCCTTGCCCAATGCCTCCAGCGCGTGTCCGCGCTTGCCGACTGGAACGGCGGCGGCGACGGCAGCGGCCAGGGGATCGCCTGCCACCGCATGGGGAGCGTGAGCGCGGGCGGCTGCATTGCCGCGGTGGCGATAGCGCGGCGGGGCGATAATGGCCTCAAGGTCGATCGGATCTCGGCGGTCGCCGATATCGGACGGGTGGTCGATGCCGATATCGCGCGCCAGCAGATCGAGGGCGGGCTGGTGTTCGGCATCGGTCTCGCGCTGGGATCGAGCACCGGCTATGTCTTAGGGCTGCCGGCGATCGGCCGGCTCGCCGGGCTGGGGCTGCCGAGCCTTGCCGATTGCCCGCGGATCGAGGTCGAACTGATGACAAGCGATGCCCCCGCCTTCGATCCCGGCGAACTCGGCGTCGCGGTCGCCGCGCCCGCGATCGCCAATGCGCTGGCCTCGGCCACCGGCGAGCGTTTCCGCAAGCTGCCGCTGGGCGCCGACGAATGAGCAGCGCGCCAAGGCCCGCCGATCATCCGGCGCTTGCCCAGCCCCGGATCGGCGTGCTGCTGGTCAACCTCGGCACGCCCGCGGCGCCCACTGCGGCGGCGGTGCGGCGCTATCTCGCCGAATTCCTGTCCGACCGCCGGGTCATCGAAATCCCGCCGATCCTGTGGCAGCCGCTGCTGCGCGGGGTGATCCTGAACCTGCGGCCGCGCCGCTCGGCGCATGGCTATGCGCAGATCTGGGAGGAGGGAGGCTCGCCGCTTGCGGTTATTACGGCCGCGCAGGCGCAGGCGCTGGCCGCGCGGCTCGGCACGGCGGCGCAGGTGCGCTGGGCGATGCGCTATGGGCAGCCCTCGCTTGCCGCCGAGCTCGATCGCCTGCGCGCCGAGGGTTGCACGCGGATTCTGGTTGCCCCGCTCTATCCGCAATATTGCGCGGCAACGAGCGCGAGCGCGACCGATGCGCTTGGCCGCGCGCTGGCGGCGATGCGCTGGCAACCCGCGATCCGCACGCTGCCGCCCTATTACGACGATCCCGCCTATATCTCGGCGCTGCATGCCGATCTTGGCCGGCAGCTCGCCACGCTCGATTTCACCCCCGAGCTGCTGGTGCTGAGCTTTCATGGCATGCCGCAAAGGACGCTCGCGCTGGGCGATCCCTATCATTGCCATTGCCGCAAGACCGCGCGGCTGCTCGGCGCGCGCTTCGCGCAAAGCCATCCCCGGCTCAAGCTGGTGACGAGCTTCCAGTCACGCTTCGGCCGCGCGAAATGGCTCGAACCCGCGACCGGGGCGACGATCGCGGCGGCGGCGGGCGATGGCATCCGGCGCCTCGCGATCGCCGCCCCCGGTTTTGCCGCGGACTGCCTCGAAACCTGCGAGGAGCTTGGCATCCGTGGCCGCGCGCAATTCCTCGCCGCCGGCGGCGAGGCCTTCGCCGCGCTCGACTGCCTCAATGCCGGCGATGCCGGCATGGCAATGATCGAGGCGCTGGTGCGACGCGAGCTTTCGGGCTGGCTTTCGTAGAGACTGTTGGAAAAAATCCGCCGGAAGAGATGGATTTTAGCCAAAGCGACGGTGGTCTGAGCCCCGCGTTTCCCTCTAGATTTGAGTAGAGTCCGGCCTATGGAAGGAGTCGGAGGGAATGAAGCGCAGCAGGTTCAGCGAAGAGCAGATCATCGCGATATTGAAGGAGCAGGAGGCTGGGTTGCCGACGGCGGATGTATGCCGCCGTCACGGTGT
>JAGWPW010000136.1 GCA_028870315.1 Sphingomonadales bacterium | reverse complement strand
GCGCCGTCGCTCGATCTCGTCCAGTTCGACCGGCATGGAGTCCATCTCCATGCGCAAGCGGGCGGCGGACTCATCGATAAGGTCGATGGCCTTGTCGGGCAGGAAGCGATCGGCGATATAGCGGTTGGAAAGCGTCGCCGCCGCGACGATCGCGCCATCGGTGATGCGCACGCCGTGATGCAGCTCATAGCGGTCCTTGAGGCCGCGCAGGATCGAGATCGTGTCCTCGACGGTTGGCTCGCCGACGAACACCGGCTGGAAGCGCCGCTGCAACGCCGGGTCCTTCTCGACATATTTCTGATATTCATCGAGCGTCGTCGCGCCGATGCAATGCAGCTCGCCGCGCGCCAGCGCCGGCTTCAGCAGGTTCGAGGCGTCCATCGCGCCATCGCCCTTGCCCGCGCCGATCAGCGTGTGCATCTCGTCGATGAACAGGATGATCTCGCCCTCGGCGCCCTTGACCTCGTCGAGCACGCCCTTGAGCCGTTCCTCGAATTCGCCGCGATATTTGGCGCCGGCGATGAGCCCGCCCATGTCGAGCGCCATCAGCCGGCGGTCCTTGAGGCTGTCGGGCACATCGCCATTGGCGATGCGCAGCGCGAGGCCCTCGGCGATCGCGGTCTTGCCGACGCCGGGCTCGCCGATCAGCGCCGGGTTGTTCTTGGTGCGGCGCGCAAGGATCTGGATGGTGCGGCGGATCTCCTCGTCGCGGCCGATCACCGGGTCAAGCTTGCCCTCGCGCGCGGCCGCGGTCAGATCGCGCGCATATTTGCCCAGCGCCTCATAGCTGTTCTCGGCCGAGGCGCTGTCGGCCTTGTGGCCACCGCGCAGCTGGACGATCGCCGCTTCCAGCGCCTGCGCGGTGACATGCGCCGCCTTCAGCGCCTGGCCCGCGGGCGTGGTTGTGGCCAGCGTCAAGGCCACGAGCATGCGCTCGACCGTCACATAGCTATCGCCTGATTTCGTGGCGATCTGCTCGGCCGAATCGAGCACCCGCGCGCAATCATTGTCGAGCGCGGGCGGCGTCTGCGCGCCCCCGCCCGAGACCGCGGGAATCTTGGCGAGCGCGGTATCGAGCGCCTGGCTTGCCGCCTGCGGATCGCCGCCGGCGCGCTGGATCAGCCCCGCGGCCATGCCCTCGGGGTCTTCGAGCAGCGCCTTCAGCAGATGCTCGGGGGTGATGCGCTGGTGGCTTAGCCGGATCGCCAGCGTCTGCGCCGCCTGCAGGAAGCCCTTGGCGCGATCGGTGAATTTTTCGAGGTTCATGGGAAATGCGTCCTCCTCTGCGCGAGCAAGATAGTGTTGCCTTTGGGCAACACAAGGAGATGGATCAAATTCCGGACGAATTATCCGCCCGGATCAGGACCCGCAGAGCTTGCGTTCGATCCCCGACCACAGTCGGCGGATCGAATCCGCCGCGGGTGTTGCCGGCGCGAAGGCGCCGACGGGCTTGCGCTCCACCGCCATGCGTTCGACCACGCTCGCCATCGGCACCAGCGGCCAGTCGGGCTCTTGGGCATGGGCTTCGCGATGCAGCTTGCGCCTTGCGTCATACAGCGCGAAGACCGGCAGCATCGGGGCGTGGCGCGGGGCGATGCGGCGCAGCTCGTCGCGCACATCGGCCAGCCCGCGGCGCGCCAGCGGCGAGGCGACGACCGGAACGATGATCGCATCGGCGGCGCGCATCACCTGCGCGCTGATCTCGCCCAGCGCCGGCGGGCAGTCGATCACGATGCGGTCATAGCGTTCGGCAAGCGCTTCGGTCAGCCGGGCGAGCCGCGCCTTCTTGCCGAGCGCGAAGAGAAATCTTTCGAGCTTGCGCAGCCCGGGATCGGCGGGAAGCACATCGAGCAGGGCAAAGCGGGTGGGCACGATCAGCCGCTCGGGAGCGGTCTCACGCGCGAACAGCGCGGTGCCGTCGCTGCCGGTCGCCCGGTCGATCCCGAGGAGATAGCCGCCGTCGCCCTGCGCATCGAGATCCCACAGCAGCGTCCGCCGCGCCGAGCAGGTCGCCGCCGCCCAGGCGAGATTGGCGGCAAGCGTGCTCTTGCCGACCCCGCCCTTGACATTGAAGATGGCAATGACCCGCATCGCTTCCGAACCCGTCGCTCGCGCCTGCCCTTCTGCGCCGTGCCGCCGGGCCGCACAATGCGCCGCGCGGCTGCGCGGTGTTCCGGAACCGGACATCGCCGCGGCGGGACGCGATAGCGCGGCGGCGAATTGCACGATCGCGCCGCGCGGCTATGTCTGATCCGCGAAAGGATCGCGATGGCGCGCTATGACCATCTTGTCGGCTGCGAGCTTGCCCGGGGCAACTGGAGCTGGGATTCGGATCGCGCGCTGCTCTACGCGGTCGGGGTCGGCGCCGGGCTCGACGATGCGCAGCGCGAACTTCAGTTCACGACCGAGAACACGCCGGGGCAACCACAGCAGGTGCTGCCCTCGTTCCTCACGCTGATGGGGCTCAGAAGCAACTGGATCGAGCGGCTGGGCTGGGAAAGCGTCGGGCTGAGCCCGATCGGCATGGTGCATGGCGAAGAAAGCGTGACGCTGGCCCGCAGCCTGCCGGTATCGGGCACCGCGCAGCTCTCGACGATCCTGCGCGGGGTCTATGACAAGGGCTCGGGCGCGCTGGTCGTCAAGGAAACGCGGATCACGCTGGCGGACAGCGGCGAATATCTCGGCTCGACGTGGATGCGCCTGTTCGCCCAGGGCAAGGGCGGCTTTGGCGGCCCGCGCCGCCCACCCGAGGAGATCGACTGGCAGCAGCCGTCGCGCGCGCCCGACGCGGTGGTGGCGCTTCCCACCGCGCCCAACCAGTCGCTGATCTACCGGCTTTCGGGCGATCGCCATCCGCATGGCACCGAACTGTCGCGCGCCCGCGCCGACGGGTTCGAGCGTCCGATCTATTACGGCCTCGGCAGCTTCGGCGTTGCCTGCCGGGCCTTGCTGCGCGGCTTGTGCGCGGGCGAGGTCGATCGCTTCGGCCATATGGAGGCGCGCTTTTCGCAGCCGGTGTTCCCCGGAGACCGGCTCGATACGCGAATCTGGCAGGAGGCCGACGGCGCCCGCTTCCAGACGCTGGCGAACGGCGAGCGCATCGTGCTCGACCGCGGCGTCTTCCGATTTCGCGCGTGACCGGGCGCACGGCGCCTGACAGGATGACCCCCATGGACACCGACACCACGCCCAGCTCCGCCGCGCAGGGTTACTGCAAGATCTGCACCAACCAGTGCGGCATCATCGTCGAGCTGTCGGGGCGGGAGATCGGGCGGGTGCGCGGCGATTTCGCCCATCCGCTCAGCAAGGGCTACACCTGCCCCAAGGGGCGCGCGCTCGGCCGCGCGCATCACCATCCCGATGCGATCCTCGCACCGCTCATGCGCCGCGAGGACGCGCTGGTGGCGGTGGGCTGGGAGGAATGCCTCGATGATCTCGCCCGCCGGCTGAACGCGGTCATCGCCGCGCATGGACCGGGCGCGGTCGGCTTCTATTTCGGCAGCGGGCTGGGCATGGATGCCGCAGGCTATCGGATGGCGGATGCCTTCTACAAGGCGATGGCCGAAAGCGCTGGCGCGCCGCCGCCCAAATTCTCGCCGCTCACCATCGACGGCACCGCCAAGGTGCTCGCCGCAAGCCTCATCGGCGGCTTTCCCGGGCTCAATCCCAAGACCGATTACGACGCGGTCGATATGCTGCTCTATGTCGGGGTCAACCCGATGGTCAGCCACGGCCATAACACCGGCATGTTCAATCCCGCCGGGCCGATCCGTGCGGCGGCCGCGCGCGGCGAGGTGTGGACGATCGACCCGCTGCGCACCGAAACCGCGAAATTCTCGACGCGGCACATCGCGCCCTATCCGGGCAAGGATTACATCATCCTCGCCTGGCTGGTGCAGGAACTGCTCGAAGCCGGGCCGATCGCCCCGGCGCAGCCGGTGAACGGGCTCGACGCGCTGCGCGCCGCGCTCGCCGGCCTCACCCGCGCCGAGGCCGCGGCCATCGCCGGGGTTGCCGAGGTCGATCTCGCCGATCTTCTCGCCGCGATCCGCCGGCATGGCCATGTCACGGTCGAGACCGGCACCGGCGTCACCATGGCCGAGAGCGCCAATGTCACGCAATGGCTCGCCTGGGTGCTGATGATCCTGACCGGGCGGATGAACCGCAAGGGCGGCGCCTGGTTCCATCCCGGCTTCATCACCCGCTTCGACAGCTTCGAGCTGCCGCTGCTCGACAATCCCTTCACCCCCGGCGCGCCGACCATGCCGGGGGTTTCCGGGATCATCGGCGACTGGCCCTGCGCGGCGCTTGCCGGCGAGATCGAGGCGGGACATATCCGCGCGCTGGTCAATTTCGGCGGCAGCATCCTGCGCTCCTTCCCCGATGCGAACCGGCTGGCGCCCGCGCTGCGCAAGCTCGACGTCCATGTCGACTTCGAGATCATGGCCAATGAAACCACGGCTGTCTCGACGCATGTCCTGCCGACGCGCGACCAGCTCGAACGCCCCGACATCACCTTCTGGGACACGCTCGCATCGAGCCTGTCGATGCAATATGCGCCGGCGCTGGTGCCGCCGCTTGGCGAGCGCCGCGCCGCCTGGTGGGCGATCGCCGGGATCATGCGCCGGCTCGGCCTGCCAGTGCCCGAACACCTTCCCGCCGACGATCGCGCGCCGGGTGCCGACGATGCGGTGCTCGCCCCGCTGATGGCCGGCGCGCGCTGCGATTTTGAAACGCTGAAGGCGGCGCGCAGCGTCAGCCTGCCGATGGATTTTCCCGGCGCATGGGTCGATGCGCATATCGCCCGGATCGGCGGCTGGCGGCTCGCGCCCGCGCCGCTCGTCGCGCTGTGGCAAAAGCTGCTGGCCGCCGACCGCGCGAGCCGGGGTCGGCCACATCCGCTCAGCTTCATCTCGCGCCGCCAGCGCCGCAAGCTCAACGCCGCGCTGAGCTTTCTCGGCAGCCCCGCCGACATCATCCTCCATCCCGCCGATGCCGAAGCACGCGGGATCGGCAATGGCGACCTTGTGCGGGTCGGCAACGGCCAGGGTTCGATCGAACTCGTCGCGCATGTCAGCGACACCATCCGCCGCGGCGTCGTCTCGATCCCGCATGGCCATGAACACGCCAATGTCAACGAATTGACCAGCCTCGAGGCGGTCGATGCGATGACCGGCATGGTGCGCTATACCGGCGTGCCGATCGCCATCGCCCGCGCCGGCTGAATTTGAAAATCAGCTTCGCTGGCCTTCATTCGGCCGGAATGGCGCTTTCTCCCGGGCCTCTCAGTGCAGATCGTACTGCTTGAGCAGATCATACAGCGTCGGGCGGCTGATCCCCAGAATCTTCGCGGTGTTCGAGATATTGCCCTCGGCGCGGGCCAGCGCATGACGGATGAGCCGGCGGTCGGTGGTTTCGCGCGCCGATTTGAGGTTCAGCGCCAGCGCCTCGCCGGCGTCGGCCTCGCTCAGATCAAGATCGGCGGCGGTGACCAGCCGGCCTTCGGTCATGATCACCGCCCGCTTCACCCGGTTTTCGAGCTCGCGCACATTGCCCGGCCAGCTCCAGCCGTCGATCGCCGCCAGCGCATCGCGCGAGAAGCCCTTGACGGCGGGGTTCATCTCGCGCGCGAAGCGGCCCAGGAACGCGCGCGCCAGCAGCGCGGCATCGCCCGGCCGTTCGGCGAGCGAGGGAATGCGCACGACGATTTCCGCAAGGCGATAGAACAGATCCTCGCGAAAGCGCCCGTCGCCGATCATCGCTTCGAGGTTCTGATGCGTCGCGCACACGATCCGCGTATCGACCGCGATCGACCGGCGCGAGCCAATGCGCTCGATCACCCGTTCCTGGAGAAAGCGCAGCAGCTTGACCTGCAACGGAAAGGGAATGTCGCCGACCTCGTCGAGGAACAGCGTGCCGCCGTCGGCCTGCTCGATCTTGCCCTCGGTGGTCTTGAGCGCGCCGGTGAAGGCGCCCTTTTCGTGGCCGAACAGCTCGCTTTCGAGCAATGCTTCGGGAATCGCCGCGCAATTGATCGCGATGAACGCCTTGTCGCGCCGCGCGCTCGCCTCGTGCAGCCCGCGCGCCAGCAGTTCCTTGCCCGTGCCGCTCGCCCCGAGCAGCATCACCGACACCTTGGTATTGGCGACGCGCTCGATGGTGCGCGCGACCTTGAGCATCTCGGGCGCGCTGGTGATCAGCCGTCCGAGCACGCGGTGGTCCTCGCCCACCCGTGCAACCAGCCGGCGGTTCTCGGCCTCAAGGGCATGCAGCCGCAGCGCCCGCCGCAGGATCAGCCCCAGCGAATCGATGTCGATCGGCTTCTGGTAGAAATCACAGGCCCCCGCGGCGATCGCCGCGAGCGCGCTTTCATTGGCGCCATGGCCGCTGGCGACAACGATCTTCGCATCGGGACGCAGCGCCATCATCTCGCCGAGCAGCGCCAGCCCCTCGCTCACCCCGTCGGGATCGGGCGGCAGGCCAAGGTCGAGCGTGACCAGGGCGGGCTCGTCGGCGCGAAACGCGGCCAGCGCACTCGCGCGATCCCCGGCGAGGATGACGTCGAAATCGTCCCATGCCCATTTCAGCTGCGCCTGGAGGCCTGGATCGTCCTCGACCACCAGCAGTCGCGGTCGCGGATCGGATGGTTGGGAAAAGTTGCGGTCGTTCATCATGCCACGCGCTTTCCGGCATCGAGCGAATGCCTGACCCGCGTCGCGCCGGCGAGCGGCAGGCGCACCGTGAAGCGGCTGCCAAGGCCCTCGCGCGATTCGACGTCGATCCGGCCACCCATCGCGCGGGCCAGCTCGCGCGCTTCATAGGCGCCGATGCCAAAACCGCCATTCTTCGACGAATCGAACGGCCGGAACAACCGGTGGCGCAGGAATTCGGCCGACATCCCGCTTCCCGCATCGGCCACCTCGACAAGGCAGCTCAGCCCGTCGGTGGTGAGCGTGATCAGCACCGGCGATTGCGGGCCGCTTGCATCGACCGCGTTCTGGACGAGATGCAGCAGCATCTGCTCGATCGCATCGCGATGGCCGCAGACCTCGCATTCCTGCCGTTCGATCGCGGTCACCGGATGGCGAGCGGCGAACTGGGCGGCGATGTCGCGAATCACCGGACCGAGCGCCACCGGCCCGGCCGCATCGCCCGTACCGGCACGATGACGCGACAGCCGCGCCATCAGCGTGTTGAGCTTTTCGGCCGAATTGCGAAGCGTGAGCAGCATGTCGCCCCGAAATGCGGGATTGTCGGCGTGGCGCTCGGCATTGCGCGCGAGCAGGGTGAACTGGCTCGCGAGATTCTTGATATCGTGCATGACGAAGGCGATCCGGCGGTGAAAATCGTCGAAGCGCGCGGCCTCGATCAGCGCCTGCTGCCCCTGATGCTCGGCGAGATAGCTCGCGGTCTGCTGCCCGGCGATGCGCAGCAGGTCGAAGTCCTCCCAGTCGAGCCCGCGCGGCTCGGGCGGCCGGGCGAGGACGACCACGCCGATCAGCCGGTCGAAATGCAGCAGCGGCACCACCGCCCAGGCATCGGCTTCGGCGAGGAGCCATTCGGGCATCGTCGGGCAGGATTCCGGTTTTCCGGCGCGCATCGCATCGAGATCGACGATGAAGCTGTGCTGTTCGAGATGGCCGGCGACCACGCGCGGCAGCGCCGGCGAGGGCACCTGCGCGGTGGCCCAGTGCCAGCGCGCGCAAAAGGCGAGATCGCCGTAATCGTCGAGCGTCAACAACAGCCCGGCGGGGCTCGCGGTGATGTCGGCCAGCGCCTGGATGACGCGCTGGTGAAGCGGGGCGGCACTGTTTTCCCCGGGTGCGACGCCATCCTCGCCGCGCCCCTGGCCGATCGTGCGGGTGAAGCGCAGCCATTCGGCGCGGTAATCGTAGCGGTGCTGGAAGAAGTGCTTGGCCAGCGTCACCCGCAGCCAGCCGCGCGCGCGCCGCGAGGGCAGCGTCAGCAGCGCGGCGGTGCAGGCGACAATCAGGAAGCCGACTTGCAGCCAGCGCGCAAAGCCGCCACCGGCAAAGGAGAGCCATTGCGCGACGCCGACCATCGCCAGCAGATAGGCGCCGATGAGGAGCAGCGAGACCGACTGGAAGGCGACCGTTCGCGACGGCTGGAAGCGCAGTTCCTCGCGGCCGCGCCCCGCCCCGAAGGCGAGCAGCCCGGCGAAGGCGACGACGACGAACCCGCGCAGCGCATCGAGTTCGACCGGCCAGTCGCGCCCCAGCGCCGCGGCGGTGTAGAGATTGAGGTCATAGCCCCACACCAGAGCCAGCGCCAGCGCCGGACGGTGCAACACCCCCCGCAGCTGCGGCACCGCTCCGGCATAGAGATTATGGACAAGCACCAGCGCGCCAACCGCGAACAGCATCGCCAGCATGCTGGCGATCGGCAACCGGAGCGTGTTGGCATTCGCCAGCGCCGGGGTTTCGACGATCTGCGCCGCTGGCAGCAGCAACGCGACCAGCGCCAGCGCCAGCAGCACCGGCCGCACCGGCGCAACGCTGACCGCGCGGCCATCGCTGGCAAAGAGACGATGCAGCGCGAACAGCAGCGCGAGATTGCGCAGCGCCAGCGCCAGCGCCAGCGCGGCGCCTGTGCCCGGACTGCCCTCGATCGCCACCGCGAGGCACCACAGGGCCATGCAGGCGAGCGCGGTGGCGACCGCATGATGCGCCGCGCCGACATGGCCCCGCCGGGCGAACAGCCAGCCAGCACCACCCGCCGCCGCGCAGGCGCCGGCCACATGCGCGACCACCGCGATCTCGCCCCAGAGGCCCGCAACGCGCACCGCGATCATCGCGCGCCGTCGTTCCAGAGGATTACACGCAGTGTCTGAAGAATGATCAATATGTCCAGGAAAGGCGTGTAATTCTTGGCATAATAGAGGTCATATTCGAGCTTGTGGCGCGCATCCTCGATCGAGGCGCCATAGGGATAGTTGATCTGCGCCCAGCCGGTGATGCCCGGCTTCACCATGTGCCGTTCGGCGTAGAAGGGCAGCGCATCCTCGAGCCCGGCGACGAACTCGGGCCGCTCCGGGCGCGGGCCGACGAAGCTCATGTCGCCCTTGAGCACGTTCCAGGCCTGCGGCAGTTCGTCGATGCGCAGCTTGCGGATGACGCGGCCGACGCGGGTGACCCGCGGATCGCGCGCACGCGCCCATTGCGCCCCGTCCGCCTCGGCGTCGAGCCGCATCGAGCGCAGCTTGATGAGCTCGAAGCCCTGGCCGAAGAGCCCGACCCGGCTCTGGCGGAAGAAGGCCGGACCGCGGCTGTCGAGTTTCACGAGACCTGCGAAGACCGCGATCAGCGGCGCGGTCAGCGCCAGCAGCGCGAGGCTGGCCAGAACGTCGAACAGGCGCTTGGTCAGGCTCGACAGCGCGCGCCCGGAGGAAAAGCCGTCCGAAAAGATCAGCCAGCTCGGATTGACGCTGTCGAGATCGACCCGTCCGGTCTCGCGCTCGACGAAGCTCGACACGTCGTTGATGTGCACGCCCGCGGTCTTCATCCGCAAGAGGTCCTTGAGCGGCAGCGCATTGCGCCGCTCCTCCAGCGCCAGCACCACCTCGCTCACCCCGAGGTTCTGCACATAGCGCTTCAGATTATGGATCGCCGAACGCGGGATCGCCTCCTCGACCACCCGCGCACGGTCGTCCATGCCGATGAAGCCGACGATGGCAAAGCCCGCCTCGCGCGATTCGCCGAGCGCGCGCAGCCGTTCCGCCCTGGGGCCGGCCCCCAGCACCAGCACGCGGCGCCGGAAGGACGATGCGCCCAGGATGCCGCCGACCACGACCCGGTTGGCAATGAGCAACCCGGCCGCGCCGATCATCGAATAGAGCAGGGTCGAGCGCCAGAAATTGTGGCCGCCGATCAGGAAATCGATGACGACGAGCGCGATGATCCCCAGCGAGATCGCCACCAGGATACGCGCCAGCGCATAGCGCAGCGAGCGGACGCATTCGGCGCCATAGACCCCGACCGCGGTCATCGCGGTGACGATCATCGCCGCGAAGCTGGCGATCGGCCAGGCGCGCGCCGCCATCTCTCCGACATCGACGCCGAGATGCCGCGCGGTCAGCCGCCAGGCAAGATCGCCAGCGAGGGCGAGCAGCGCGACATCGAGCAGGCCAAGAAGCAGAACCGCGTGCGGGATATAGTGTTTGAACAGCCTTATCATGATGCCGCAAGACCGCCTCCGCCCCGCCGCGGGCCTGCGCTCCCGACTAGCCGCAAGGTGTAAAATGTCGGTAAACTTTACAGTCCCGCGCCGCGACGTCATCGCCCGTCGTGGGGATCAGGACCGGTGGACGCGCCCTGCCCTCACCGCCTCGATGCGCCGATCAGCCGAAGCATTCACGTGCGAGAAAGGCGCGCGTATCGGCGCCGATCAGCGCCGCATGGCCGTAATTGGGATGGTCGATCACCAGCATCGCCGGCTGCGCCGGATCGCGCCAGGCAGCGATCGCGGCGGGGGTGAAATCGAAGTGGAGGAAATGGATCGCGCTGGTCTTGCCGTCGCTATCGCGGGTGCGTTCAAGATCGCCCTCGGGCCGCGCGGCGATGGTATGCGCGCCGACGCGCAGCGCGATGTGATTTTCCACCGCGCCGATGCTGCGCAGGAAACGATCGCGGCGGACCGGGTCCTCGACCTCGAAGAACAGCGTCAGGGTGAGTTCGCTGCCCTTGGGGATCATCGGCTCATAGGCGGCGATTTCATCGACCAGCTGCGCCGCCCCACCCTTTTCGATCCGCAGCATCTCGTGGATCTGCAACCACATACTGTCCCAGCTTTCGAACAGCGCGGTCGCATGCGGGCCGACGGCGATGCGCGTCAGCCGCTTGCGCAGGATCGCTTCCTGCTTCTTTTCAGACCGGATCAGTTCGTATTGTTCGAGCGGCAGGATGTCATCGGCGGTGATGCTGTGGCGGTCGCGGGGCATGGCGTTACAATCCATAGGCCCGGGCCATCACCTCGATCGGATGACCGATCCGCGCGGGCGGTTCCTGCCCGTTGGCGGCGATCACCTGGCGCAGATGCGGCCCGGCGAGCGGACATTCGCTGACGACAAGCTCGGGATCGTCCTTGACGAGGCTGCGCGCGGTGGGGCGCCCGATCTTCACCGCGCGCTCGAAATTGCCCTTGAAGATACCCCATTTGCCGCCATGACCGCTGCATCTTTCGGTGAGCACCGGCTGTGCCTCGGGGATCAGCCGCAGCATTTCCATCGCCTTGGGCCCCATGTTCTGCGCGCGGGCATGGCAGGCGAAATGCACCGCGATTCGCTTCGGCATCGGCGCGATCGGCGCAATCCCGGTCTCCTTCGCCAGCCGCACGATATATTCGCAAACATCGAAACTGTGCCGGGCCAGCGTCTGGACCGCTTCGTTTTCAGGCTCGACCAACGGCCATTCGAACTTGAGCATCAGCGCGCAGCTGGTGGTCAGCGGCACCACGTCCCAGCCCTCGGCGATGAGCGGCGCGAAATGCGCCGAGATGCGCTGCGCTGCGCTTGCCACCGCGGCAAGATCGCCGTTCTCCAGCTTGGGCATGGCGCAGCAGTCCGGGTGTTCGAGCCGGACCGAAAGCCCGTTGTGCGCCAGCACCCTGATCGCCGCGGCGCCGGGGGTGTCGTCGTTGAAATTGTCGTGGCAGCCCGCATAAATGGCGACCTTGCGTCCGAAGGCGGGGCCATCGGGATTGGGCGCGGGAATGATCGCCGGCGCCTGGCGGTCGAGCGGCACCTCGATGAAGGGCGGCAGATGCGCCTTGCGGTCGATGCCCAGCGCTGCCTCCATCGCCGGCCGGGTCAGGCCGTTGCCTTCGCGGCTTGCCCAATTGGCCAGCCCCGCGACCACGCTCGCCACCCGCCCGTTGCGATCCATCTCCGAAAGCTGGCGATCGGCAAAAGAGGTCGCGCCGCG
>JAGWPW010000135.1 GCA_028870315.1 Sphingomonadales bacterium | reverse complement strand
CTTGCCGCCGCCGCCCGGCTTGCCGCGCGCGCGCTGCCGTTCAGCCATCCCAATCCCGCGGTCGGCGCGATCCTGTGGCGCGACGGGCGGGTCATCGGCCACGGCTGGACGCAACCGGGCGGGCGGCCGCATGCCGAGGCAATGGCGCTGGCCGCCGCCGGCGACGCGCGCGGCGCGACGCTTTACGTGACGCTCGAACCCTGCGCGCATGCCAGCGCGCGCGGCCCGGCCTGTGCCGATCTCGTCGTCGCGGCGGGGGTGGCGCGGGTGATCATCGGCGTGGAGGATCCCGATCCGCGCACCGCCGGTGCCGGGCTCGCCCGGCTGCGCGCGGCGGGGATCGCCGTCGAACTGCTGGCCTTGCCCGAGGCCGCGGCGAGCCTTGCCGGCTATCTGATGCGCGCGCGCGCCGCGCGCCCCTTCGTCACGCTCAAGCTGGCGCTGTCGATCGACGGCTGCATCGCGCTTGCCGACGGCAGCAGCCGCTGGATCACCGGAGAGACGGCGCGCGCGCATGGCCATGCGCTGCGCGCGCGCCACGATGCGATCCTCGTCGGCGGCGGGACGCTGCGCGCCGATGCACCGCGGCTCGATGTCCGGCTGGCGGGGCTGGAGACACGCCGCCCGGCGCGGCTGGTGCTGACCCGGGGCACGGCACCACCGGGTTGGACGGCGCTTGCCGATCCTTCGGAAATCGCGCGCCTCGATGCCCAATATCTGATGATCGAGGGCGGGGCGGGCGCTGCCGCCGCCTTCCTCGCCGCCGATCTCGTCGATCGGCTGGTCGTCTATCGCGCGCCGATCGTCATCGGCGGCGGGCTGGTCGGCGTCGGCGACCTCGGGCTGGGCGATCTTGGCGCAGCGCATGGGCGATGGCGGGCGATCGACCACCGGCGGCTTGGCGAGGATGCGCTCGACGTCTATGACCGCGACCCATGTTCACCGGCATCATCACCGCGCTAGGCACCATCGAGAGCGCTTCGGGCACGGGCGATCTGCACGCCCGAATCGCCTGCCCCTTCGATCCCGCGGCGATCGCCATCGGCGCGTCGATCGCCTGCTCGGGCTGCTGTCTTACCGTGGTCGATCGCGGCGGGGCGGCGGGCGCGGCGTGGTTCGCGGTCGATATCTCGGGTGAAACCGTCGCGCGCACCGTGCCCGGGCGCTGGCAGCCGGGGACCCGGCTCAATCTCGAACCGGCGCTGCGGCTGGGCGACGAACTGGGCGGCCATATCGTCACCGGCCATGTCGATGGCGTCGGCCGCACCCTCTCGGTCGAGCCTGTCGGCGATTCGCGCCGGCTTGCCTTTGCCGCCCCGGCCGCGCTTGCCCCCTGCCTTGCCGCCAAGGGCTCGATCACCATCGATGGCGTCTCGCTCACCGTCAACGAGGTGGCCGACGACGCCGATGGCAGCTGCCACTTCACCGTCAACATCATCCCCCATACCGCCGAGGTGACGACGCTGGGCCAGCTTGCGGCGGGCGACGCGGTCAATCTCGAAATCGACGTGCTGGCGCGCTACCTGATGCGCATGCAGGCGCTGCGGGGCTGACATGGGCCTGCTCGAAGCACAGGCGGCGCTGGCCGGAAAGACCGCGATCGTGGTCGGCGGCTGCGGCGAGATCCAGGGCCGCGCGATCACGCTGGCGCTGGCCAGGGCGGGGGTCCATGTCGCCGCCTGCGACAAGCATGCCGATGCGGTCGAAGCGATCGGGCCGGAGGTCGCGGCGCTTGGCGTGCGCCTCCTCGCGCAGCACGCCGACGCCGCCGAGCCCGACCAGCTCGACGCCTTCTACGACCGGGTCGCGGCGGAATTCGGCGCGGCCGACATCCTCGTCAATGTCGTCGGCGAGGTCGAGCGCAACCTGTTCACCGCCACCACCCGCGCGCGCAACGCCCGCGATATCCGGCTCAACTACGGCTATGTGATCGACAGTTGCCGCCGCGCCATCCCGCTGCTGCAAGCAAGCGGCAACGGCGGCAGCATCATCAATTTCACCACCATCGAGGCGCATCGCGGCGCGGCGACCTATGCGGTCTATGCCGGCGCCAAGGCGGCGGTGACCAATTTCAGCCGCGCGCTCGCGGTCGAGCTTGGCGGCGCAAAAATCCGGGTCAATTGCATCGCGCCCGATACCTCGCCCGCCAGGATGTCGAACGCCGGGCTTTACCCGCAGGATTTCGAGCGCATGACCGCGCTCGGCCCCGACGTGCTCGACGAGGCGCTCAAGATCTATGTGCCGCTGAAGGAGGCGCCGCCCGTCGAGGCAATCGTCGATGGCGTGCTGTTCCTGGCGAGCGACCTTTCGCGCTTCGTCACCGGCCAGACGCTGCATATCGACGGCGGGACCAGCGCCGCGCTCGGCTTCCTCGACTGGCCGGTGGACAGCTTCATGCCCGCGCCGCTCGCCGGGGCGATGGCGCGACTGAAGGGGTGACATGACCCGCGAACCGAACCGCGCTATCGCATCCGCTTGACCCCCGAATAATCCTGCTCGGGCACCTTTTCGGTCCGGCTGAAGAAACGATCGAGGTCGTCCGGGGTCGCGGCGGCGATGCTCGATTGCGAGGGGCTGGCAAATTCGCCGAACACCCGCGCCTTGGCGCGCGCCACCGCCGGCCGCGCATTCATCGCTGTGCGCCAGCGCTCCATATGCGGGAACTGCGCGCGGTCGAATTCGTGGCGGTCGATATATTCGGCCCAGGGCAAGGTGGCGATGTCGGCGATCGAGCAATCCTCGCCCGCCAGCCATTCGCGCGCTTCGAGCCGGCGGTCGATGGCGCGGTAAAGCCCCTCGGCGATCGCGCCATAGCGGCCGCGGGCATAGGTCTCGCCCGATTCGGGAAGCAGGCGGAAATGGGTGTACTGGCCCAGCATCGGCCCGATCGCGGCCATCTGCACCATCAGCCATTGCAGCACCTCGATACGCGCGGGGCCGTGTTCGGGGAGGAAGCGGCGATGCTGCTCGGCCAGCCAGATCAGGATCGCCCCTGATTCGAAGATCGGCGCGGGCAGCGCCGGATCGACCAGCACCGGCACCTTGCCAAGCGGGTTCATCGCCTGGAACTCGGGCGAGAACTGCTCGCCCTGAAAGACCGCGACATAGCGCAGCGCGTAATCGAGCCCGAGTTCTTCGAGCATGATCGCCACCTTGACGACATTGGGGCTGGCAACGCCGTAAAGAATCCGTGCTGGCTCGGTCATGCGCATCCTCCTTGCGCGCCAGCCTAGGCGGCTTCGCGCCCGCGTCCAGTGGTGCGGCTTGTTGCCGGCGCGCGGGCGCGATATGCCCCTGCCGTTGCACGGGAGACGGTCGTGGCCGAACGGGCAAAGGATTTTCCTGCAAAGGGCGGCGATCTGGTGCGGCGGCACCGCCTGGCCACCCGCATCTGGCACTGGGCGAACGCGGCGATCCTTGCGGTGATGCTGATGAGCGGGCTCATGATCTTCAACGCCCATCCGCACCTCTATTGGGGCCAGTATGGCGCCAATTTCGACCATGCGTGGCTGGGAATCGAAGCGGTGGGCGATCACGGGACGCTGCGCATCGGACAGGTGACGCTGCCGACCACCGGCGTGCTGGGGCTCAGCCGCGGGCCCGACGGGGGACGATGGGATTATGCCTTTCCGCCGTGGATCACTATCCCCTCGCATTACAGCCTGGCCGATGCGCGCATCTGGCACTTCGCCTTCGCGGTGCTGCTGATCGTCAGCTGGCCGCTTTACCTTGCCGTCTCGCTGGCGAACGGCCATCTGCGCGGCGACCTGCTGCCGACCCGCGCCGAGCTTGGCCCCCGGCATATCTGGCACGACATCACCCGGCACGCGCGGCTGCGCTTTCCGACCGGGGCGGCGGCGCTGCGTTACAATATCCTCCAGAAGCTCGCCTATGGCGCGGTGCTGTTCGTCTTGCTGCCGCTGGTCATCCTGACCGGGCTGGCGATGGCGCCGGGGATGGACGCGGCCTGGCCGTGGCTGACGGTGGTGTTCGGCGGACGGCAATCGGCGCGTTCGATCCATTTCCTGATGATGGCGGCGCTGCTCGGCTTTTTTCTGGTGCATATCGCCATGGTGGTGCTGGCCGGGCCGGTCAACGAGCTGCGCGCCATGATCACCGGCTGGTACCGCCTGCCTCGCGCGCGCAAGGACCGCCGCGGATGAGCGCGCCGCTGGTCACCCGCCGCGGCCTTGTCCTTGGCGGGGCGCTCGGCTCGGCGGGGCTGCTCGGCGGGTGCGACCGGATCAATGCCGACCCGGCGGTGCGCCACTTCCTCGAAGGGCTGGGAAGCGTCCACAAGAC
This sequence comes from Sphingomonadales bacterium, assembly GCA_028870315.1. Taxonomy (GTDB): domain Bacteria; phylum Pseudomonadota; class Alphaproteobacteria; order Sphingomonadales; family Sphingomonadaceae; genus Novosphingobium. The sequence goes on along the minus strand of JAGWPW010000135.1, from coordinate 5,215 downwards.
GGTGCAGCGCGCCTTCCTCGGCCGCACCGCGCTGGCGCAGGAGTTCAGCCCGTCGCAGATGTCGCCGGTGTTCCGCAGCAACGGCAGCAGCGACATCGCCGATCCCGCCTACAGGGCGCATGTCGCGCAGGGCTTTGCCAACTGGCGGCTCAGCGTCTTCGGGCTTGTCCAGCGCCCGCTTTTGCTGCCGCTCGCCGCGCTCCAGGCGCTTGCGCAGCGCAGCCAGATCACCCGCCATGATTGCGTCGAGGGCTGGAGCGCGATCGGCAAATGGCAGGGGCCGCAACTTGGCGCGGTGCTGGCGCAGGCCGGGTTGCGGGGCGAGGCGCGCTACATTGTCTTCCACTGCGCCGACCGCTGGGGGACCGCGCCCTATTACGAATCGATCGATCTTGTCGATGCCTGGCACCCGCAGACCATCCTTGCCTGGCGGATGAACGATGCGCCGCTGGCGGTCGCGCATGGCGCCCCGATCCGCCTGCGCGTCGAGCGCCAGCTTGGCTACAAGCAGGCCAAATTCGTCATGGCAATCGAAGCGCGCGCCAGCCTTGCCGGGCTCTATGGCGGCAAGGGCGGCTATTGGGAGGACGCGCGCGACTACCAGTGGTATGCGGGGATTTGACGGGCTGCGGCAAAGGCGTGGGGGCTTGAATGGGGTGGTGGAGGGGAGCAGTCTTCTGTGCCGGCTTTGCCGGATTTTCCCCTGATTCCGACCGACCGGGACGATGGGGTTGGGTAAAGTGGCGCCGTAACCAGTGAAAGGAGAAAGCAAATGCGCCTCCTCATCATCAATGCCGTGGCCATCCTCGTGTCCGGCTCCACGCTCTCCATCACCGAGGCGACAGCCGCAAACGTCCAAATGCTCGCGCCGAAGGTCAAGGCTGGACAGAATTGCCCGAACCTCGCGCCCGTCAACCAGTGGGCGCATCGGGTCGTCAGGAACGACGATGGCGAGCTTTTGAATACGCAAGTGTTTTGCGGCGATTTCAATGCCGATGGCCGCGCCGACGCCGTTGCCTTTGTTCACTATAACCCAAAAGGCGCAAATGGCATCTTTGCCGAAATTGCGCTGTTTCATAACCTCGATGGCCGGCTGCAATACCTGCGGCCAGTCAAAAGCCTTTTTGGCGATCCGCAGGATGCAAGCTTTTCGGCCGGGCGGGTCGTCCTTGACATGTTGATCCTGAAGGATACCGACGCCGCGTGTTGTCCCAGCGGCCGATCGCATGTGGCGGTTGACGTCGCAACGGGAACCAGCAAGCCGCTCCGATAGGGGACGCCAGCCGCTTGCGTGACCCCGGATTTCGGTGACGATCACGGTGACGCCTCACTGAACGACTGACATTTGCTCGCCACTTGGTCGCCAGCGATGCAAATGTCAGAACCGGACCTCAAGGCTGCTCCCGCGCCCGGTGTCGCGCGCGCCGCCGCCGCGCGATCGTCCCGGCGTTTTCATGCGGGCTTGTCACCAGATGTTTGCCGCGGGCATGATATCGCGATGACTCAGGAACCCGGCCCGGCGCCGCCACAGGACGAGACCGTCGTGAACGAGATGACCCGGCAGAGAAACTTCGGCCGCCCACGGCGCGGCATGCGTGCCTCGCTCGATGCGCTGCTCGGCGCGAGCATCGGCAAGCTGGTCGATCGCATCCGCAGCGGCAACCGGCCGGCATCGAGCGACAGCCTGCTCGATGATGCCGCGGCGCTGCTTTCGCTGCGCGCGCGCGCATCGGGGCCGGCGCTCGCCTCGGCGTTCTTCGATCGCTACGAGGCCAGCGCGCCGGGCGCGCGGCAGAGCTTCCTTGCCCAGCTCCACGCGCAGAACCCGCGCGATGCCGCCGCGATCGACGCCGCGGTCGCGGCCTGGCAGCAGGATCGCGACGATCGCGCTGCGGTGCGGCTCAACGAGGCGAGCGAATCGCCCTGCGCGCGGCTGATCCGCGTGCTCAACCTTGCCCCCGGCGGCACCCGCCGGCTGATCGCGATGCGCGCCGATCTGCTCGCCGCGCCCGAAATGAGCGCGGGGCTGCGCGACCTCGACCGCGAGTTCGAGGATGCGTTTTCCGCCTGGTTCAATGCCGGCTTTCTCGAACTGCGCCATATCGGCTGGGATTCGCCGGCGGCGGTGCTCGAACGCATAATCGCCTATGAGGCGGTGCATTCGATCGCCGGCTGGGACGATCTGCGGCGCCGCGTCGCACCCGCCGACCGGCGCTGCTACGGCTTCTTCCATCCGCAGATGGCCGACGATCCGCTGATCTTCGTCGAGGTCGCGCTCACCGACGGGCTGCCCAGCGCGATCGCCGAAATCATCGCGCCCGATCGCCGCGCGATCGATCCGCATCAGGCAAGCTCGGCGATCTTCTATTCGATCTCCAATTGCCAGGAAGGGCTGCGCGGGATTCCCTTCGGCAATTTCCTCATCAAGCAGGTGGTGGGACTGCTCAAGGCCGAGCTGCCGCAGCTGCGGCAATTCGCCACCCTGTCGCCGGTGCCGGGTTTCGCGCGATGGCTCGCGCGCAGCCACGAGGGCGCGCCGGTGCCCCAGGGCGATGCGCTGCGCCGCATCGCTGCTGAATATATCACCTCCGCGCGCGACGGCCGAGGGCAGGTGCTCGATCCGGTCGGCCGCTTCCATCTTGGCAACGGCGCGAGGCTGGAGGCGGTGCATGCCGATGCCGATGGCTCGGAAAAGGGCCTGCGCCAGGCGCATGGGGTGATGGTCAATTATCTCTATGACCTCTCGGCGATCGAGGCCAACCACCTGCGCTTGTTCGAGCTTGGCGAGGTAGCGATCTCGCCCGAGGTGCAGGAGCTGCTGCGGCCGGCAAAGCCCGCGCCGCGCAAACGCCGCGATCTGCAAACGGCCTGATATCCAGCGCATGATCCGATGATTTGTTCCGCCCGCCGCGATCTGTCGGGGGGCTGCCGCTGCTGAACGAGCAGGCGTGACCGGGTGCTCGCAGCCTTGCCGTTCCTTTACGGCTTGAACCCCTGCGCCACCACATACCATTCCGAGCTGTCCTTGCGGCTGGCCGGCGGCTTGGCGTGCTTGACGCTGGCGAAATGGCGTTTGAGCAGCGCGAGCAGCGTCGCATCGGTGCCGCCCGCCAGCACCTTGGCAAGAAAGGCGCCGCCCGGCGCGAGATGGGTGATGGCGAAATAGGCGGCGGCCTCGACCAGCGCCATGGTGCGCAGATGGTCGGTCTGCTTGTGGCCGACGGTGTTCGCCGCCATGTCCGAAAGCACGAGATCGGGCGCCCCGCCCAGCGCGTCGCACAGCAGCGCCGGCGCGTCCTCGGCCATGAAGTCCATCTGGAACAGGGTGACGCCGGCCAGCGGATCGGTGGGCAGCAGGTCGATGCCGACGATCGCCGCGCGCGGCGCGCGGGCGCGGGCGATCTGGCTCCAGCCACCCGGCGCGACTCCGAGATCGACGATGCGCGTCACCTTTTTCAGCAGGCCGAACTGCGCATCGAGTTCGGCAAGCTTGTAGGCGGCGCGGCTGCGATAGCCTTCGGCCTTCGCCTTCTGGACATAGGGATCGGCAAGCTGGCGCTTGAGCCAGCGCGCCGAGCTGGCGGTGCGGCCGCGGCCGGTCTTGAGCCTTGCGGGCTCGCGCCCTGCGCCGCGCATGGGGTCAGACCTGCGCGCGGCGGATCGCGGCGCGGGCGCGATCGCCCGCATCGCCCGCGCCGATGAGGCTGCGCAAGATGCCCTCGCGGATGCCGCGATCGGCGACGCCCAGCCGGTCGGCGGGCCAGATATCGAGAATCGTTTCGAGAATCGCGCAGCCCGCGACGACGAGATCGGCGCGTTCGCGCCCGATGCAGGGCAGTTCGCGGCGTTCGTCGATCGCCATCGTCGACAGCTCGCGGCTGATCGCGCGCATCGAGGCGGCGGGAACGATCAGCCCATCGACCGCGCGGCGGTCATATTGCGGCAGGTCGAGATGGAGGCTGGCAAGCGTCGTCACCGTGCCACTGGTGCCCAGCAGCCGCAGCGGCGCGATCGGCGCGGCCGCCACCCGGTTGCGCGTCGGGGCGATGCGCCGGGCGAATTCGGCGAAACTGTCGGTGACCAGCCGCTTCATTTCGGCATAGCGCGCCTCGCGCGAGGCGCGGCTTGGCCCTTCCTCGCCGCAGGTCTCGGTGAGCGAGACGACGCCCCAGGGCACGCTTTTCCAATCGCGGATCGCCGGCACCCCGGGGCCGCTTTCGATCAGCACCAGTTCGGTCGAGCCGCCGCCGATGTCGAAGATCATCCCCGGCCCGTGCCCCGGTTCGAGCAGCACATGGCAGCCGAGCACCGCCAGCCGCGCCTCCTCGCGCGCGCTGATCACATCGAGGCGGATGCCGGTTTCGGCATGGACGCGCTCGATGAAGGCGTGGCCGTTGGCGGCGCGGCGGCAGGCTTCGGTGGCGACCGAGCGCGCGAGATGGACATTGCGCCGCCGCAGCTTGTCGGCGCAGACGTGGAGCGCGGCAACCGCGCGGTCCATCGCCGCGTCCGAAAGCCGCCCGGTCTGCGCCAGCCCCTCGCCCAGCCGCACCACGCGGCTGAAGGCATCGACCACCATGAAATTCTCACCCGAGGGGCGGGCGATGAGCAGGCGGCAATTGTTGGTGCCAAGGTCGATCGCGGCATAGGCCTGGCGGCCGGCGGGAAACGGCCGCGCCTCGCCTGGTTGCGGGCAATCGCCAAGGCGAGGCGCCGCCCCGCCAGGCGCGGCGTCAGTAGATCTGGTCTGGCCGTCGGCGAGCTTCGGACCGATGCTGGACGGCGCGAGCGCGCTCGCGCGTGCCAGCCCATCATCGTTGTCTTCCGCGATCTCCCTGCGCGCCGGCGGCGGAAGCGGCTCCGCCATGGTCTGGATACTCGAATGGCCAAAGGCCCGCCCGAACGCGGGCACACCCCACCATGCTAGCGCCGGGCCGCCGCGTTCACAAGGGCGCTCGCAACGCCCGCCCGCGGCTTGACCACCGCCGCGCGGCTGGCTAGACGCGCCGCTTCCTGCCCCGTCGTCTAATGGTAGGACTACGGATTCTGATTCCGTCTATCGAGGTTCGAATCCTCGCGGGGCATCCACCATCTTTTCGCAAGCGCGCCGCTCACCGATGCGGCGACGGCTTGCTCCAGCCGCCGCCCAGCGCCTTGTACAGCGCGACCGCCGCGCGGGCATCCTCGGCGGCGGCATCGCTGGCGCTGGCGGTGG
>JAGWPW010000134.1 GCA_028870315.1 Sphingomonadales bacterium | reverse complement strand
TGCATTTAATTGAAAGCGGGCCGCAAGAAAGCGTGCCCGTGCCCGCGCAATCCCTGCTCGGCAACAAGCCCTTGTTTTAATTGTATATTGGCGGAGACGGAGGGATTCGAACCCTCGGTACCGGATTTACCAGTACGACGGTTTAGCAAACCGTTGGTTTCAGCCACTCACCCACGTCTCCGGCTCGCGGCGGCGGGCGGGCTATAGCGAGGGGGGGGAAGCCCGGCAAGGGGGCTGGCGGTTTTGTCTTCCGCCCGCGGTGCGCGCCGTTCATGCAGGGGTCGGGCGACTCGCTTTACCGTAAATGCGACTCGGCTTATCGCCATGCAATTGCGGCGTGCACCGTGGACAATGTCAGTCTCGGCCACGCTTCGCGGCGTGGACGGGGCCGGCCAGGAAAGGGACGATCATGCAGCGCATCTTCGCGCGTTCGGGGAAAATTGGCTCGATGCAGCGGCATTTGGCAAGGCTGGCGACAGGCTTCGCGCTCCTCGCCCTGCTTGGCGCGCCCGCGATCGCGCAGCAGACGACGACCCCGGGAATCGACAGCGATCTGGCAACCCCCGGCGGATCGCCGCCGCCGCCCGTCGCCTCCCCGATGCCCGGCAGCTATCCCGGGCCGGCGCCGGTCGCACCCCAGCCCGTCATGGCGGGGCCGGCTTCGGGAACCCAGCCCGCATCCTCTACGGTTGATACCCCGCCGCCGGGCATCTGCGGCCAGCCGCAATCGGCGCAGGGCGGCTATCAGTCGGACGACCTCATCGGCGAGGCGACCGGGGTGTTCGGCAGCGGCGCGCATGGGCTTGCCGATCTCATCCGCGACATTCTGAAGAAGCAGGGCTCGCCCGACGGCTATATCAAGGGCCGCGAGGCGGGCGGTGCCATCGCCATCGGGCTGCGCTATGGTTCGGGAACACTGTGCCAGAAGGCGATGCCACCGCTTCCCGTCTATTGGACCGGCCCGTCGATCGGCTTCGATGCCGGTGCCAATGCCGCCAAGACCTTCGTGCTCGTGTACAATCTCACCAATCGCAACGATCTCTTCCGCCGTTACGGTGCCGGCGAGGGTCAGGCCTATTTCGTCGGCGGGTTCAACGTCAGCTATCTGCGACGCGGCGATGTCGTGCTGATCCCGGTGCGGCTGGGCGTCGGCCTGCGGCTCGGCATCAACGGCGGCTACATGAAGTTCACCCGGCACGAGAACTGGTTTCCGTTCTGAGCGCGCGCCCGCGCTGGGAACGGCATTGTTCGGGTCTGGCATTGTTCGAGACTGGCATTTTCATAGCAATGCTCTAAGGCGCCGCCGCCATGCTGACCAATCTCAAGCCCCAAGCCGCCGATGCGCTGCTCGCGCTGATCAAGCTCCACGACGCCGATCCGCGCTGCGACAAGATCGACGTCGGCGTCGGCGTCTATCGCACCGGCCAGGGCGATACGCCGGTGTTCGCCGCGATCAAGGCGGCGGAACGGCGCCTGCTCGAATCCCAGACCTCGAAGGCCTATCTGGGGCCCGAGGGCGACATGGGCTTCGTCCATGCGCTCATGCCGCATATCTTCGGCCGCGCCGATCCGACGCGCGGCGGGCGGATCGACGGCATGCAAACCCCGGGGGGCACCGGCGCGGTGCGGCTCGCGCTCGCCATCGCGAAGCGCGCGGGCGTGAAACGGGTGTGGATGGGCACGCCGAGCTGGCCCAACCATGCGCAGATCATCGCCGACCTCGGGCTCGAACTGAAAGGCTTTGCCCATGCCAAGCCCGACGGCACCGCCGATCTTGCCGCGCTGCTCGCCGCGCTCGACGAGGCAGGCGCAGAAGATGCGGTGCTGCTCCACGGCTGCTGCCACAATCCCACCGGCATCGACTATGCCCCCGCGCAATGGGACGCGATCGCCCCGGCGCTACAGGCATCGGGCGTGCTGCCGCTGATCGACCTTGCCTATCAGGGGCTGGGTCAGGGCATGGAGGAAGATGCCTATGGCACCCGCCGGGTGCTGGCCGCGGTGCCCGAGGCGATCATCGCCTATAGCTGCGACAAGAATTTCGGGCTGTATCGCGACCGCGTCGGCGCGGTCTATGTGATGACCGGGGCGGCCGATGCGCTGCCGGTGGCGCTGGCGAACGGCCATGCGCTCGCCCGCGCCAACTGGTCGATGCCGCCCGATCACGGCGCCGCCGCGGTGCGGATCATCCTTGAGGACGCGGCCCTGACCCGGCAATGGCTGGACGAGCTCGACACCATGCGCGCGCGCATGCTCCAGGTGCGCGCAAGGCTCGGCGCTGCGGGCATGGCCGGCAAGCTTGATCTTGCCCCGCTCGCCACGCAGAACGGGCTGTTCTCGATCGTGCCACTCAGCGGCCCGCAGATCCTCGCGCTGCGCGAGGCGCATGGCATCTATATGGCGGGGTCGGGCCGGATCAATATCGCCGGGCTGACGATGGGCAACATCGACAAGTTCATCGCCGCGCTGGCCGAGGTCGGCGCCGAAGCCCCGGTCGCCGGTTAAAGCAACGCGCGGGCGCGCAATTCGGCTTCGAGCGCCCCTGCATCGCTGAAGTGATGCGCCTGCCAGCCGCAGGCGCGCGCGGCCGCGACATTGGCGGCATTGTCGTCGATGAACAGCATCACCGCCGGCGCATGGCCGAAGCGCTGCGCGGCAAGCACGAAGATCGCCGGATCGGGCTTCACCAGCCGCTCGTGCCCCGAGACGACGATGTCGCGGAAATGGTCGAGCAGCGGAAAGGTCGGGCGGAACATCGCCCAGGTGTCGGCGCCGAAATTGGTGATCGCATACAGCGGCACCGCGCGCGCGGCGAGCGCCTCGACCAGCGCCGGCGTTCCCGCCACCGGTCCCGGCACGGTTTCGAGCCAGCGGCTGGCATAGGCTTCGATGAGCGCGCGATGCTGCGGAAATTCAGCGACGCGCGCGGCGATCATCGCCGCCAGCGGCTCGCCCGCGTCATGGCGGAAATGCCATTCCTCGCTGACGACATGGCGCAGGAACCAGGCGCGCTCACCCTCGTCGTCGATCAGTTTTTGGTAAAGGCCGGCGATCGACCATTCGACCAGCACCCGGCCGATGTCGAAAACCACTGCCTCTATCCGGCGCCCGGTCATCTGCCGGGCCGCGCAACTTAGCCCTGGCGCGCCTTGAAGCGGCGGTTGGTCTTGTTGATCACATAGGTCCGGCCGCGGCGGCGGATCACGCGATTGTCGCGATGGCGGCCCTTGAGCGACTTGAGGCTGTTGCGAATCTTCATCGGAAATTCCAATCGCGGGAACATCCCGCCCAAAACGAAGCCGCGCCGTTATGGCCCGGCGCCCGCGAAGTCAAGATCCGCCGCGCATGACGCCAAGCTTGCGTTCCCAGGCCAGCGCATGCGCGACGATGGTATCGAGATCGGCGTGGCGCGGCACCCACGGCAGCCTTGCCAGGATGCGGCGGTTATCGGCGATCAGCGAATCGGGATCGCCCGCGCGGCGCGGCTCGATGCGCCGCGCGATCGCATGGCCGGTCGCGCGATCGACCGCATCGAGCACTTCGAGCACCGAGAACCCGCGTCCATAGCCGCAATTCATCGTCAGCGAGGTTTGCGGATCGGCGATCAACGCCTCAAGCGCCAGCACATGCGCCGCCACCAGATCGCTGACATGGATATAGTCGCGTACCCCGGTGCCGTCGGGGGTCGCGTAATCCGTGCCGAAGACGCTGACATGGCCCCGCCTGCCCAGCGCCGCCTCGACCGCGACCTTGATGAGATGCGTCGCCCCGGCGGTCGATTGCCCGCTGCGCCCCTGCGGATCGGCGCCGGCGACATTGAAATAGCGCAGCGCCGCGTAATTCAGCCGGTGCGCGCGCGCGACATCGGCAAGCATGATCTCGGTCATCAGCTTCGACATGCCATAGGGGTTGATCGGCTGCTTGGGGCTGTCTTCCGAGACCGGCGAGCTTTCGGGAATGCCATAGGTCGCCGCGGTCGAACTGAAGATCAAATGCGGCACGCCGGCAGCCACGGCGGCAGCGATCAGCGCGCGGCTGTTGGCGGTGTTGTTCGCGTAATATTTGAGCGGGTTTTCCACCGATTCGGGCACCACCACCGAGCCGGCGAAATGCATGATCGCGCGCGTGCCCTGCCCGGCGAAGATCCATGCGAGAAGCGCGCCATCGGCAATGTCGCCCTCATAGAAGGGCACGCCATCGGGCACCGCGAAACGAAAGCCGGTGACGAGATTGTCGATCACCGCGACCGGCCAGCCGGCATCACGCAGCGCCAGCACCGCATGGCTGCCGATATAGCCGGCGCCGCCGGTCACGAGCACAGGGCATTTTGTCGCCATGCGCCGGCGGTTAGCAGCCGGAAAAGATAAAGTCTTTAGCCCGGTTCATCCTGACGCAAGCTCGTCCGCCATAGAGCCCGGGCATGCTGCGCCGTCTGCCCGTTCTTGCCGCGCTGCTCGCCTTTGCCGCAGCCGCGCCCGCCGCAGCCGCCTGGCCGGGAAACGCGTGGGGCGATCCCGGGTTCGGCCCCGGCCCGCCGCCGGCCTCGCCGGACGGCCCCGACCCGCGCGAGGGCCAGGTCTCGGTCGATCACTTCCTCGCCCCGGGCGCCGCGGCGGCGCTGCGCCAGACGCAGGCGAGCGTGCGCGGCGCGCCCGGCAATCATGATGACGAGCGCATCAGCGCGACCTTTCAGGCAGCGGTGGTCGATCAGCTGGTCAAGGCGGGCTATGACACGATCCATGGCGATGCGAAGGATGGCCTTGTCACCGAGGTGCGCGAAGGACGCGAGATGATCGAGCCCCCGGAAACGCGCCATTCGCCGGTCAGCGGCGAAATGGCGGCCGGGATTTCGAACTACGGCTCGATGCTCGACTTTGCGGTCAACGTCGATCTGTCGAAGCCCAAGAAGGCGCTGCTCGACACGCGGCTCGAAGCGATCATCGTCGATCGTGTGACCGGCCAGCGGCTGTGGGAAGGCCGCGCCGACATCATCACCCGCGACGGCGACCCGCACTGGAACGACACCGCGATCGCCGGGCGGCTTGCGGCGGCGCTGTTCAACCGCTTCCCCGGCCCGGATGCGCCCGCTACGACGGGGCGATGAGCGACATCGACATCTGCGCCGCCTTCGATTCGGGCAATATCGAGGTTCTGGACATCACCGGCCCGCGCGCGCGCCTTGCCATCCGCCGCGACCACCAGTCCGATTTCTTCCAATGGTTCCATTTCCGCGTGGCGGGCGCCGCGGCGCGAGAACTCGATCTGCGGATCACCGGGCTTGGCGCCTCGGCCTATCCCGGCGGCTGGCCGGGATATCGCGCCGTCGTTTCGCATGATCGCCGGCACTGGGCGCGCGCCGAAACCGATTGGGACAAGCACGCCGATGGCGGCACGCTCACCATCCGCCATCGCCCCGCGGCCGACATCGCCTGGTTCGCCTATTTCGCGCCCTATTCGATGGAGCGCCATCACGACCTTGTCGCGCGCTGCGCCACGGCGCCCGGCGTGTCACACCGCACGCTCGGCCGCAGCCTCGACGGCCAGCCGCTCGACTGCCTGGAGATGGGCGATGGTCCGCGCCAGGTCTGGCTGTTCGCGCGCCAGCACCCTGGCGAAACCATGGCCGAATGGTGGATGGAGGGCGCACTCGCCAGCCTGACCGACCCTGCCGACCCGCACGCCCGCAGCCTGCGCGCCGCCGCCCGGCTTCATATCGTTGCCAATTGCAACCCCGACGGCGCGCGCCGCGGCCATCTGCGCACCAATGCCGCAGGCGTGAACCTAAACCGCGAATGGCACGCCCCCACGGCCGAGCGCAGCCCCGAGGTGCTCGCGCTGCGCGACGCGATGGACGCAACCGGCGTCGATTTCGCGATAGACGTCCACGGCGATGAAGCGATCGCTGCGGTGTTCATGGCGGGCTTCGAAGGCGTCGCCGCCGCCACCCCGGCGCAGCGCGACGCCTATGCCCGCTTTCTCACGATCCTCGCGCGCCGCACCCCCGACTTCCAGACGAAGCTGGGCTATCCGCGCGCGGCTGCGGGCAAGGGCAATCTCGCCATGGCGACCAACCAGCTCGCGCATCGCCATGGCGCGGTGTCGATGACGCTGGAAATGCCGTTCAAGGACCATGCCGCGCTGCCCGATCCGGTGCAGGGCTGGAGCCCGGAGCGCTCGATGCTGCTGGGCAGGGACTGCATCGCGGCGCTGGCGGAATGGATGGAGGGTTGACCAGCCAGCGCCGGGGTTCGATGGAATAACTGCCGCAAGCGACCAATTCCCGCCTTCCTGGACAGCCGCTCAAGTCTGCGCGAGGAGGTGCTGGAATTGCGGGTCGGCCCGCGCCCAGTCGAACTCCCACTGGCCGGGCAGCGTCACCAGCGCGCCTTCGCGGTTGGTGATGGCAAGATCGAGCCAGCGGAACGTGGCATCCCGTTGATGCAGCCGGGCGCAGGCAAGAGCCGGCAGCCGCCCGGACTAGTCGCCCGATATCAGGTGACCAGCCGCAGGTTCGCCGCGCGCTTCGCGCTCAGCGCGACATGGCGCACCCCGTCCACCCCGGCGATCCGTTCGGCAAGATCGCCGTCGAGCGCGAAATCGCGGCCGAGCAGCAGTTCCACCTCCTGCCCGGCAAGCCGTGCCACGACCTCGCCGCGCCCCGCCGCACCAGGCGGCAGCAGCGCGGCGAGTTCGGCAAAGGCCGGCGCGCTCGCCACTTCGAGGTCGAGCCGCATCCTTGCCGCGCTGCGCACCTCGGCAAGCGGCTGGGCGCCGCGGATGGTGACGCGCGGCGGCTCGTCGCGGTTGGGCGCGTCGAGTTCGACCTGGAGAAGCAGGCAGGCCTGCTCGTCGGCCCATTTGCGCATCGGCTCGACCAGGCTTTCCTCGAAGCAGCTCGCGGAGAACTGGCCCGAGCTGTCCGAGAGTTCGGCGACGATGAAATCCTTGCCGCGCTTTGTGCGGCGGCGCTGGACGCCTTCGAGCATGGCGGCGATCACCGCCATCTCGCGCCCGCCCGAAATGCCCGCGGCGATGAGGCTGGCATAGCTGCGCGCGCCATTGGCGCTGGCGACCGCGTGCCATTGCTCGACCGGATGCGCGGCGAAGTAGAAGCCGAAATTCTCGCGCTCCCTGGCCATCTGCTCGGCCCGGGTCCACGATGGGGCGGCGGCGAGGCGCAGCGCCGGCGCGGCATGGTCCTCGCCACCGAACAGCCCGTGCTGGCCACTGTTGCGGCTGCGTTCGGCCTCGTCGGCGACGGCGAGCAGCATGTCGGCATTGGCGAACACCAGCGCGCGGTTGGCTTCGAGCGAATCGAAGGCACCGGCGCCGGCCAGACCTTCGAGCGCGCGGCGATTGATCGCGCCGCAAGGCACGCGGCGGAACAGGTCTTCGAGGCTGGAAAAGCGCCCGTTGGCCGCGCGCTCGGCGACCACCTGCTCCATCGCCTTTTCGCCGACATTGCGGATGCCGGCGAGCGCATAGCGGACCTGAAGCCCCTCCCCGGTCTCCTCGACGCTGAATTCGGCCTCGCTGGCGTTGAGATCGGGCCCGGCCAGCGCGAGGCGGTTGCGGCGCATGTCATCGACGAAGATCGTCAGCTTTTCCGACTGGTGCATGTCGAAGCACATCGAGGCGGCGTAGAATTCATGCGGGTAATGCGTCTTCACCCAGGCGGTCTGGTAGGAGAGCAGCGCATAGGCGGCGGCGTGGCTCTTGTTGAAGCCATAGCCCGCGAACTTGTCGATGAGGTCGAACAGCTCGCCGGCCCGCCGCGCATCGATCTGCGAATGCACGCCACAGCCCTCGATGAAGCGCGCGCGCTGTGCGTCCATTTCGGCCTGCACCTTCTTGCCCATCGCGCGGCGCAACAGATCGGCATCGCCCAGCGAATAGCCGGCGAGGATCTGCGCGGCCTGCATCACCTGTTCCTGATAGACGAAGATGCCATAGGTTTCGGCAAGGATGCCTTCGAGCTTGGGATGCGGATATTCGATCGCTTCGAGCCCGTTCTTGCGGCGTCCGAACAGCGGGATATTGTCCATCGGCCCCGGCCGATAGAGCGCACCGATGGCGATGATGTCGCCGAAATTGCTGGGCTTTACTGAAGCGAGCGCGCGCCGCATGCCTTCGGATTCAAGCTGGAACACCCCCACCGTGTCGCCCGCCTGGAGCAGCCGGTAGACATCCTCATCGTCCCACGAGAGCGCGGCAAGATCGATTACGACCCCGCGCCGGCGCATCATGTCGGTCGCCTTCCTCAACACCGACAGCGTCTTGAGGCCAAGGAAGTCGAATTTGATGAGGCCGGTATCCTCGACATATTTCATGTCGAACTGGGTCACCGGCATGTCCGAGCGCGGATCGCGATAGAGCGGCACCAGCTCGGCAAGCGGACGATCGGCGATGACGACGCCCGCGGCATGGGTCGAGCTGTTGCGCGGCAGGCCCTCCAATTGCATCGCAAGATCGATGAGCCGCTTAACCTCGGGATCGCCGTCGTACTCGCGCTTCAATTCGGCGATGCCGTTCAGCGCGCGCGGCAGCGTCCAGGGATCGGTCGGGTGGTTGGGGACGAGCTTGGTCAGCCGATCGACCTGGCCGTAGCTCATCTGGAGGATGCGGCCGGTGTCGCGCAGCACCGCGCGCGCCTTCAGCTTGCCGAAGGTGATGATCTGGGCGACGCGATCGCGCCCGTATTTCTCCTGAACATAGCGGATCACCTCGCCGCGGCGGGTTTCGCAGAAGTCGATGTCGAAGTCGGGCATCGACACGCGCTCGGGGTTCAAAAAGCGCTCGAACAGCAGGCCAAGCCGGATCGGGTCGAGATCAGTGATGAGCAGCGACCAGGCGACCACGCTGCCCGCGCCCGAGCCGCGCCCCGGCCCCACCGGAATGCCCTGCGCCTTGGCCCAGCCGATGAAATCGGCAACGATCAGGAAGTAGCCGCAAAAGCCCATGCGGGTGATGATGTCGATCTCGAATTCGAGCCGCTCCGCATAGGCACGGGCTTCCTCCTCGGCGATCGCGCCATAGAGCGAAAGCCTTGCGGCAAGCCCGGCGCGGGCATTTTCGGCCATCATCGCCGCCTCGCCCGCAGTATCGCCGGCAAGGCTGGGCAGCAGCGGCTTGCGCCTGGGTGGAGCGAAGGCGCAGCGCTGCGCGATCACCAGGGTGCTGGCGGTCGCCTCGGGGAGGTCGGCGAACAGTTCCGCCATCATCGGCCCCGATTTGACGAAGCCCTGGGCCGGCCCGCGCGGGCGGTCGGCGGCGTCGATATGCGTCGCATGGGCGATGCACAGCATCGCCTCATGCGCGTCCTTGAAATGCGGATCGGCGTAATGCGCGGGGTTGGTGGCGACGAGCGGCAGATCGCGCGCATAGGCAAGCGCGATCAGCGCCTCTTCGGCCGCCTCCTCGATCGCATCGCCGCGCCGGGCGATCTCGATATAGAGCCGGTCACCGAACAGGTGCTGCAAGCTTTCGGCATAGGCACAGGCCGCCTCGGGCCGGCCTTCGGCACAGAGCCGCGCCAGCGCCCCCTCGCCCGCGCCGGTGAGCGCGATGAGCCCGGCGCTGCGCCCTTCGAGCGCGGCGAACGGGACATGTGCCTCCTGCTCCAGCGGCCGGTCGAGATGCGCGCGGCTGACAAGATCGCACAGGTTGCGCCAGCCGGTCTCGTCCTGCGCATAGAGGGCCAGCCAGTCGATCCGCTGCGGCCCCGTGCCCGCGGTCGGCGGCTCAAGTGCACCCGGCCGCGCCACCCCCAGCAGCGCGCCGATCAGCGGCTGGATACCCTTGTCCTTGCACGCCGACGCGAAGGCGGGGACGCTGTACAGCCCGTTGCGATCGCACACCGCGATCGCCGGAAAACCCCTGTCGCGCGCAAGCTGGGCGATCGCCTTGGGGTCGATCGCGCCTTCGAGCATCGAATAGCTCGACAGGACGCGCAGCGGCACGAAGGGGACGAAAGCCATCGGTTGCGAATATCCTCGCCGCGCGCGCGATCAAGCGCGGCGCCCGCGTCCTCTGGGGAAAATCACGCAAATCCTTTTCAAGCGGGCCAATCTGTGTTGAACTCCCGGCAATTCGCATTCGGGTCGAATTCCTGGCAGGGGGAGTCAGACGATGAATGATGGCATGGATAGTCCGTCCGGGCCGAAGTCTCTGGTCGAGCGTGCCAGGGCAATCCTGTTGAAACCGCGCGAGGAATGGCCGGTCATCGCCGGCGAAAGCGCGAGTCCCTCGGGCCTCGTCACCGGCTATGCGGTGCCGCTCGCGGCCATCGGCCCGGTAGCGCGATTCCTCCACGGACAGCTCTTCGGCTGGGGCTGGTTCGGGATCAGCTGGCGGCCCGGCCTCGTCGCCTCGCTGTCCTCGCTGGTCGTGACCTATGTGCTCAATCTGGTGGCGATCCTCGTGCTGGCGCTGATCACCGATGCCCTCGCGCCCAAATTCGGTGGCACCGCCAACCGCACCGCCGCCTTCAAGCTGGTGATCTATGGCAGCACCGCGGCGTGGCTCGCGGGGATTTTCGGTCTGGTTCCGGGGCTGTCGATCCTCGGGCTCGCGGGGGTGTACAGCTTCTATCTCTATTACACCGGGGCAAGCCCGCTGATGCAGGTGCCGCAGGCCAGGGCCGCAAGCTTCACCGTGGTGGCGGTGCTCTGCGCGGTGGCTCTCTATATTGTCATCGCGGCGGTGACAGCACCGTTCATGATGCTGTTCAGCGGTGGCCCGCCGGGAATGAGCGGAATGATGATCGGCTAGAGCATCGCGCCAAAAAGTGGCCCCCGGTTTTTGGCAAAAAGCGATGCGACAACAAGGAACCAGAGCATCGTGCGTGATTCAGAAATCGCGCACGATGCTCTACAGCGCTGCTTCGATGTCCTTTTCCAGCGCCTCGGGCTTGTCGGTCGGGGCGTAGCGGCGGATCACCCTGCCGTCGCGGCCGATGAGGAATTTGGTGAAATTCCATTTGATCGCCCTGGTGCCCAGCAACCCCGGCGCCTCGGCCTTCAGCCACTTGTAAAGCGGGGTGGCCGCGTCGCCATTGACCTCGACCTTGGCCATCAGCGGGAAGCTGACCCCGAAATTGAGGCTGCAAAAGCTGGCGATCTCGTCGGCATCGCCCGGCTCCTGGTGGCCGAACTGGTTGCAGGGAAAGCCGATCACCACCAGCCCGCGCGCGCGATAGGCCTGCCACAGCGCTTCGAGCCCGGCATATTGCGGGGTGAAGCCGCATTTGCTGGCGGTATTGACCACCAGCACCACCTGCCCCGCATAGGCGGCGAGGTTCTCCTCGCTGCCGTCGGCGCGGCGCACGGTGAAATCGGCAAGCCGGCACGGATCGCTCATCGCCCGCCTTCCCGCTCAGCCCGGATAATCGGGACGCTGCGACAAGGCGACGATCTCATGCGGATCGTATTGGCGGTCGCCTTGCCGTTCGATGGTGTAATGCGCGCGCTGTTCGGGGGTCATTACCATCACCTGATGCACGAGCTGGGCGAGCGTGCCGTGGCGCGCCACGGTGAAATCATGCAGCAGTCCGGTGTCCGAACGGCGGTGAAGCAGCGCCGGATCGTCCCAGCCGATCGGATGGTCGGAGCCGGGCTCGCCCGCGAAAGTGGTGGGATTGTGCGGCATGATGATCTCCAGGTCTGCGGGTGATTGTAGGCGCAAGCGCGCGCGCAATTCAAGGTTGCGCGCGCCGGTCAGCGATCCATCAGCGCCTCGATCCGGCGGCGCACCCCCGGCCATTCATGCGCGAGGATCGAATAGCTGACGGTGTCGCGCCGATGCTCGCCGATCACCATATGGCCGCGCAGGATGCCGTCCTGCTTCGCGCCGAGGCGTTCGATCGCACGGCGCGAGGCCTGGTTGAGAAAGTCGGTGCGGATCTGCACGCAGAACACCTCCAGCACCTCGAAGGCATAGGCGAGCAGCAGGCGCTTCGCCTCGGTGTTGAGCCCGGTGCGCCGCACCCGCGCCGCATAAAGCGTGCCGCCGATTTCAAGCCGGCGGTGTGTCTCGTTCATCCGGTGGAAGCGGGTCGTGCCCGCAACGCGCCCCGCCGCGTCGAGCACGGCGAAGGCGCGGCTGCGCTGGGCGGCATGCTCGCGCTCGATCGTGTCGAACCAGCCGTCGATCGTCGTCCCGTCGGGGACCGTCGCCGCAAAGCTGTGCGCGAAGCCGTCGGCGAAAGCGGCGAGCAGCGCGGCGCGATCGGCGCGGGCAAGCGGCCGCAGCGTGACATGCCGGCCCGCGAGGGTGGGGGTTTCGGGCCAGCTCATGCGAGCAGCCCGTCATGCAGGCGCACCACCCGGTCCATCCGCGCCGCCAGCCGCTCGTTATGCGTGGCGATCAGCGCGGCGCTGCCATGGCCGCGCACCAGCGCCAGCAATTCGCCCAGCACCTTGTCGGCGGTTGCCTCGTCGAGATTGCCGGTGGGCTCGTCGGCAAGGACGAGCGGTGGCCGGTTGGCAAGCGCGCGCGCCACCGCGACGCGCTGCTGCTCGCCGCCCGAAAGCTGGCTCGGACGATGATCGAGGCGCGCGGCAAGGCCAAGCGCCGAAAGCAGCTCACGCGCCCGTTGCGTCGCCACGTCCGGCGCGCGCCCGGCGATCAGCTGCGGCAGCGCGACATTTTCGAGCGCGGTGAAATCGGGCAGCAGATGATGAAACTGATAGACGAAACCGAGCCGGTCGCGGCGCATGGTGGTGCGCTGCGCGGGCGAGAGCGCCGTGGCATCGGTGCCGCCGATCTCGATCCGTCCCGAAAAGCCGCCCTCCAGAAGCCCCACCGCCTGAAGCAGCGTGCTCTTGCCCGCGCCCGACGGGCCGAGCAGCGCAACGATCTCGCCCGGCATGATGGCAAGGTCGATGCCGCGCAGCACCGCGATCGTCACCCCGCCCTGCTCGAAGCTGCGGGCAAGCCCGGTGAGGCGCACGATCGGGCCGCCGTGATCTGCGCGCTCACTCATAACGCAGCACCTGCACCGGATCGGTGCTCGCCGCCTTCAGCGCGGGATAGAGCGTCGCCAGAAAGCTCAGCCCCAGCGCCATCACGCAGATCGCCGCGATCTCTGTGGGATCGCTGCGCGCGGGCAGGTCAGTCAGGAAGCGGATCTTGGGATCCCACAGGGTCTGCCCGGTCGCCTGCTCGGCAAGATGCACGATCGCCTGGCGGAAATAGAGGAACGTGAAGCCGACCAAAAGGCCGACCAGCGTTCCCAGCGCGCCGATCACGAAGCCGATCGCGACGAAAATCCGGATCAGCGAGCGCCGGCTCGCCCCCATCGTGCGCAGGATGGCGATGTCGCGGGTCTTGGCGCGCACCAGCATGATGAGGCTCGACAATATGTTGAACACCGCGACAAGGACGATGATCGACAGGACCACGAACATCGCCACCCGCTCGACCGCGAGCGCCTGGAACAGGCTGGCGTTGATCGTCTTCCAGTCGGTCACCACCACCTCGCCGGCGAGCGCCCTTGCCACGGGGGCAAGGATTTCGCCGACGCGGTCGGGATCGCTGGTGCGCACCTCGATCATGCCGATGCTGTCGCCCGAGAGCAGCAGCGTCTGCGCATCGGGGATCGGCATGACCACGAAGCTGTTGTCGTAATCATAGATGCCGATCTCGAAAACTGCCGCGATCCGATAGGAAATCTCGCGCGGCACCGTGCCAAACGGGGTCGCGCGGCCGGCAGGGTTGATGATGGTGATCTCATCGCCGACCCGCGCACCGAGATTTTCGGCAAGCCGCGAACCGATGGCAACGGCATTGGCGCCGGGTCTGAGATCGGCAAGATCGCCGGCGGTCAGCTTCGGCCGGAGCGCGCCGATATCGCCCGCGGTCTCGCCGCGCACGAGGATCGCCTCGACCCGGCCGTTGAAGGTCGCAAGCAGCGGCTGCTCGATCAGCGGGCTGGCATGGGTGACCCCGGGCGTCGCCTCGACCGCCTTCAGCACCGCGCGCCAATTGTCGAGCCGCCCGCCATAGCCCTGGACGATGGCATGGCCGTTGAGGCCGACGATCCGGTCGAGCAACTCGGCGCGAAAGCCGTTCATCACGCTCATCACGATGACGAGCGCCGCCACCCCCAGCATCACCGCGGCAAGGCTGATGCCCGCGACCAGCGCGATGAACGCCTCGCCCCGCCCGGGCAGCATGTAGCGCCGGGCAATCGTCCATTCGAAACGGGAGAGGATCACGCGCCGCGGTTCCAGGCCATGGCGGTGGCTTTAGGGATGCGGACCCGGCTTCGCAATCGCCCGCAACTGCAACCGGATCGCAACATTTCCGGCACCGCCCCTTGCCACGCCGGACAAAGCTCGCCACATGCGCGAGCCTGAGGGCAGGTTTGGGAGCCCCGGAACAGCGAGTCGCCCCGCCGCATGCAGCCTTGTCATCCCGCCCCCGCCGAACGCGCCCGCGCGCCGTGGGATCTCGACGGCGACAAGCTGCGCGAGGAATGCGGCATCTTCGGGGTGATCGGCGCGCGCGACGCGGCCGCGACCACCGCGCTCGGCCTCCATGCGCTTCAGCACCGCGGCCAGGAAGCGGTCGGCATCACCAGCTTCGACGGGCGCGAATTCTATGCCGAGCGCGGCCTCGGCCATGTCGCGCAGGTGTTCGACAGCCCGACGAAGTTCGACAAGCTGCCCGGCGCCATGGCCTCGGGCCATGTCCGCTATTCGACCACCGGCGGTGCCGGGCTGCGCAATGTCCAGCCGCTGTTCGCCGATCTCGCCTCGGGCGGCTTCTCGATCGCGCATAACGGCAATATCTCGAACGCGATGCATCTGCGCCGCGAGCTGGTGAACAAGGGCTCGATCTTCCAGTCGACCTCCGACACCGAGGTCATCATCCATCTCGTCGCGACCAGCCGCTACCCGACGCTGCTCGACCGTTTCGTCGATGCGCTGCGGCTGGTCGAGGGCGCCTATTCGCTGGTCTGCATGACCGCCGAGGGGCTGATCGCCTGCCGCGATCCGCTCGGCATCCGCCCGCTGGTGATGGGCCGGATCGGCGATGCGATCATCTTCGCCAGCGAAACCGTGGCGATCGACGTCGTCGGCGGCAGCTTCATCCGCGAGATCGAGGCGGGCGAACTCGTCCAGGTCGATCATGCCGGCATCGTCTCCAGCCACCGCCCCTTCGGCCAGCAAGGCCCGCGCCCCTGCATCTTCGAGCATGTCTATTTCAGCCGGCCCGATTCGATGAACGGCGGCCGCTCGATCTACCAGACCAGGAAGGCGATCGGCGTCGAGCTCGCGCGAGAGGCGCCCGCGGTTGCCGATCTCGTCATCCCGGTGCCCGACAGCGGCGTGCCCGCGGCGATCGGCTATGCCCAGGAATCGGGCATTCCCTTCGAACTGGGAATCATCCGCTCGCATTACGTCGGGCGCACCTTCATCCAGCCCGAGGACGGCGCGCGCCACGCCGACGTCAAGCGCAAGCACAATGCCAACCGCGCGCTGGTCGAAGGCAAGCGCATCGTGCTCATCGACGATTCGATCGTGCGTGGCACGACCAGCCTCAAGATCATCGAGATGATGCGCGATGCCGGCGCCGCCGAGGTGCATATGCGCATCGCCAGCCCGCCGACCGAGCATAGCTGCTTCTACGGCGTCGATACGCCCGAACGGCACAAGCTGCTCGCCGCGCGGATGGACCTGAAGGCGATGGCGCGGTTCATCAAGGCCGACAGCCTCGATTTCGTCTCGATCGACGGGCTTTACCGCGCGGTCGGCGAGGCGAAGCGCAATGCCGCCTGCCCGCAATATTGCGATGCCTGCTTCACCGGCGAATATCCGACCCGCCTCACCGATTGCAGCGAGCGCGCCGATCCCGACCAGCTCGTCCTGCCGGTCGACAAGGTCGCCTGACCCGATGTCCGGGACGAGGGAACGGCCGTTCGCGGGCCAGCTCGCGCTGGTGACCGGCGCGAGCCGCGGCATCGGCGGCGCGACTGCGGTGGCGCTCGCCGCCTGCGGCGCGCATGTCGTGCTGACCGCGCGCGACACCGCCGCGCTCGAAGCGGTCGAGGATGCGGTCTTCGCCGTCGGCGGCCAGGCGACGATCGCGCCGATGGACCTTGCCGAACCCGACGCCATCGCCCGGCTCGCGGTGGCGATGGCCGAACGCTGGCCAGCGCTCGACATTCTGGTCCACGCCGCGGCGCTGCTGCCCGAACTCACCGGGGTTGCCGATCTCGACGGGGTGATCTTCGGCAAGGCGCTCACCACCAATGTGCTCGCCACCCAGGCGCTGATTGCGCGCTTCGATCCGCTGCTGCGGCGCAGCGCCGCCGGGCGGCTGGTGCATCTGACCTCGAATGTCGC
>JAGWPW010000133.1 GCA_028870315.1 Sphingomonadales bacterium | reverse complement strand
GCATGCGCGGTGGCGAGCGAGGCGCCATGGAGGTCGAGCGTGACATCGGGTGCGATGGCGCCGCGCGCCAGCCGGCGGTCCCAGCCGGCATCGAGCGTGCGCCGGTCGAGCGCCACCGCGGCGGCGCGCGCACCCGGCGCCGCGGGCGCCGGGTTGAGCGCGGGCTTCAATGCGGCGACTCGCGGCGTCTCGATGCCCGCCGGCGCGGCGCCGCGCTTCAGCGGATGGATGGTGCTCGCCACCCTTGCCCACAGCGCCGCCTCCTCGGACGACAGCCGCCGCCCCTGATGCCTCACCGCGCGGTGAGCCTTGCGAGCGTTCCCCTGGGCACGAGGATCAGCGCGGTGCCATGGCTCGCCATGCCGCCGGCGATCGTGCGCGCCTGCTGGCCGCTGCCCCAGAAGCTGTCGAAGCGATTGGCGCCCTTGATCGCCCCGCCGGTGTCCTGCGCAACCCACAGCCCGTTCGCATCGGGATGGTCGAGCGTCAGAAAGACCGGCGCGCCGAGCGGCACGAACAGCGGATCGGCGGCAAGGCTGACATGGCCCTTCACCGCCACCCCCAGCGCGCCGATCGGCCCGTCGCCGGTGATATCGCGGAAGAACACCCAGCTCCTGTTCTGGTCCATCAGCGGCTGGGCCGCCTCGGGATGATCGCGCAGATAGCGGATGATGCCCTGCATCGAGCCCGGATATTGTCCCGGCCCGGTGCCGATCAGCCCCTCGTCGCGCATGACGATGCCGATGCTCGTGTAGTTCTGGCCGTTGTCCGCCGCATAGCCGATGCGCATGGTGCTGCCGTCGGGGGCGATCAGTTCGCCCGAACCCTGTACCTGGAGGAAGTAGAACTCGATCGGATCGGCCGCCCAGGCGATCTCCAGCCCCTGCCCGGCAAGCTTGCCCGCCTCGATCGTCGCGCGATCCCAATAGGGGATGAAATGGCCGCTCTCGTCATAGCGGCCGAAGGGCGTCTGGCCGTTGGGCTTCAGCGGAGCATCGCCCGGCCTTGCATGGACGAGATCGGGCGGCACGCCATAGACCGGGACATCGAAGCCGGGCTGGTGGGTGCGCACCCCGGCAATCTGCGGTTCGAAATAGCCGGTGACGAAGCTCGCCCCGCCGCCGACCAGCAGCGTTTCGAACTGGCTGGTGAAAAAGTCCGCGGCATCGCGCGCCGGCCACTGGATCGCCGCCGCGCAAGCCTCCCGCCAGTCGCCCGGACGGGTCAGGCCGCTTGCATCGGGGCGGGCGAGCAGCCGCGGGCAGCTTGTGCGAAAGGCGGCAAGCGCGGGTGCCGCGGCATCAGCGGTGAGCGCAAGGCTCGCGATATCCGGCCCGGCGGCCACGCCAAGCGTGAGAGCGGTGACTTCGGGCGGTGCGCCCGGCGGCACCTGCGACGCGGCGTGGTTTTCGGGAATCACCCGCGCGCAGGCTGCCAGAAGCACGAGCAGGACGAACGTTGCTGCGGCGCGAAGCCGCACCACCCCTGTCGGGACACGCGCCTGCGCCACCGCCCGGCCCGCTCAGCCCGCGTCGGTTTCTTCGAGCTGCCAGTCGGGATTGGGTGAGCCGACGTCGCGGCAGAAGGTCCAGACATCGTGAACCTCGACCGCGTCGTTGAGCGAGCCAGCGATCAGCGTGCCTTCGCGATCGCGCGTGACCGCGGCGATGTCGGCGGCGATGCGCAGCGTGATCCGGGCGAGCGGCGCACCATAGGATGCCGAGACGATCGTCACATCCTCGATGCGCACCAGCCGGTTATCGACCACTTCGCCCGCGGCGAGGCGCGCGTCGATGGCGCTGGCGAACTGCCCGGCGACATCCGCGTCGCACAGCTGCGCGAGCTCGGCCTTGTCCCCGCGCCAGAAGGCTTCGAGAATCATGCGATAGGCGCTTTTGGCGCCTTCGAGGAAGCTTGCCACCTCGAATCGGCGGTCGGCAGCGGAAATGTCGCGCAGCCCCCGCTCCACCGCGGGCTGCCAGGCGGGCGCGCCCGGCACGCGGGCCGAAGCCGGCGACGCCCGCTCGGGCAGGCGGACCGGCACCTTGGGCGCGGTCGGCTTGGGTGCGCCGTTGGCCGCGGGCGGGGTATCGATGCGGCTCTGCAACGGCTCCTCGCCATGATCGGCGCGCCGTCCCAGCACCGCGTAGAGACGCAGGCCGAGGAAAGCGGCGATCATGGCCAGAATGACGATTTCCAGAGTCACGCGCGGAGAT
Organism: Sphingomonadales bacterium; assembly: GCA_028870315.1. Lineage (GTDB taxonomy): Bacteria > Pseudomonadota > Alphaproteobacteria > Sphingomonadales > Sphingomonadaceae > Novosphingobium. Next base: position 15,665 of record JAGWPW010000133.1, on the reverse strand, counting down.
TCCCGTTTGCTGCTGGCGGCAGACTACCCGATCACCATGCCCCAGATAGGTAGCGAATACAAATGAACAACGCATGGATGCGCGCGCCGGACAAATTTTGTGGCCGCTCGATCACGCCTGGCACGGCCGTCGCCCGCATCGCCGAGCCGGCTACGCACCAGGGTCAGGAGCGGTTGCCGCGGGTCCGGGGCGGTGCTAGGCGCCCGGCCGAACCCCCAAGGCGCGCCATCCGCGCGCCGCAGCATCGAAAGCGGATCGCCATGGCCGAGGAAGGCAACGTCACTTCGTCTCTCAATCTCGGAAATGGCGAGGATACCAGCCCCACCGCGGGCATCATCTCGCAATATGTCAAGGATCTCTCGGTCGAGAACCCGAGCGCGCCCGACTGTTTCCAGTGGCAGGACGCGCCGCAACTCGACGTCCAGTTCAACATCGCCTCGCGCCCGGTCCAGGGCGAGGTGCATGAGGTCCAGATCAAGATCCAGCTCAACGCCAAGGCGCAGGCCGGCACCGCCTATATCGTCGACCTGACCTATGCCGGGCTCATCGGCATGCGCAATCTCGACGAGCCGCAGATGCACGCCTTCCTCTATGCCGAGGCGCCGCGGCTGCTGTTTCCCTTCGCCCGCCGGGTGATCGCCGATGCGGTCCGCGACGCTGGCTTCCCGCCGATGATGCTCGATCCGATCGACTTCAACGGCATCTATGCGCAGCAACTCGCGGCCCAGGCCGGCGCGGCCGGGGTGACGACGCCTGTCGGCCATGCATGAGCGCGCCGGGCGCCGGGCCGCCTGACCCGCAGCGGAGCGCCGGTCGATGAATCTGCTCAAGGCGACCGGCACGATCGGCGGACTGACGCTTGTCAGCCGCGTGCTTGGCCTGTTGCGCGATTCGCTGTTCGTGCGGCTGGTCGGCGCGGGCTTCGCCTCGGACGCCTTTCTCGTCGCCTTCCGCCTGCCCAACATGTTCCGCGCGCTGTTCGCCGAGGGCGCCTTCGCCTCGGCCTTCGTGCCGATGTTCAACGCGCGCGTCGCCGATCCCGAGGGAACCGGCCTTCCCGATGGCCTTGCCTTCGCCGAGATGGCGCTGGCCATGCTGCTTCCGGTGCTGCTGGCGATGACCGTGCTGCTCGAAGCCTTCGCCTGGCCGGTCACCTTCGCGCTTTCGGGCAAGTTCCACGGCATTTCGAGCCAGCAGTTCGCCATCGCGGTCAGTTTCTCGCGAATGCAGATCCCCTATCTCCTGTTCATCAGCCTCACCTCGCTGCTGGGCGGCATCCTGAATTCGCTGCACCGCTTCTGGGTCAATGCGGCAGCGCCGATCCTTTTGAACCTGACGCTGATTCTCGCGATGCTGCTGTTCCACAGCCACGATCCGCTTGTCACCGCGCGCAACCAGTCGCTGGCGGTGAGCGTGGCCGGCCTCCTCCAGTTCCTGTGGCTCGCCTTCGCCTGCCGCGGCGCCGGGGTGCGGCTGCGGCTGCGGCGCCCGCGGCTCACCCCCGAGGTGCGGCGCCTGCTGGCGCTGATCTGGCCGGCGGCGATGGGCGCAGGCGCGGCGCAGATCAACCTCGTCATCTCGACCGCGCTTGCCGCGGGCCTCCTCAGCCATGGCTCGGTCACTTACATCTACATGGCCGACCGGCTGAACCAGCTACCGCTGGGCCTCATCGGCATCGGCCTTGGCACGGTGCTGCTCCCCACCATCTCGCGCCAGTTGAGCGGCGGCGAGAACGCGGCGGCGATGGCGACGCAGAACCGCGGGCTCGAACTCGCGCTGCTGCTCACCCTGCCCGCCACCGCGGCGCTGGTCATCGCCGGCGATCCGATCGTCGCCGCGCTGTTCGGCTATGGCCGCTACAACGCACACGACATCCACGCCACCGCGCAGAGCCTGGCCGCCTTCTCGATCGGTCTGCCGAGCTACATCCTCGTCAAGGTGCTGACCCCCGGCTTTTACGCAAGGCACGACACGAAAACGCCGGTGCGCTTCGCCATCCAGTCGATCGGAGTGAACCTCGCGCTCAACCTGATCCTGATCCCGACCATCGCCCATATGGGCCCGCCGCTTGCCACCGCGATCGCCTCCACCGCCAATGTCGCCATGCTTTACGTCACGCTGCGCCGCCGCGGCCATTTCGTCCCCGACGCGCGGCTCAAGCACCGCGCCCCGCGCCTCGCGCTCGCGGCGCTGGCGATGGGTGTGGTGCTGTGGTTCGGCGAGGGCCGGCTGATACCCTATGTCCACGCCGGCTGGTTCGGCCGCATCCTGGCGATGGGCGTGATGGTGAGCGCCGGGGCGGCGGTCTATGGGCTGGCGACGCTGCTGCTGGGCGCGTTTTCTCGCGATGATATCGAGCTTTTGCTGCGGCGAAAGCCTGCTTGATATCGAAAAACGGCGGCTTTGCGTCCTGCCGACAGGGCAATTCGTCCTGCTTCCGGCAAGCGCGCGCCCGACCGGGCGAACTCACCCCTTCGTCGTCCCTTTCCCCTTGCAAAAGCCGCCAAATCCGCCTTGGAAGCAAGGCCATGCGTATCGTCTCCGGCATCCAGCCCACCGGCAACCTTCACCTCGGCAATTATCTCGGCGCGATCCGCAACTGGGTGCGGATGCAGGACGAGGTGGCGCAGGCCGGCGGGCAGAGCCTCTATTTCCTTGCCGACCTGCATGCGCTGAGCCAGCCGCATGTGCCGGCCGAGCTTACCGCCAACACCCGCGAGATGGCGGCGGCGGTGATCGCCTGCGGGATCGATCCCGAAAAATCGATCCTGTTCAACCAGGCGCAGGTGCCCGCGCATGCCGAACTGCAATGGCTCTTGAACGGCACCGCGCGGCTCGGCTGGCTCAACCGCATGACCCAGTTCAAGGACAAGGCGGGCAAGAACCGCGACAGCGTCTCGGCCGCGCTCTACACCTATCCGGTGCTCCAGGCGGCGGACGTGCTGCTCTATCAGGCGACGCATGTGCCGGTGGGCGAGGACCAGAAGCAGCATCTCGAACTGGCGCGCGACATCGCGCAGAAGTTCAACAATGATTTCGGCGACGGAGAAGAGATCTTCACCCTGCCCGAACCGATCATCCCGCAGGGCGCGGCGCGGATCATGAGCCTGCGCGACGGCAACGCCAAGATGAGCAAGTCCGACGCCTCGGACATGAGCCGGATCAACCTGTCGGACGATGCCGATACGATCATGGCCAAGATCAGGAAGGCGAAGACCGATCCCGAGCCCCTGCCGCACGACGCCGAGGGCCTCGAAGGGCGGGCGGAAGCCGCCAATCTCGTCGGCATTTACGCGGCGATGGCGGGCGAGAGCATCGCCCATGTGCTGGCGCGTTTCGCGGGGCAAGGCTTCGGCGCCTTCAAGCCCGCGCTCGGCGAACTGCTGGTCGCGCGCCTCGCGCCGATCTCGGCGCGGTTCAACGCGTTGCGCCACGATCACGCCACGCTCGATTCGATCCTCGGGCAGGGCGCCGAGAAGGCACGCCGGCTCGCCGCGCCGACGCTCGATCGCGCCTATCGCGCGCTAGGCCTTCTCAGGTGAAACTTTTGACATTCAACCACTGTTAAGGCCGATAATCGCAGCCTAGCAAGTCGGGGCGCAGGATGGAGAGAGCAGAAATGACCTACAGGGGTGCTGATCGGGGGGTATTCGTCTGGCTGCGGCTGGTCTTCGCCGGGCTGATGCTGACCGCGCTGGCCGCATGCAGCAACAGCTTCGATGCCAATGTCACGCGCTTCCAGGCGCAGTTGCCGCCACCGCAGGGGCAGAGCTTCGCGATCGTCGCCGACGATGCCAATCTCGCCGGCGGGATCGAGTTCGGCCAATATGCCCGGCTTGTCGCGGCCAAGCTGACCGCACTTGGCTATAGCGAAGCGCCGGGGCCGGACGCGGCGCAACTGATCGTGCGCTTCAAATATGGCGTCGATAACGGCCACTCCTACACCACGTCGGACGGCTTCTATGGCGATCCGTTCTGGGGTCCGTGGCAGGGCATGGGCTTTTACGGCTATGGCGGCTGGGGCGGCTGGGGCGGCTGGGGCGGCTTTGGCGACCCCTGGTTCGGACCTGATTTCGGCCCGGATATCGAGACGACGATGCTCTACACCAGCGATATCTCGCTCAAGATCGATGATCGCGCCAGCGGGCGCCGGCTGTTCGAAGGCAAGGCGCAGGCGGTCTCGGACTCGAACCACCTCAACTATCTCGTTCCCAACCTGATCAATGCCATGTTCACCCATTTCCCTGGCAATTCTGGTGAGACCGTGCGCATCTCCATCCCCCCGGAGCACAAGCCCGGGCACTGAACGCCGCGGCGATGAGCCCGGGCGGCGGCTTGCGCCCCGCCCGGGCAGCCGCCATCCATGCGGCATTCAGGGAGGCAGCGATCATGGCAAGGTTCACCGCCGAGGAAGCGGCATCGGCGATGGCGATCCATCAGTTGATCCATGACTGGGCCTATGAGCTCGACATCAACGATGGGCTGAAAATCGCGCCGCTCCTGACCGAGGATTGCGTCTATACGGTCGGCGGCGAACCGCGCCACGGCCGCGCGGCGGCGGTGCAGTTCTATATCGACCGCCGCAAGCGGCTCGAAGCGACCGAAGCCGGCCCGCCGGTGATGCGCCACCCGATTACCACGCTGCGCGTGGTCTTTACCGCGCCCGACCGCGCCGAGGTGACCTTCAACATCGTCTTCTTTTCGGGCTTCGGCAAGGCGCCGATCACCGACATGAAAGGCCCGACCGCGGTCGCCGACGTGACGATGACGGTGGCGCGCGACGGCGAGGGCGAATGGCGCATCGCCCGCTTCGACAGCTGGCAACCGTTTCGCGCCGGCTGAAGCGGGGTGCTGATACGCATTTTCGCTGATCGCCCCGGCAGCCGGCCGGCAACCCTGCGGCGATAAGACGGCGCCACCGCAGCGGGCGATGCAATCCCGCCCCGGTCGCTCCCGTGCCCCGGCCGCCCGTTCCCTCGCAACCGGCCGGGGCCATTCGCAAGGCCCGGCGCCACCGCCGCGTATCGACAGGCCACGCCGCGCCCGGCATAGCTTCGCGCGATGTTGTACCGATGGCTGCGCCGGCTGCTCTTCCGCCTCGATGCCGAGCGCGCGCATCGCCTCGCGCTCATGGCGCTGGCACTGCCACATCCGGGGCGGGCGGCGCCGTCCTCATCGCTGGCAACCCGCGTCGCCGGGCTCGAGTTTCCCTCTCCGCTGGGGCTCGCAGCGGGCTTCGACAAGGATGCAGCGGTTCCCGATGCGCTGTTGCGGCTGGGCTTCGGCTTCGTCGAGGTCGGCTCGATAACTCCGCTGCCGCAGCCGGGCAATCCGCGCCCGCGGCTGTTCCGGCTGGAGGAGGACCGCGCGGTGATCAACCGCATGGGTTTCAACAATCGCGGCGGCGAGGCCGCGCGCGCGCGGCTTGCGGCCCGCCAGCACCGGCCGGGGATCGTCGGCGTCAATATCGGCGCCAACAAGGACGCGGTCGATCGCGCCGCCGATTATGCGGCGATGGCACGGCTGCTCGCGCCGCATGCCGCCTATCTCGCGGTCAATGTCAGCAGCCCCAACACGCCGGGCTTGCGTGCCTTGCAGGACGAGCCGGCGCTCGCCGCGCTGCTCGATGGCGTGCTCGCCGCACGCGGCGGCGACGGGCCGCCGGTGTTCCTCAAGGTCGCCCCCGACCTCGCCCCCGCCGATATCGACGCCATCGCCCGTCTCGCACTCGACCGCCGGCTGGGCGGGTTGATCATCGCCAATACCACGGTCAGCCGCCCTGCCCTCGGATCGGTGCATCGCGACGAGCCGGGTGGGCTTTCGGGAGCGCCGCTTCACGCGCTGGCGCTCCACCGGCTGCGCGACTTCCGCGCGGCGACCGGCGGCGCGCTGCCGCTGGTTGGCGTCGGCGGCATCGCCAGCGCCCAGGATGCCTGGGAACGCATCCGCGCCGGCGCCAGCCTCGTCCAGCTGTACAGCGCCATGGTCTATGAAGGCCCCGGGATCGCGCGGCGGATCACCGCCGGGCTTGCCGCGCTGATGCACCGCGACGGCATTGCCAGCATTGCCGAGGCGGTGGGAAGCGAATAGCACCCGGCCGATGAAAGTCCTGCTGCCGCTCCTTGCCACCGCCCTGCTGCTGGCGCCGCTTCCTGCCCCCGCCCGCCCCGCCGCTCCACCGGCGCGCTTTGCCCATGGCATGGTCAGCGCCGCCGATCCGCGCGCGGCCGAGGCCGGGGCACGGATGCTGCGCGCGGGCGGCAGCGCCGCCGATGCCGCGCTCGCGATGCTGCTCGCGCTCAATGTCGTCGAGCCGCAAAGCTCGGGGATCGGCGGGGGCGGCTATGCGCTGGTCGATGACGGCCGGGGCCATGTCGCCAGCTTCGACGGGCGCGAAACCGCGCCCGCCGCCGCTGACGGCACATGGTTCTATAACGATGGCCAGCCGCTCACGGTGGCCCAGGCGATCCCCGGCGGCCGCAGCGTCGGGGTGCCGGGCAATGTCGCGCTGATGGCGGCGATCCATGCGCGCTATGGCAGGCTCGCGTGGGGCGCGCTGTTCACGCCGGCGATCGCGCTGGCGCGCGACGGCTTCACCATCAGCCCGCGGCTGCATGAATTCCTGACGCGGTTTTCCAAAACCGGCGCCCTGTCTCCGGCAGCGCGCGCGCTCTATTACCAGGCGGACGGCACCGCGCTGCCCGCGGGCACGCGGGTGCGCGATCCGGCGCTGGCGGGAATGCTCGCCGCGATCGCCGCGCGCGGTCCCGCCGCCTTCTATCACGGCGCCAACGCGCAGGCGATCGCGGCGAGCGTGCGCACCGCGCCGCGCAACCCCGCCCCGATGCGCGCCGCCGATCTTGCCGCCTATGCGGCAAAGCCCCGGCCGCCGGTGTGCCTTGCCTACCGCCGCTACCGGGTGTGCGGCATGGGCCCGTCGAGCTCGGGGGCGACGACGGTGCTCGGCATGCTCGGCCTGCTCGAACGCTTCGATCTATCCGCGCTGGGCAAGGACAATCCGGTGAGCTGGCACCTCATCGCCGAGGCCATGCGCCTGACCTATGCCGACCGCGACCGCTATCTTGCCGACAGCGATTTCGTGCCCGTGCCGGTCGCCGGGCTGCTCAGCAAATCCTATCTCGCGCAGCGCTCGGCGCTGATCTCGCCCGATCGCACCCTGCCCGAGGCCAGCGCGGGAACACCCCCCGGCGCCGTCGCCGAGGCGGACACGCTGACCCCGTTCGTGCCCGCGACCACCCATTTCGTCGCCATCGACCGCGCCGGCGAGGCGGCTTCGGTCACCTCGACGATCGAAAGCCCGTTCGGCTCGGGGCTGATGGTCTCGGGCTATTATCTCAACAACGAACTGACCGATTTCAGCCTCGTGCCCGAACGCGACGGGCGCCCGGTGGCGAACCGCGTCGAGGGCGGCAAGCGGCCGCGCAGCGCGATGAGCCCGACGCTGGTCTATGGCCCCGACGGACGGCTGCGGCTGGCGCTGGGCGCCGCCGGCGGGGCGACGATCCCGGCGCAGGTGCTGCGGGTCATCATCGGCGTGATCGACTGGCATTTGCCGGTCGAGGAGGCGCTGGCGCTGCCGGTGCTGTTCGCGCCCGGCGGCGAAAGGGTGCTGCTCGAAGCGGACACGCCGCTTGCCGCGATGGCGCCAGCGCTGACCCGGCTCGGCCACAAGGACGTCGAGGCGTGGCACGGCATGTTCAAGGCCAACGCCATCGAGATCCGCGACGGCGGCCTGGTCGGCGGCGCCGATCCGCGCAGCGAGGGCCGGGCGATCCGGCAATAGCGTCATTGCGCGCCTTCCCGAACAGTCTGTAAGACGGACGCGATCCGCGCGCGCCGGGCGGCAAGGCACCTTGAGGGACGAGAACGTGCAGCTTTCCGACTTCGCCGCCTGCAACAATCTCGTCTCGCTGTTCCTCGCGCGCGCCGGCGAAAAGGGCGATGCGCCGATGCTATGGGCCAGACGCGAGGGCCAATGGCAATCGCAAGGCTGGGCCGAAACGGCGCGGCAGGTCTGCCTTCTCGCCGAATCGCTGCGCCGGCTGGGGCTTGAGCCGGGCGACCGGGTGATGCTGGTCTCCGAAAACCGGCCCGAATGGTGCGTCGCCGATCTCGCGATCATGGCGGCGGGCTGCGTCACTGTTCCCGCCTATATCACCAATACCGAGCGCGATCATCTGCATGTGCTCGAAAATGCCGGCGCGCGCGCGGTGATCGTCGCCAGTGCCAGGCTCGCAAAGCCGCTGCTGCCCGCGGTGCTGCGCAGCAGCCAGACCGATTTCGTGATCGGCATGGAAGACCTGCCGGTGCAGCAGGCGGGCAGCGTCTCGTTCCACCGCTGGGACGACCTCGTCGCGGGCGATGCGGCGGGCGCGCGGCGCGCGGTCGCGGCGCGGGTGGCGACGATCGGCCGGGGCGAGCTTGCCTGCCTCATCTACACCAGCGGCACCGGCGGCGCGCCGCGCGGGGTGATGCAGCATCACGGGGCGATCCTGAGCAATGTCGCGGGCGCCTGCGCGATCCTCGCCGAGGATTTCGGCTGGGGGGACGAGGTGTTCCTGAGCTTCCTGCCGCTCAGCCATGCCTATGAGCATACCGGCGGCCAGTTCCTGCCGATTGGCATGGGTGGCCAGATCTTTTACGCCGAGGGGCTCGAAAAGCTTTCGGCAAATATCGCCGAGGTCCGTCCGACGCTGATGATCGTCGTGCCGCGGCTCTTCGAGGTCCTGCGCAGCCGCATCCTGCGCGAGGTCGAAAGGCAGGGCACGCTCGCCTGCTTCCTCCTGGACCGGGCGCTGGCGCTCGCCATGCGCGAGGCGCAGGGGCAGCGCCGGCTGCGCGATGTGCCACTGCGCCTGCTGCTGGAACACACGCTGCGGCCGAAGTTGCGCGCGCAGTTCGGCGGCCGCATCAAGGCGATGGTCTCGGGCGGCGCGCCGCTCAATCCCGATGTCGGCATCTTCTTCGAAGCGATGGGGCTAACCCTGCTCCAGGGCTATGGCCAGACCGAATGCGGCCCGGTGATCAGCTGCAACCGCCCCTCGGCGGGGATCAGGATGGACACGGTCGGGCCGCCGCTCGCCGGGGTCGAGGTGCGGATCGCCGCGGATGGCGAAATCCTCGCGCGGGGCGAGCCGGTGATGCTCGGCTATTGGCGCAATCCGTCAGAAACGCAGCGCGTGCTCGAAGCCGATCCCGCCGATGCCGGCGCGCCGCCCTGGCTCCATACCGGCGACATCGGGCTGATCGACGAGAAGGGCCGCATCCGCATCACCGACCGCAAGAAGGACATGATCGTCAACGACAAGGGCGACAACATCTCGCCGCAGAAGCTCGAAGGGATGCTGACCCTCCAGCCCGAGATCGCCCAGGCCATGGTCTGCGGCGACCGGCGCCCCTATGTCGTCGCGCTGATCGTGCCCGACGCGGAATGGGCGCTCGGCTGGGCAACCGCGCAGGACGAGCCCGCCGACCTTGCCGCGCTCCAGGACCTTCCCGCCTTTCGCAGCGCGGTGCGCGACGCGCTCGACAGGGTCAATGGAGAGCTGTCGGTGATCGAACGGATCCGCCAGTTCACCTTCGCCGACGAACCTTTCGCCATCGCCAATGAGGAAATGACCCCGAGCCTCAAGATTCGCCGGCACAAGCTGCGCGAACGCTATGGCCCGCGGCTCGACGCGCTCTATCGCGGCTGACGCGGCCTGCGGCGCCCACCGCCGGCCGGCGCGATGCTCTAATTCCCCAGCGCGATCACCCCGCCCGTCGAACCGAAGCCGCCGGCGCCGCGCGCGGTTTCATCGAGCGCACTGCGCTCGACCCAGCTTGCCTGCACGACCGGCGCCAGCACCAGTTGCGCGATGCGATCGCCGCGAAGGATCGAAAACGGCGCGTCGCCATGATTGATGAGGATGACCTTGAGTTCGCCGCGATAATCCGAATCGATCGTCCCCGGGGTATTGGGCACGCCGATGCCATGCCTGAGCGCAAGGCCCGAGCGCGGCCGGACCTGGATCTCATAGCCCGGCGGGATCGCCACCGCGAAGCCGGTTGCGACCGCGTGGCGCGCGCCCGGCGCAAGCGTCACCGGCTCGGCGGCGCAGATGTCCATCCCCGCCGCGCCAGCGCTCGCATAGCCGGGCAGCGGCAGGCCCTCGCCATGCGGCAGCCGCAGGATCGCAACCGGAACGCAATCAGTCGAACGCACGCGCCATCCTTTCCACCAGCGCCGCTGCCACCTGCGGCTTGGGCATTTCGGCCAGCGTCTCGACGCCGCGCGCGGTGACGATATGCACGCGATTCGCCTCGCCGCCCATGACGTCGCCCGAGACGTCATTGGCAACGATCCAGTCGGCCCGCTTGCGGGCGAGCTTGGCCTGGGCATGGGCGATGACCTGCTCGGTTTCGGCGGCAAAGCCGATCACCAGCGCCGGGCGCCGCGCCGAGCGGCACAGATCGGCGAGAATATCGGGGTTTTCGACAAGACGCAGCACCGGCGGCGCCCCGCCCGCCGCCTTCTTGATCTTCTGCGCGGGCTCGTGCTCGACCCGCCAGTCGGCGACTGCCGCGACCATCACCGCGATATCGGCGGGAAGCGCGCCGGCCACCGCCGCCGCCATCTCGCGCGCGCTGGAAACGTCGATCCGCGTGACCGCGGGCGGGGTCGCCAGCGCCACCGGCCCCGCAACCAGCGTCACCCGCGCGCCGGCCTGTGCCGCGGCGGCGGCGATCGCGAAGCCCTGCTTGCCCGACGAACGGTTGCCAAGAAAGCGCACCGGGTCGATCGGCTCATGCGTCGGACCGGCGGTGACGAGCACATGCCGGCCGGCGAGCGGCCCCGGCGCGGGCACCACCCCCATCCGCGCGATCGCCGCCATGATCGCCACCGGTTCGGGCAGGCGGCCCGGGCCGTATTCGCCGCAGGCCATCGGCCCTTCGTCGGGATCGAGCACGGTAATGCCGCGCGCGCGCAGCGTCGCGAGATTGGCTTGCGTTGCGGCATGCTGCCACATCCGCACGTTCATCGCCGGCACCGCCAGCACCGGCTTGTCGGTGGCGAGCAGCAGCGTCGTTGCGAGATCATCGGCGATGCCCGCCGCCATCTTCGCCAGAAGATCGGCGGTCGCGGGCGCGACGACGACGAGATCGGCCTGGCGCGAGAGCTGGATATGCCCCATCTCGACCTCGTTGCTGAGATCCCACAGCGTCGTGTGCACCGGCCGCTCGCTGAGCGCCGCGAGCGTCATCGCGGTGACGAATTGCGCGCCGCCCGCGGTCAGCACGCAGGTCACCTCGCCGCCCGCCTTGCGGATCAGCCGGACGAGCTCGCAAGCCTTGTATGCCGCGATTCCGCCGCCGACGACGAGCAGGATTCGGGGATGGGTCATCGCCGGCCTCTTTGCCGCCTGCACGCGCCGCGCGCAAGCCGCCGGCAGGCGCTCAGCGCCCCGCCCGCGGCCCCATGGCGGCGGCGATCAGCCCCTGCACCGCCATCGGCGTGAAAGCGAGGCCGACGAACATGGCGGGCGCGATCGTCGCCCCCCAGTAGAAATTGTCGTTGCGCCCCGCGATCATGAAGAACAGCCCATAACCGAGATAAAGGAGGGTCGCGAAGCTGCCCGCCGGGCTTTTCCAGCCCGCCCAGCCCAGGATCATCAGCGCCACCGCCGGCCCCGCCAGCCAATGCGGGAAGAAGCGCAGATTGCTTGACAGCACCACGTCCGACAGCCAGCCGCCAAGCCCGCGCAGCGCGAACCACGAAGGGCCCGGCGGATCGCCCGGCAGCGTATGCAGCGCGACGAGATGAAGGTGGATGGCAAGGCCGATCGCGAACAGCCCGACCAGCGCGCACCAGCCGGCCATCTCGCGCCATTGCCGGCGCCACCCGGCAGTGGCCGCGAGCAGCAGCACGAAGGGCAGCGCATGCTCGCGGATCGCCAGCGCCAGCGCGGCCGCACACCACGCGCCATGCCAGCGGCCCGACGCGGGACTGCCGCGCCCGGCCGGGCGGTGCAGCCCGAAGGCGAGCGCGATGAGCATCCCTGCCCATAATTCGTGCAGCACGAAGTAATAGCGGTTGAGCCCGAGCGAGGCCCCGGTGAACAGCAGCGCGAGTGCGATGGCGCGATGGGGGCGCCCGCCCGGCTCCTCGCCCAGCCGCCGCCACCAGACGCCGAGCACGCCGAGCATCAGCGCAACCGCGGCGGCGATCTGACCGGGAAGGCCGAGCCAGGCATCGAGATAGGCCAGCGTCGGCAGGCGCACCGCCAGCCCCGGGCGCAGCGGATAGCTTGCCCTGCGGTGTTCCGCAGCGATGAAATCATAATAGTTCTCGCCCCGGCCGATCCGCGCGATCACCGCATCATAGAGCTTGAGATCATCGTCGCGCGGGCGCTCCTTTACCGCATTTTTCGCGCCGAAGGCGCCGGTGATCGACGGCGGGGTGGCGATGGCGCCCCGGCCGACGGTGAGCGGCACCAGCGCCGCCGCGACGAGCATCGCCAGCAGCGTGATGAGCAGCAGCCGGGCGCGCGCCCGCGGCCAATGCGCGAAACGGTTCCACGCCGGGATCGGCGCCGGCACCGCCTCGGCCCCCGTCGGACAGCGCCCGGTCAGATATGGAACAAACCCAGCCGCATCCAGCTCCATGTCAGCGCACCCCCGATCACCGCGGCGCCGACATATCGCAGCCATCCCCTGCGATATGGTTTACGATCCCATACCAGCGGCACATGCGGCAGCGGCGGCGGCTCGGGCGCGCCGCCGGGTGGCGGGAAACGGTCCTCGATGCGGGCGAGCAGCCCCGGCAACCGGCCGATCGCCTTGTGCAGGCCGATGAGCCCGCCCGCCAGCGCCGCCTCCGGGCCAAGCTCGTCGCGCATCCATTGGGTGACGAAGGGCGCGGCGGTGTCCCACATGTTGATCGCGGGGTTGAGCATCGTCGCCAGCCCCTCGACCATCACCATGGTCTTTTGCAGCAGCAGCAGATGCGGCTGGGTCTGCATGTCGAAATCGCGGGTGATCGCGAAAAGCCCGTCGAGCATCTGGCCCACCGACAGTTCGGCGACCGGACGCCCGCGCATCGGCTCGCCCACCGCGCGCAGCGCGGTCGCGAAATCCTCGACCGAATGATAGGCGGGGACATATTGCGCCTCGAAATGGATCTCGGCGACGCGGCGGTAATTGCCGGTGGTCAGCCCATGGAGAATCTCGCCGAGCCACACCCTGGCGCGGCGATCGATCCGGCCCATGATCCCGAAGTCGATCGCGACGATGGTCCCCGCATCGTCGATGAACAGATTGCCCTGATGCATGTCGGCATGGAAATAGCCGCCGTGCACCGCCTGGGTGAGGAAGGCGAGCACCAGCCGCTCGGCAAGCTGGTCGAGATCATGGCCGGCGGCAAGCAGCGCGGCACGGTCGGAAATCTTGATTCCCTCGACCCAGTCGAGCGTCATCACCCGGCTGGTGGTGCGGTCCCAGTCTATCGCCGGGATGCGATAGCCGGGAACCGCCTTCATCATCTCGGCGAGTTCGGAAGCCGAGGCCGCCTCGCGCCGCAGATCGAGTTCGCGCAGCGTCCAGCGCCGGAAATTGGCGATGACAAGCCGCGGGCGCAGCCGGGTCGCCTCGCCGCCCAGCGCTTCCATATGCGCCGCTGCCCATTCATAGGTGCCGATGTCGCGCAGCAGCCGCTCGCGGATACCGGGCCGCAACACCTTGACCGCGACCTCGCGGCCGTCGCTGGTGCGCGCGCGATGGACCTGCGCGATCGAGGCGGCGCCGACAGGGACCGGGTCGATCCAGGCGAAGAGCCGGTCGATCGGGCAGCCGAAGCTCGATTCGATCTCGCGGCGGATCGCGGCGAAGGGCACCGGCGGCAGGCTGTCCTGGAGCAGCAGCAGATTGGCCTGCGCCTCCTCGCCGACAAGATCGGGCCGCGTCGCCAAGGTCTGGCCCAGCTTGATCGCGGCGGGGCCGATCGCCTGGAAGGCGCGGGCATAGTCGGGAACCCGCGGCTGGATCGTGCCGATCCGGGCGAGCCGCAGCAGGCTGCGCACCGGCGCCGGTGTGACCGGATCGCGCTCGATCCCGCGCAGCGCGCCATGCCGGGCAAGCGTGCGCCCCCAGCGCAGGAGGCGAACCAGATGGGTGGCGGCGCTCGTCATCGTTGCGATCGCGGGGATGGGGCCGGCACCGGACGCCGGCAGGTGCATCCGGCCCGGCCCATCACACCTTCCAGCCCGAATGGATCGCCACCAGCCCGCCGAGCAGCGGCTCGACCTTTGTCCTGACGAAGCCCGCGTCGCGCAGCATCGCCTCGAATTCGGGCATTTTCGGAAAGCGGCGGATCGATTCGACGAGATAGCGATAGCTGTCCGCATCGCCCGCGATCATGGCCCCGAGCCGCGGCACGAGGTGATGCGAATAGGCGTCATAGGCCTCGCGGAAGCCCGGCCATCGGGTGGTCGAGAATTCGAGGCAGAAGAACCGCCCGCCAAAGCGCAGCACGCGATGCGCCTCGGTCAGCGCACGCGCGACATGGGTGACGTTGCGGATGCCGAAGGCGATCGTATAGGCGTCGAAGAAGCGGTCGGGAAAGCTCAGCGCCTCGGCGTTCTGGCACGACCAGACAAGCCCGGAGATGCCGCGGCTCATCGCCCGGTCGAGCCCGACGTCGAGCATGTCCTGGTTGATGTCGGCAACGGTCACGGCGGCGCCGGCCGCGGCAAGGCGGAAGGCAATATCACCGGTGCCGCCCGCCATGTCGAGGATCGTCTCGCCCGCGCGCGGCTTCACCCGGCGCACGAAGCGGTCCTTCCAGACGCGGTGAAGCCCGCCCGACATGGCATCGTTCATGATGTCGTATTTGCGCGCAACCCTCGAAAAGACCGCGCCGACCCGCGCGGTCTTGTCTTGCGCACGGATGTCCTCATAGCCGAAAGGCACGGTGTCGGGCTCGCTCATCGCGGCAGGCCTTAGAGCATCGCGCCAGAAAGTGGATACCGGATTTTGGCGAAAGGCGACGCGACAACATAAACCCCAAGCATGCTGCGTGATGGGCAAGTGACCAGTTATGCTATTGCCGTGTCGGGATTTCGCGAAGCGCGAATTTGCCACCGCGCCAGCCCCGCGAGGATGAGAATGCCCGAACTTCCCGAAGTCGAAACCACCGTGCGCGGGCTCGCGCGCTATCTCGACGGCGCGGTCATCGCGCGCGTGACGCTGCGCCGGCGCGACCTGCGGCGTCCCTTCCCTGCCGACCTTGCCCGGCATTTGACAGGAATGAAGGTGATCGCGCTCGGCCGCCGCGCCAAATACGGCCTCATCCATGGCGACCGCGGCATGACCATGGTGTTTCATCTCGGCATGTCGGGGCGCTGGCGGATCGACCCAGAAACCGCCGACCGCCACGATCATCTGCTGCTCGAAACCGGGGCGAGCCATTGCCTCGCGCTCAACGATGCGCGGCGGTTCGGCGCGGTCGATCTCGTGGCCAGCGCAGCGCTCGACGGCTGGCCGCGCTTTGCCGCGCTCGGCCCCGAACCGCTGGGCGGCGCGCTGAGCCCGGCCTGGCTCGCCGCGAAGTTCGAAGGCCGCAGTGCGCCGGTCAAGAATTTGCTGCTCGACCAGCGCATCGTCGCCGG
>JAGWPW010000132.1 GCA_028870315.1 Sphingomonadales bacterium | reverse complement strand
TTCTCGCGCAGCATCTTGAAGCCGACGAGCATGTCGGCGACCATCTCGGTGCCGTTGTCGGACTTCACCCGCGTCGCAACCACCCACGGCAGGAATTCGGCATAGCGGCCGACATCGGCGACAAGATCGAACATCTGCTCGGCGCTGTAGGGCAGCCGCCGCGTCTCGCGGATCGAGCTCATCCTCCCGGCTTCTGGGTGCCAGGCTTCGCCAGCCGCGCCGCGCGCATCTGCGCGAAATCCTCGCCCGCATGGTAGCTCGACCGGGTGAGCGGGCTCGCCGCGACCTGGAGGAAGCCCTTGGCCCGCGCGATCGCGCCATAGGCGGAAAACGCCTGCGGCGTCACGAATTCCTCGACCGCGAGATGCCGCGGGGTCGGGCGCAGATATTGCCCCATGGTCAGGAAATCGACGTCGGCGCAGCGCATGTCGTCCATCACCTGATGGACTTCGAGCCGCGCCTCGCCGAGCCCGAGCATGATCCCCGATTTGGTGAACACCAGCGGATCGTGGCGCTTGACCTCCTCCAGCAGCCGCAGCGAGGCGTAATAGCGCGCGCCGGGCCGGACCGTGGGATAGAGCCGCGGCACCGTTTCGAGATTGTGGTTGTAGACGTCGGGCCGCGCCGCAACGATCATCTCGACCGCGGCGCGCATCCGGCCGCGGAAATCGGGGGTCAGGATTTCGATCGTCGTTGTCGGGCTGGTGCGCCGCAGCGCGTCGATCACCTTGACGAACTGGCCCGCGCCGCCATCGGGCAGATCGTCGCGATCGACCGAGGTGACGACGATATGTTCAAGCCCGAGCCGCGCCGCCGCCTCGGCGACATGCGCGGGCTCGGCGGCATCGACCGCGCGCGGCATTCCGGTCTTAACATTGCAGAAGGCGCAGGCGCGCGTGCAGGTATCGCCCAGGATCATCACCGTCGCGTGGCGCTTCGACCAGCATTCGCCAATATTCGGACAGGCCGCTTCCTCGCAGACGGTGTTGAGCTTCAGCTCGCGCATCAGCGCGCGCGTTGCCCCATATTCGCGCGAGGTCGGCGCCTTGACGCGAATCCAGTCGGGCTTGCGCGGCGCCGGCTCGGCAGCGGGATGGGGAAGCGTCGAAAGCTCGTTCATCGCGCCCAGATAGGATGAGTTCCCGCGCCATGCCAGCGCAAATCCCGGGGCTTGCCACGTCGCCGCCGGATCGCCAGACGAACGGTCATGACCGAATCCCTATCCGCACCGCTCGACCGGCTTCTCGCCGGCTATCGCCGCTTCCGTGAGACCGGCTGGACCCGCAACCGCGAACGCTGGGCCGAATTGCGCGAGGGCCAGCAGCCCGAGGTGATGATCATCGCCTGCTCGGACAGCCGGGTCGATCCCTCGCAGATCTTCGATGTTGCCCCCGGCGAGGTGTTCGTCGTGCGCAATGTCGCCGCCATGGTCCCGCCCTTCGAGACCACGCCAGGGCTGCACGGGGTCTCGGCGGCGCTCGAATTCGCGGTGCAGGTGCTCAAGGTCAAGGAGATCGTCGTCATGGGCCACGGCCGCTGCGGCGGATGCAAGGCGGCGCTGACCCGCGAACTGCACGGCGCCGAGCCCGGCGAAGGCGGCTTCATCGCCAACTGGATCGCGCTGCTCGACGAAGCGCGCGCGCCGATCGCCGCGCGGCTCGGCACCACCAGCCGCGAGGCCGAACGCGCGATGGAACTCGCCGGGGTGCGCGTCAGCCTCGCCAATCTCAGGAGCTTTCCCTGCATCAGCCACGCCGAGCGCGAGGGCCGGCTGCGGCTGCGCGGCGCCTTCTTCGCGATCGCCGACGGCTATCTGCACGTCCTCGATGACGAGACCGGCGAATTTCAGGAAATCAGATAGGCTTGCAGAGGCGGCCGGCGGTGCGTGACCACGCCGCCGGCCGCGCGCCCAATCCCTACTTCGCCTGAGCCTTGGTCTGCGCATAGATCGACCACAGCTGCGCCAGCGGCTGGCGCGGCCCGGTGACCCTGGCGAAGGTCGCCTGCGCGCCGGCAAGGTCGCCGGCATCGGTCTGGGCGATGCCGAGTCGGGTCAACACGCGCGGCGTATCGACCCCCGGCTTGCCCAGCGCGATGCCATAGAGCTCCACCGCATCCTGCGCATGGCCATAGCTCAGCATGGCATCGGCGGCGGCAGAAGCCACGAGCGCGGTCGCCCCCGGCGCACGGGCATCATGCTCCAGCCCGGGCAGCGAGGCGCGGTCCGCGGCGACATGCGCCTGCGCGACCGCCCTTGCATCGGCGACCGAGGGATCGCCAGGGCTGAGCTTGCCCGCCGCCTCGCCCGCGGCGATCACATCGAGCACCTCGCCCGGCAGCCGGCGGGCATCGGCCGCCTGGATATATTCGAGATAGTCGGTCTTCTGCGCGAAGGAATGGGTGCGCGCCATCAGCCGCAGGAGATCGAGCTGTTCCTGCGAATCGTAATGGCCGACCGCCTCGAGCACTTCGAGCACCAGCGCCCAGTTCTTCGAGGTCGGTTCGAGCGAAACGAGCCCCATGCCGAAGCGCAGCGCCGCATCGAGCATCTTGGCATTATAGGCGCTGACCACGCCGACCCGGTACCAGCTTGCCGGCACCGGCTGGCCCGCGGCCTTGTTGGCATCGATCGCCGCCTGGAGCGCGGGCAGGCCCTTGTCGAGATCCTTGTTCTTGATGTAGCTGTCGGCAAGCACGATCCCGAGCTGTTCGTTCTGGTAGCCGGCCGCCTTCGCCGCTTCCATGGCGCTGATCGCATCGGGATAGTTGCCGTCCTCATAAGCGAAATTGGCGATATAAAACTGGAACTTGCCGGTATCCGCCGGGTCCTTGCCCGAGGCGATCATGTCCTTGAGGCCCTGGCTGGTCAGCGTATTGTCATGGCTCATCTGGCCGAGCGTCAGTTCGAGCTGGCCGGCGGCATAATGATCGTCAGGAGTGGTCGCGGCGGCAACCGCGGTCTGCACCTGGCTGCGTTCCGCGCCGAGCAGCCCGGCCAGTTCGGCCGCAGCCGCCTTCTGCGAGGCGCCATCGGCTGCCGCGGAATATTTCGCCCCGGCAGCGACGACATCGGGCCGCGCCTTGGCCGCCTCGATCTTCTTGACCGTCTCCTGATAGACCGGGACGAATTTGCCCGAGAGCGAAATCTTGGGCGCGGCGGGCGCCTGCTCCTTGTCCTTGGCGAGCGCGGGCACCGCATCGAGCAGCGCGCCGCCAAGGCCGGCGGCAAGCGCCATCGCCAGCGCATGGCGAAGCAGGGTCCGGCCGCCACGCGGCTGAAGGCTTAGGGTCATCAGAGGCACTCCTCACTCAAAGCGCAGGCGCTCGCCGCCTGCCGGCAGGTGTCGCGACAGCGCGGAATGGCAACGAACGGCGCTTTTGGCAACCACCGGCAACGGGGCAGCGGCGATCGCCTGGAATGCGGCCGGGTGCGGGGAGGATAACCCCGATCCCGCCCTTGCCGCCGGGAGACGGCTGGGGCATGGGCCAAGCCATCCATGAGAACAAACAATCGGACCCGCGCGTGAGCGACGATACCGTCACCCTGCCTTCTCCCGCGAGCGAATACGCCCGCATCGACATCGTCGATGAGATGAAGACCAGCTACCTCGATTACGCGATGAGCGTGATCGTCTCACGCGCGCTTCCCGATGTGCGCGATGGCCTGAAGCCGGTGCATCGGCGCATCCTCTTCGCCGCGCAGGAAGGCGGCATGGTCGCCGGCCGGCCCTATCGCAAATCGGCCAAGATCGTCGGCGATGTCATGGGCAACTACCATCCGCACGGCGACACGGCGATCTATGACGCGCTGGCGCGGATGACGCAGGACTGGTCGATGCGCGTGCCGCTGATCGACGGCCAGGGCAATTTCGGCTCGATGGACCCCGATCCGCCCGCCTCGATGCGCTATACCGAGGCGCGGCTGGCGCGTGTCGCCAACGCGCTGCTCGACGATCTCGACAAGGACACGGTCGATTTCGTCGACAATTACGACGCCTCGCGGCGCGAACCCTCGGTGCTGCCGGCGCGCTTTCCCAATCTCCTCGTCAATGGCGCGGGCGGCATCGCGGTCGGCATGGCGACCAATATCCCGCCGCATAATCTGGGCGAGGTGATCGACGCCTGCCTCGCCTTCATCGAAGACCCGACGATCACCAGCGAGGCGCTGTTCGCCATCATCCCCGGCCCCGATTTCCCGACCGCGCCGCTGATCCTAGGCCAGGCGGGCGCGCGCGCCGCCTATCTCACCGGGCGCGGCTCGGTCGTCCAGCGCTGCCGCCACGAGATCGAGGAGGGCCGCGGCGACCGGCGCTCGATCGTCCTGACCTCGATGCCCTACCAGGTCGGCAAGTCGGGGCTTGTCGAGAAGATCGCCGAGGCCGCCAAGGACAAGCGGATCGAAGGCATTTCCGACATCCGCGATGAATCGAGCCGCGCCGGGGTGCGCGTCGTCATCGACCTGAAGCGCGATGCCACCGCCGAGGTGGTGCTCAATCAGTTGTGGCGCCACACCCCGGCGCAATCGGGCTTTGCCGCCAACATGCTCGCGATCCGCAGCGGCCGGCCCGAGGTGCTGAGCCTGCGCGACATGATCGCCGCCTTCGTCGCCTTCCGCGAGGAGGTGATCACCCGCCGCACCAAATTCGAGCTCAACAAGGCGCGCGACCGCGCGCATATCCTGCTTGGTCTCGTCGTCGCGGTGTCGAATCTCGACGAGGTGGTGCGGATCATCCGCGGCGCGTCCAATCCCGCCGCCGCGCGCGCCCTGCTTCTCGCGCGCGAATGGCCGCTCGGCGAGATCGCACCCTATATCCGCCTCGTCGAGGCGATCGAGGACGATCACGCGATCGCCAGCGAGGGCGCCTATCGGCTGAGCGAGGTGCAGGTGAAGGCCATCCTCGACCTGCGCCTCCACCGCCTCACCGGGCTCGGCCGCGACGAAATCGGCGAGGAGCTGAAGGCGCTGGCCGGGGCGATCGGCGAATATCTCTCGATCCTCGCCGACCGCGCGAAGCTTTACGGGGTGATGCGCGAGGAACTGGTCGCGGTGCGCGATGCCTATGCGAGCCCGCGCCTGTCCGAGATCACCGCCGCAGCGGACGGCATCGAGGACGAGGACCTCATCGCCCGGGACGAGATGGTCGTCACCGTCACCCTCGATGGCTATATCAAGCGCACCCCGCTTTCGACCTTCCGCGCGCAGAACCGCGGCGGCAAGGGCCGCGCCGGCATGGCGACCAAGGACGAGGACGCGGTGGCGACGATGTTCGTCACCTCGACGCATAATCCGGTGCTGTTCTTCTCGACCGCGGGCAAGGTCTATCGTCTCAAGGTCTGGCGCCTGCCCGAAGGCGGGCCGGCGACGCGCGGCCGGCCGATCGTCAACCTTCTCTCCGCGCTCGACCGCGACGAGACCATCGCCACGGTGCTGCCGCTGCCCGAGGACGAGGGCGAATGGGGAAGGCTGAGCGTCGTCTTCGCGACCGCGCAGGGCGGCGTGCGGCGCAACGCCATGGACGCCTTCACCAACATCCCCTCGAACGGCAAATTCGCCATGCGCTTCGAGGAGGGGAGCGGCGACCGGCTGATCGGCGTCGCGCTGCTCGAAGCCGGCGACGACGTGCTGCTCGTCAGCCGTCAGGGCAAGGCGATCCGCTTCGCCGCCGACGAGGTGCGCGAATTCACCAGCCGCACCTCGACCGGCGTGCGCGGCATGGCGCTCAAGGACGGCGACGAGGTGATCTCGCTCTCGATCCTCCACCGCGTCGGCACCACCATGGAAGAGCGCGAGGACTATCTGCGCTTCGCCGCCTGGAAGGGCGAAAAGGAAGGCGAAACCGCGCTTGGCCCCGACCGCTTCGCCGAATTGCAGGCGCGCGAGCAATTCATCCTCACCGTCTGCGCCAACGGCTATGGCAAGCTCAGCTCGGCCTATGAATATCGCCGCACCGGGCGCGGCGGCCAGGGCATCACCAATATCGACAATATCGCGCGCAACGGCCCGGTGGTGGCGAGCTTCCCGGCAAGCCGGGCCGACCAGCTGATGCTGGTGACCGACCAGGCCAAGCTCATCCGCCTGCCGCTCGCCTCGCTGCGCGTCATCGGCCGCGGCAGCGCGGGGGTGCGCCTGTTCAACGTCGCCGACGAGGAACATGTGGTGAGCGCGGTGCGGCTGGCCGACAGCGGCGAGGGCGACGAGGCGGACAGCGGCGAGAGCGAATGATCGTCTGGAAGGTGCTGACCGCAGCGCAGCTGGCCGGCTTGCTGCAAGACGGCAGCTTCGCCGGCAGCCCCGCCGACCATGCCGATGGCTATGTTCACCTTTCAACCGAGGCGCAGCTTGCCGGCACGCTGGCGCGCCATTACCCGCAAGAGGACGGGCTTCACCTCGCCGCGGTGGACGCCTTGGCGCTCGGCGACGGCCTGCGCTGGGAAGCGGCGCGCGGCGGCGATCTGTTCCCGCATTGCTACGCGCCCCTGCCGCTGACCGCGGTGGTGGCGCATGGCCCGCTCGAACGCGACCGCGCCGGAGCGCTGCAACTGCCGCGTGCCGGCAAACCATGACGCCCGAAATCCACATCATCGGCGGCGGCCTCGCCGGCTGCGAGGCGGCATGGCAACTGGCGCGGCGCGGCATCCGCGTGCGCCTTTCGGAAATGCGCGGAACGGGCGAACGCAGCCCGGCGCATCAGACCGATGCGCTC
Source organism: Sphingomonadales bacterium (assembly GCA_028870315.1). GTDB lineage: Bacteria > Pseudomonadota > Alphaproteobacteria > Sphingomonadales > Sphingomonadaceae > Novosphingobium. Next base: position 38,502 of record JAGWPW010000132.1, on the reverse strand, counting down.
GCCGAACTCGTCTGCTCGAACAGCCTGCGTTCGGATGATGATGCGGGCAACGCGGTCGGGCTGCTGCATCACGAGATGCGCGCGCTCGGCTCGCTCATCCTCGCCGCGGCGGACGAGGCGCGGGTGCCGGCGGGCTCGGCGCTGGCGGTCGATCGCACGCTTTTTTCGGCGGCGATCGATACCGCGCTCGCCGCACAGCCGACGCTCGACATCCGCCGCGAGCGGATCGACGCGCTGCCCGCGAGCGGGCTTGCGATCATCGCCACCGGCCCGCTCACCGCCACCGCGCTCGCGCAGGGCATCGGCGCCGCGACCGGGGCCGAGGCGCTCGCCTTCTTCGACGCGCTGGCGCCGATCGTCTATCGCGACAGCATCGACATGGATGTCTGCTGGCTCCAGTCGCGCTGGGACAAGGGGTCCGGCCCCGGCAGCGACGGGCGCGATTACATCAACTGCGCGATGGACAAGGCGCAATATCTCGCCTTCCACGCAGGGCTGCTCGCCGGCGAAAAGACCGAATTTCGCGAATGGGAGGCCGATACCCCCTATTTCGAGGGCTGCATGCCGATCGAGGTGATGGCCGCGCGCGGGCTCGACACGCTGCGCTTCGGGCCGATGAAGCCGGTGGGACTCGACGATCCGCGCACCGGCCGCTGGCCCTATGCGGTGGTCCAGCTGCGCCAGGACAACCGCCAGGGCAGCCTGTGGAACATGGTCGGCTTTCAGACCAAGCTGCGCCATGCCGAGCAGTTGCGGCTGTTTCGCACCATTCCCGGGCTGGAGCATGCCGAATTCGCCCGGCTCGGCGGCCTGCATCGCAACACCTTCCTCAATTCGCCGCGCCTGCTCGATCGCGAGCTGCGGCTGAAGACCGCGCCGCACCTGCGCTTTGCCGGGCAGATCACCGGCTGCGAGGGCTATGTCGAAAGCGCCGCGGTCGGGCTGGCCGCCGGGTTGATGGCCGCGCATGAGCTGGCGGGCCGGACCTTTGCCCCCTTCCCGCGCGAAACCGCGCTCGGCGCGCTGCTTGCCCATATCACCGGCGAGGCCATGGCCGAGAGCTTCCAGCCGATGAACGTCAATTTCGGCCTGTTCCCGCCGCTCGACGATGGCCCCGGCGGCGGACGGCGCCGCAAGACCGATCGCAAGCGCGCCTATACCGATCGCGCCAAGGCGGCGTTACGGCGGTGGATCGAGGGGGTCGCCGTCTGAACCCGTATCGCTGTCGCGCGCCGGCCTGCTGCACGCGCAGGCGAGCGGCCGGGCCGTTTTCTTCGCGTCGCGCGCGGCGTAATAGGCGGCCAGCTCGTCAGGGGTGATCACCCCGTCGTGATTGCGGTCGATCTCCCTGAAGCGGTCCGAAGTCTTCACCGCCCATTCCTCGAAGCTCAGCATGTTGTCGTGATTGGTGTCGAGCTTCCGGAACGCCTTGACGCGGGTCGAAAGCATTTCCTCGCGGGTGATGCGCCCGTCGCGGTTGCGATCATAGCGGTTGAAGCGGCGCTGTTCCTGTGTTTCCCGGCTGACCGCGACCCGCGGCAGCCGCGATCCGCGCGCGCCGGGATTGGCGCCGGGCAGCACGATCGGCGCTTGCGGCGGCGCATCGGGCGCTGCGGACGAGGCGGAAATATCGGGCGGCGGCACGCCCCGCGCCAGCTCCGCGCGGCCCTGCAACCAGAACAGCCCGCTCGCGACCATCAGCAGCGCCCCAACCGCGCCCAGCACCAGGCGGTTCATGCCTCGTCCTCCCCTGGGACCGATCGTCCCGCCCGATACGATCCGCGCAAGCTTACTTCAAACGCCGGTGATGCCAAGCCGCAGGGCAAGCAGAAAATCGCCACGCCGCGCCGCGCCATGGTCCGCCTGCCGGCGCGCAACACCGCCAAGCACCGCGAGCGGGCGCATGCTGCGCGGCAGGCGTGGCACGGCCTGCGCCCGGGCGAGGCGCAAGGCGGCCTCGCGTTCGTCGCGATGCGACAAATGGAGGGCAAGGTCGGCGTAGCTCCAGCCGGCCGCGCGCGCGGCGATCACCGCAGGGCTGGCGCCGGCACCCGTCACCCCGGCGAGCGCCGACAGCGTCGCCGCGCGCCCGGTGGCAAAGGCGACGAGCGCGTTTTCTGACAGCGGCGCTTCGCCAAGCAGATGTTCCCAGCCATCGACCAGCGCCACAAGCCCGCCATGCCCGCCGCGCCAGTCGTGCAATGCGGCGAGCAGCGGCTCACCCGCCGGCCAGGCCGACGCTGGCTCACCCAGACGGTCGCGCCACCAGGCAAGCCGCAGCTGCGCGAGAATCGGCTCGCGCGCATCGCGGCACTGCCGCGCCAGCCTTGCATCGAGCGCGAAAAAGCCGAGCCACACCGCACGCGCCGCGACCGGCGCATAGGCAAGCGCCAGCCGCGCCAGCGGCGGCACCTGCGCAAGCAGGCCATGGTCGATCGGATGAGGGTCAGCGGGCATCGGCGATCCCCGCCTTTCGCCACAATCCGCCGCGCCGCACAAGCCGGGCGGCGTGCCGGCCGCGCGGCGCGCCGCGCGCAGGCCAAGGGCCTCAGCGCAGCAGGTGCGAGGCCTCGACCGCCAGCGCGAACAGCGCCTGGAGCGCGGACGCGATGTTCTGGTCGGTGGTGACGGTATAGACCAGCGGCGTGCCGTCCGACGCGGTGGAAGCGCAGGAGACCAGCGCCGGCTGCACATTCTTCACATAATTGGCGACGTAGCTTTGCGACCAGCTGTCGCCGGTCAGCGCATCGGGCAGGTATTGCGTGTAGAGCACCGCGATCATGATGCCGCGGTTCTTGATCGCGGTGCAGGTGTTGATCTCGCTCTGCGCGAGGCCACCGACCCAACGCGTGCCGCTGATATTGTTGCCGTTGCTGCCAAGCGGCGAGACGGGCGTTGCCTCGTCGTCCATGCCGTCGGTGACGAGGAACAGCACTTCCTTCGGGCTCGTCGAACTCTGGCCAGTACCCGGATTGGGCATCAGCGTGTTCATATAACCGAGCATCGTCTGGAAACTGGTGGCTTCATCGTTGATGCAATTGATCGCGGTGATGCAATTGTTCTTGTACCATAGCGGCTGCATCGCAAGCAGGTCGGGGACCGAGCTGGCAGACAGGTTGTTGACGTTGGTCATCGAACTGGTGAGCGCGGTCGGCGAACCATAGCCAAAGCCGAACATCTGGATCTGATAGGTCACCTGATTCAGCGCCGCCTGGTTCTGGGCGAAGGGGATGAGCTGCTGCGCCGCTGCGGTCTCGTCGTTGACGCGCAGGTCGATCGTGCCGCCGCCCGAATAAAGCGTCGAATAATTCTGGGTCAGCCATACGCCGTCGGCATATTGCGAACCTACGTCCGTGATATTGCCGACGATCACCGCGTTCCGCGGTTCGGTCCGGGTGCTGGTCCCGCAATTGGCGGTGCAAACATCACCATTGGCGAACACCAGCGACACCGCATGCGCGGCGCCGGTCTTGTCGAGCCAGATGTCCTGGCCACTGGTGTTCTGGACATAGATATTGTCGTTGTGCGGGTTCTGGTTATGGCAGGCGAAGTCGCAGCCGTTGGCCAGATGGCTGGTCGAGGTGGCGGCGCGGATATTGGCAAGCCCGGCGCTCGTCGAAGGCAGCAGCATCGAGGGCGAGGTGTCGAGCATCAGATAGAAATTGATGTTGGGGGCAACCGCCGCGGTCGCTTTCGAGCTTCCGGTGATCGGCAGCGTCGGCGAGCCTAGTATGCCGCCGAAGATGTTCTGCGACTTGGCGGTATAGGTGACAGTGATGGTGCGGCCGTTGTTGAGCGCCCCCGCCGGCGTATAGGTGAGATGATAATCACTCGGCAGGTCGATGATCAGGCCCGAAAGACCCTGCACCTGCGACTTGAACATCGCATAGGCGGCAGCCTGGGCATTGGCATCAGACTGCTGCATCATCGAGTAATCGACCGCGGCCAGCACCGCGGCGTCGGCGGCGGCGTTGAGCTTGGTCTGGAGTTTTTCGGCGCGGCTGTAATCGACCGCCATGCCGACGACGAAGGTCAGCGGCAGGATGGCGAAGCCCATCAGCATCAGGATATTGCCCGAGGCGTCGGCACCGAGGCGCCGCGCCAGCCGGGCGAGGCGGAAGAGGGGCTGGCTCATAGCGCTCATTGCAGGGGCACCTGGGCTGCGAGCCGCGGGCTCATGAAGACGCGATCGTAAAGGGCGATCGCATTGGTATTGCCGATGCCGATCGGCGGCACATAGGCATTGTTCACCTCGCCCACCACCAGATAGGCGCCGGCAATCGCCGGGGTGGCGGTGGGATTGGGCATCATGCCCGTCGAGACCATGCCGCTGGGCAACGTGACCGTGTCGCCCGTTTCAAGCGGTTGGCCCTGGCCGTTGGCGACGGTCGCGCCGGTGTTCGACTGGCTCCAGATCACCTTCGCCTGGGTCGCGCTCGTCACCTGCACCTCGCTGATCCGCTCCCAGGTGGCGGCGGTCGAATAGGGGACCATGACCTGCGCGCTCGCGGCGAGGATCGTCACCGCCGCGCAGGGGTCGGTCGAGGTCGTCGAAGAAATGATCGCCGGGCAGCGGGTCGTCATGTCGGTGAGTTCGCGCGTGGTGATCGTCACCTTGCGGTTGCAGGAGATCGCGTCGCACAGCAGATAGCCGCCGAGGTAGAGCGTCAGCAGGACCGGCAGCGCCATCGCGAACTCGACCGCCGCCACCCCTTCACGGTTGCGCAGCCAGGCGCGGACGCGAACAAGCGGCCGACGGGCGCGAAGCGCGTTGCCGGCCATCAATAGCCCTCCGTCTTCATCACCGAAGTCGCGACCAGCAGGCGGTCCGACTGGCCGCTGTTGACGAGGCTGAAGCCCATCGGCCCGGTCATCGTCGGCCACAGATACATGAGCCGCAGCACGACGATCGAACCCTGTGCGCCCGGCGAATAATTGAAGGTGTTGGTGACGTTGCCGTTCTTGTCGTAGGTGAACTTCGGCCCGGTGGTCATCATGCTTTCCGCCTGGGCGTAGCTCGATACCGTCTCGACATCGACATAGAGCCGGTTGCAGGTCAGGAACGGCGGCAGCGCCGCGCAGGCGGCGGCCTGGAAATCGGCCTGCTGCTGCGCGGTGGTGCCAGAATAGCTGGTCTGCGCCTGGCCGGTGAGAATGAGGCGCGCGGCGGTTTCCGCGGCGGTTTCGAGCCCCTGCTGGGCGACGAACACCAGCGAGGTGTGCAATGATGCGAGGATCAGCGCGATGAAGGCGGGCGCGACGAAAGCATATTCGATCGCCATGCTGGCGCGGCGGTCACGCCACAGGCGCGCCAGCCCGGGGCCAACGCGTCGGCTGATCACTTTCGGCTCGCGCAACTCCATGGTGGCCCGCCCTCCAACCGTCGGGATGGCGGGAAAAACTTAATATCCCGTAAGTGGAGGGCGCGGGGGTTATCGCCGCGTGGCGATCAGCGCCCGCAAACCTTGCGCGCCGCCGCCTGGATGCGCGCGGCATTGACCAGCGCCGCCTTTTCGAGATTGGCGGCGTAGGGCATCGGCACATCCTCGTTGCAGACGCGCAACACCGGCGCGTCGAGATCGTCGAAGCCGTCTTCCATGCAGATCGCGACGATCTCCGAAGCGATCGAACAGGCGGGCCAGCCTTCCTCGGCGACGATCAGCCGGTTGGTCTTCCGCAGGCTCGCCAGCACCGCGGCGCGGTCGAGCGGGCGCAGCGTGCGCAGATCGAGCACCTCGGCCTCGATCCCCTCTTCCGCGAGCTGCCCGGCCGCCTCCAGCGCCATGCCGACGGTGATCGAATAGGCAACGATGGTGACATCGCGCCCTTCGCGCAGCACCCGCGCCTTGCCGATCGGCACGGTCTGGTCGTCCTCGGCAAGCTCGAAGCTGTGGCCGTAAAGCAGCTCGTTTTCGAGAAACACCACCGGATCGTCGCTGCGGATCGCCGACTTCAACAGCCCCTTGGCATCGGCCGCGTCATAGGGCGCGATCACCACCAGCCCCGGCACCGAGGCATACCACGGCGCATAATTCTGGCTGTGCTGCGCACCCACCCGCGCGGCGGCGCCATTCGGCCCGCGGAACACGATCGGGCAACGCATCTGCCCGCCCGACATGTAATTGGTCTTGGCCGCCGAATTGATGATGTGGTCGATCGCCTGCATCGCGAAGTTGAAGGTCATGAATTCGACGATCGGCCTGAGGCCGCCCATCGCCGCGCCGGTGCCGATGCCGGCAAAGCCATATTCGGTGATCGGGGTGTCGATCACCCGCCGCGGCCCGAATTCCTCAAGCAGCCCCTGCGTGACCTTGTAGGCGCCCTGATATTCGGCCACTTCCTCGCCGATCACGAAAACACGGTCGTCGCGGCGCATCTCCTCGGCCATGGCATCGCGCAGCGCCTCGCGCAGGGTGATCGTCGCGACATTGCGGCCCTCCTGCTTTTCGGAGCGCGGCGCGGGGGTTGCGGCGGGGGGTTGCGGCGGCGCGGCGGCGGGCGGCGCCTTGGGCGCGGGGTCTTCGCCCTCACCCTCGATCGTCGCGATGACGGTGCCGACCTTCACGCCCTCGCTGCCCTCGGGCACGACGATGCGCCCGATCGTGCCTTCATCGATCGCCTCGAATTCCATCGTCGCCTTGTCGGTCTCGATCTCGGCGAGAATGTCGCCCGATTTGACCGCATCGCCTTCCTTGACCAGCCACCGGGCAAGCTTGCCTTCCTCCATGGTCGGCGAAAGCGCCGGCATCCTGAGTTCGACCGCCATCAGTAGCTCTCCACCAGCACGTCGGTGCCAAGCTCGCAAAGGTCGGGCTCGGGCGAGTTTTCGGCGAAATCGGCGGCCTCGGTGACCACGCTGCGCAGCTTCTTGTCGATCGCCTTGATCGCGTCCTCGGCAACGCCGCGCTTCAGCAGTTCGTCGCGCGCATGGTCGATGGGATCGTGCTTCTCGCGCATTTCCTGCACTTCCTCGCGGGTGCGGTATTTCGCCGGGTCGGACATCGAATGGCCGCGGTAGCGATAGGTGTTGAATTCGAGCAGCACCGGCCCGTTGCCGGCGCGCACATATGCGATGGCGATGTCGGTCGCGCGGCGCACTTCGAGCACATCCATGCCGTTCACCGGCAGGCCGGGGATGCGAAAGGCGGTGCCGCGGCGGTAGAAATGCGTCTCGGCCGAGCCGCGCCTGACCGCGGTGCCCATGGCATAGCCGTTGTTCTCGACGACATAGACGATGGGCAGCTGCCACAGGCTCGCCATGTTGAAGCTTTCATAGACCTGGCCCTGGTTGGCCGCGCCATCGCCGAAATAGGCGACGCAAGCCCCGCCATCGCCGCGGTATTTATGCGCGAAGGCAAGGCCTGTCCCCAGCGAGACCTGCGCGCCGACGATGCCATGCCCGCCATAGAACTTGTGCTCGACGCTGAACATATGCATCGAGCCGCCCTTGCCACGCGAAATCCCCGCCGCACGCCCGGTCAGCTCGGCCATGATCACCTTGGGATCGATCCCGTAGGCCAGCATGTGGCCATGGTCGCGATAGCCGGTGATGACGCTGTCACGCGCCGGATCGAGCGCCGACTGCACCCCCACCGCCACCGCTTCCTGGCCGATGTAGAGATGGCAGAAGCCGCCGATCAGCCCGAGGCCATAAAGCTGCCCCGCCTTCTCCTCGAAGCGGCGGATGAGCACCATCTGCTCATAAAAATGAAGCAGTTCCTCATCGGACGCCCGATAGCGGCTCTCGGCCTCATGCGCGAGCTGGAGGCTGCGAAGCTGGATCGCATCCTGCCCCTCCTCCGCACGCGGCGCGGGCCGCGCGGACGCTGCCGCCTTTGCCTTCGATATTTCGCTGGTTCTGGCGGATCTGGCCAAGGGAACGCCCCCATTCGAGCTTCGGAAGAGAAGTCCATATAGCCGCATGCCGACAAACCGAAAGGCCGCAGATCGCGAAATCCATCCGGAGAATCGCGCAGGTGCCGCCAGCGGTCGCCGGCGCTCAGTGAACCAGCAGCACCATCTCGTCAGGATGCACCACATTGAGCTTGGCGCGCAGCAGCTCGCCCGCGAGATCGGGATCGACATGGTTGGGATCGAGCAGCCGCACCCGGTTCGCCAGCACATCGCGCTGATGCGTGAGATCGCGGATTTCCTGACGATGCTCGACCAGAAGCCGCCGGTTCTCGCCCCAGGCGAGCAATCCGCTCGGCCCGATCACCGCGATCGCGCCGAGCACCAGAAGGCAGCACAACGCCGCGCCCTGCACCACGCGCTCCCGCGCCAGCCTTGTTTCGCGCCTGCCCCTCGCCATGGCCAGCGAATCTTCCATAGTTAACAGATTGTCGCAAGTGGGCTGGAGAGAAAAAGTGCACCAATCCGAAGGCCAGCAGCCCCGGAATCACGCTTTTGCCTTCACCCGGGCGCGAAGCGCGCGATCACCGCGAGAAACGCCGCGCCATAGGCCTCGCGCTTGCGCGCGCCCACCCCGCTGACCTCGGCCAGTTCGGCGTCCGAGCGCGGGCGCAGGCGGGCCATGTCGCGCAACGTGCTGTCATGGAAGATGACATAGGGTGGCACCGCGGCTTCGCGGGCGAGGTCGCGGCGGCAGGCGCGCAGCGCCTCGAACAGCGGATCATGCACGTCCCCGGCTTCGGCGCGGCGGCGCTTGTCGCGTCCCGGCCGGGCCGGTGGCAGGACGAGCGAAACATCCTCGGCGCCTTGCAGATAGCTGCGCGCGGTCTCGCCCAGCATCAGCCCGCCGTGTTCGGTGGTGGCGAGCGCCCCGCGCACGGTGAGGGCGCGGGCGACGGGCTTGATGAGCGGCGCCTCCTCGGCGCCGACGATGCCATAAACCGACAGGCGGTGGTGGCCGCGCGCCTCTATGCGTTCGTTGCTGCGCCCGGTCAGCACCGCCTCGACATGCGCGAGGCCGAAGCTTTGACCGGTGCGATAGACCGCCGAGAGCAGCTTCTGGGCGATCTCGCGCACGTCGCGGCGCGCCGGCGGGGCGAGGCAATTGTCGCAATTGCCGCAGGTCGCGGCCGGGCTTTCGCCGAAGTGGCGCAGCAGCACCGCGCGGCGACAGGTGCCGGTCTCGACGAAGGCGCCGAGCGCCTCGATGCGGGTGCGTTCGGCGGGCTGGCGCTGGCTGTCGATTTCGACGAGGCGCTGGCGGGCGAGCGCGAAATCAGCCGCACCCCACAGCAGCGTCGCCTGCGCGGGATCGCCGTCGCGCCCGGCGCGGCCGCTTTCCTGGTAATAGGCCTCGATCGACTTGGGCAGGCCCGCATGGATGACGAAACGGACATCGGGCTTGTCAATGCCCATGCCGAAGGCGACGGTGGCGACCATCACCATCTCCTCGCTCGCCTGGAAGGCGGCCTGGTTGGCGGCGCGCGCCTCGGCCGGCAGCCCGGCATGATAGGCGCGCACCGGGCGATCGGCGTGCGCCAGCGTTGCAGCCAGCCTTTCGGCCATCGCCCGGGTCGGCACATAGACGATGCCGCAGCCCGGACTGGCGGCGACCAGCCGGCCGACATCGCCGCCACGCGAATCGCGCGGCTGCACGGTGTAGCGGATATTGGGCCGATCGAAGCCGGCAACGATCAGCCCGTCACCGGCGATTCCCAGCTCGCGCAGGATATCCTCGCGGGTGTGGTGGTCGGCGGTGGCGGTCAGCGCGAGCCGCGGCACCGCGAAACGGTCGAGCAGCGGGCGCAGCAGGCGGTAATCGGGGCGGAAGTCATGCCCCCATTCAGAGACGCAATGCGCCTCGTCGATGGCGAAGAGCGCAACCTCGACCCCGGCCAGCATCTCCTGAAAGGCGGGGGTGGTCGCGCGCTCGGGCGCGACATAGAGCAGGTCGAGCTCGCCCGCTTCGAGCCGGCGCAGCGTGTCGCGCCAGTCGGCATCGACCGAGGTCAGGCTGGCGGCGCGGATGCCGAGCGCGCGCGCCGCGCGCAGCTGGTCGTGCATCAGCGCGATGAGCGGCGAGACGACGACGCAGCAACCCGGCAACGCCAGCGCGGGCAACTGGTAGCACAGCGATTTGCCGGCGCCGGTGGGCATCACCGCCAGCGTGTCGCCGCCCGCCAGCACGCGCCGGACCACCGTCTCCTGCACGCCGCGGAAGCGTTCGAAGCCGAAAATCTCGCGGAGCAGCAGCAAGGGATCGCAGGTCATCGCCGCGCTATAGGCGAAGGCGCGGGCGGGTGGCACCCCGCGCGGTGGATAACGACCCGGGCGCGATGGTTCCCGCAGCGGCCAACGCTTCGTCGCAAACGCCTTGCGGTTTATCGCGCAAATCGGACGGCATTGTTCAAATTCGCCGCGATCGTCCCCACAGATGCAACAAAGCATCCTGCCAACAAATCCGGTCACACATGAACGTCAACCGGCGCCGTTTGCTCGGCGCGCTGTCGGCGGGGGCTACGGGCCTTGCCGTTGCTCCCCGCACTGTTTTCGCTGCTGTCGCCCAGGCGCCGCGCCCGGCGCTGCTGCCGCTGGCGCTGGCGGCGCTCGATTCGCATCGCGGCGAGGTGGCGCATCGCGATGTCATCGGCATCGTCGATTTCGCGCAACGCTCGGAGGAAGAGCGCTTCCAGATGGTCGATGTCGCGGGCGGACGGCTGATCGCGAGCCATCTCGTCGCGCATGGCCGCGGCTCCGATCCGCGCAATCTCGGGCTTGTCGAGCATCTCTCGAACCGGCCGGGCTCGAACGCCTCGTGCGAGGGCGCGTTCGTCACCCGCGAGCTTTATCACGGCCGGCACGGCCACGCGCTGCGGCTCGACGGGCTCGATGCGGCAAACAGCCTCGCGCGCGAACGCGGCATCGTCATCCACCCCGCCACCTATGTCAGCGCCGAGATGGCGCGCACCCAAGGCCGGGTCGGACGCAGCGAGGGCTGCTTTGCGGTGTCACCGCTGGCGGTCGGCGAAGTGCTCGCAAGGCTTGCGCCGGGGCGGCTGCTGTTCGCCTGCAAATCCGGGTGAAAACCGGCCGGCGCCATCCCGCGCGGTTGAATGCGCGCAGGATGGTGTCCGGACCGTCAGGACCGCGCCGTCAGGCGAGCGCGACCGTCGCGCGGCGGCGCAGGCCCGCGCCCACCACCGCGAAACCCGCCAGCATCATCGCCCAGGTCGCCGGTTCGGGCACCCCCGGCGGCGGGGCGGTCCCGAGGAAGATGTTGGCGAGATCGCCAGTCACCGTGCCGCTGTGCTGATCGCAGCAGGGCTGTTCGGAATAGCCGGTCGCGTCCAGCCCTTCCCAGGGAACGAAGCCGCCGGTGGCGTTGTTGGCGGGCGTGAACTGGGCATACACTGACTGGCCGTCATATTGGCCGCCCGAAACGGTGCCGCTGAAGGTCACCTCGAAATTGCCCGTCTGCGCATACCACTGCGGTCCCCCGCCGGAAACACAGCCCAGGACATTGCCGCAATCTGACGTCGGGATCTGGTATTGGGTGTTTATGAACTCGTCGTCATAGTCATAGGCGGTCAGGTTGAACGGACTGGTCGAACCGTTGGAGCCGGGCAGGCCGCCCCAGTTGAGCTGGGTCGATCCCGCCGCCAGCGTGCCTAGCGACACCGTCGCGGACTGCCCGTTATTGTCGCCCTGATAGCCGGTCAGAAGCATCTGCGCATTGGTGATCGTGCCACCGGTCGAATTGTTGATCACCAGCACCGGCGTATCGAATTGGCCAAGGCAGTCGTAGCAACCCGATATCGTTGCGACCTGCGTCTGCCCCGCCTGCGCCGGCACCGCGAAGAATGCCGGCTGCGCGAGGACCGCCAGCAGCGCGCCTCTCCATGAAACCAGTTTCATGCCTCATCTCCATGATCAAATCCCGGCATGGCGCCGCCGATTCCTGAGCCATGCAGCCGATGAACGGCTGTTTTTTGGAGCCGATCGACGCCAATGCCGCTTGAGCGGTAAGCAAAAATCATGCCAATTAATGATTCGTTAATCAATCAATCGCTTGTCAGCTTTGAAAAAGCTGCTGATCAGAAAGTGTAAATTTTAGTGACAGGTCGCCCGCCGGCGATGCGGACGTGCTGGCAATGGCGGGGGCGCCAGCGCGCCGTCGCACCTGCAAGGCGGTCTTCGCACCGGCGTTGTCTCGGCCGGATCGCCAATTCGCGATGGCGGGTTCAAGGCGGTGAGCCTAGAGCACTCCAGGCACCGGGCACCATGCCCGGGAGCTTGGGAAAATGCGGCAAGCCAGCCACCGGAGCGCCGATCCGACCGGATCGACAGGCGCGCCAGCCTTGCTCCCGCAGCCGACGGGAGGCGATGATGGATTTCACCCGGAAATACGGCCCCTGGGCGCTCATCACCGGCGCTTCGGAAGGGACCGGCAGCGCCTTTGCGCGCGCCGTGGCGCGGCGCGGGCTCGATTGCGTGCTCATCGCCCGGCGCGAGGCGCCGCTCGCCGCGCTCGCTGCGGAGATTCGCGCGCTCGGCCGGCAATGCGTCACCGCCTCGGTCGATCTCGCCCGGCCCGACGCCGCTGCGCGCGTCGCCGAGGCGGCGGGCGGGCGCGAGATCGGCCTTTATATCGCCAATGCCGGCGCCGACACGGTCAACAGCCGCTTTCTCGACCGCGACATCGCCGAATGGGACGGGCTGGTGACGCTCAATGTCCTGACCACCATGCGCAATTGCCACTGGCTGGGCCGCGCCATGCGCGCGCGCCGGCGCGGCGGGATGATCCTCGTCGGCTCGGGCGCCTGTTATGGCGGGCTGCACGGGCTGGCGGTCTATACCGCCGCCAAGGGTTTCGCGCTCAATTTCGGCGAGGCGCTGTGGTCCGAACTGGGCGAGGCGGGCATCGACGTGCTGAGCCTGATCCTGGGCCGCACCGACACGCCCGCGCATCGCCGCTCGCTCGAACTTGCCGGCCAGCCGGTGCCCGACGGCATGGCCCGGCCCGAGGAGGTCGCCCGCGTCGGGCTGGAACGGCTCGGGCGGATCGCGGTCCACAATTGGGGCGAGGACGAGCATGGCACCGGCATGTCGCCGATCTCGCCGGCGCAGCGCCAGGCGCGGCTGCTCGCGGTCAAGGCGATGTCGGCGGGCTATGTCGCGAAGGAGAAGGCATGAAAACCCCGGGCCCGGAAGCGCTTGCCGACCGCGAGGCGATCAGGGAGCAGATCTATCGCTATTGCCGGGCGATGGACCGCATCGATCACGAACTCGGCTATTCGATCTGGCACGAGGACGGAACCGCCGATTACGGCGCCGACGTGTTTCAGGGCAGCGGCCGCGGCTTCATCGACCATGTCTGCGCGGTGCATGCGCAACTGCTCACCCATAACCATCAGGTGAGCAACATCGTCATCGCGCTCGACGGCGAGCGCGCGGGCAGCGAGGCTTACGTCACCGCGCGGCTGCGCCTCGAACGCGGCGGAAAGCTGCACGAGATGACCGTGGTCAGCCGCTATTGCGACCGCTGGTCGAAGCGCGACGGGCACTGGGCGCTCGATCACCGCCACACGATCATGGAAACCGACGAGATCCGCGAGGTGACGGCGATGAAGCGCCACGATACAGCGCGCCGCGACCGCGACGATCCCTCCTATGCCGTGCTCGGGACGCTGGGCCGATGAGGGCGGCCTATGTCGAAGGCGGCACGGTCCACACCGGAACCTTGCCCGATCCGGTGCCCGATGCCGGACAGGCGCTGGTGCGCACGCATCGCTGCGGCCTGTGCGCGTCGGATTCGCATTTCCTCCATGCCGGGCAGAACGTCATCGACCTGTCGCGCGCGCATGGCGGCCCTTATGCCGCGCTCGATTTCGCGCGGCCCTTCGTGCCGGGCCACGAATTTGTCGGCGAACTGCTCGATTACGGACCGGGAACCACGCGCAGGGTGAAGCCCGGGCGCCGCGTCACCTCGGTGCCGATCATGCGTGCCAAGGGCAGCCATGCGGTGATCGGCTTCAGCCACGACTGCCCGGGCGGCTGCGGCGAGCTGATGCTGCTCGACGCGGCGATGATGATCGAGGTGCCCGACGCACTCGACGATGAGCGCGCGGCGATGATCGAGCCGCTCGCGGTCGGTCTCGAACATGCACGGCGCGGGCGGCCGAGCAGGGACGATGCCGCGCTGGTGATCGGCTGCGGCGCGATCGGGCTCGGGGTCATCGCCGGGCTGCGGCTGCTCGGCATCGCGCCGATCATCGCGGCCGATTTCGACGCCGGGCGGCGCGCGCTGGCGCTGGCGATGGGCGCCGATGTCGCGTGCGATCCGCGCGAGGCCTCGCCCTATGCGCCGGTCGGCGGACGGCAGGTCAGCCTGATCTACGAGAATGTCGGGCGCCCCGGCATGCTGTCCGAGATCATCGCCGCCGCCCCCTTCGACGCGCGCATCGTCATGGGCGGCTATTGCATGGAAGCGGACCGGCTGTTCGTCTTCGCCGCGCAGAACAAGCGGCTCACCGTCCATTTCGCCGGCGGCGAGGAGCCGCAGGACATGGACCTCGCGCTGCGCGCCATCGCCGACGGGCGCATCGATGTCGCATCATGGCTGGGCGAAACGGTGGGGGTCGGCGGCGTCAGCGCGGCGATCGCGGCGATGGGTGCGCCCGGCGCGCCGGTGCGCACCGTCGTCGATCCGCGGCTGGCCTGACCTCTTTGGAGCACATTGCGTGATTTCGGAAATCACGCAATGTGCTCCGGGCCTTTGTGGTCGCATCGCTGTTTGCCGAAAACCGGTGCCCACTTTTCGGCGCGATGCCCTAATCCTCGGTGAAGCCGGCGATCGGCGGCCCGCCATCGACCGCCAGCGTCTGGCCGGTGATATAGGAGGCATAGTCGCTGGCGAGGAACAGCACCGCATGCGCCACTTCCTCGCAGGTGCCGACGCGGCGCAGCGGAAAGCGACGGGTGGCTTCGGCAAGATCATAGGCGCCGCGCGCCACCGCCTTTTGCATCCGCCCGGTCGCGGTCATCCCCGGCGCGACGCAATTGACCCGGACACCATGCGGCCCCCATTCGGCGGCGGCAACGCGCGTCAGCATCTGCACCCCGGCCTTGCCCGCGGAATAGGGCACCTCGCCCATGGTGCCGTTGATCCCGGCGACCGAGGAGATGTTGACGATCGCGCCCGCCTGCCGTTCGAGGAAATGGCGCCCCACCGCCATGATCCCATAGGCGGCGGCATCGAGGTTGAGCGCGCGGCCGCGCTGCCATACCGCAGGCGTCAGCTTGCGCAGCGAGGAACGCACCGAGCCGCCGGCATTGTTGACGAGGACATCGATCGCGCCGAATTCGGCGAGTGTCGCGGCGATGACCCGTTCCCAGTCGAGCGGGTCGGTGACATCGCCCGAAATCGCAAGGCAGCGGCGCCCGGTCGCATCGCGGATCGCCGCGGCCTGCGCTTCCAGGGGTTCGAGCCGCCGCGCGACGATCGCGACAGCGGCACCATGTTCGGCGAAAACCCGCGCGATCACCGCGCCGATGCCATCGCTCGCCCCGGTGACGAGTACCACCTTTCCGCTGAAATCGAATGCTGCCATCACGGCATCTTCGGACAGGCGCGCGCGCTTGTCCATGGCGGAAGCGCCGGCGCCGCGATGCTTGCCGCCGCGCGCGCGATGGGCGAAAGCCGCGCCATGGACGAACTTGCCCGCCTCGCCGCGATCGACGCCATCCGCCAGCTCAAGGCGCGCTATTTCCGCTGCATCGACTGCAAGCTGTGGAGCGCCCTGCCGGCGCTGTTCACCCCTGATCTGCGGATCGTCTCGCCCGATGGCACGCTCTGGCTCGAAGGCGGCCAGCGCTATGCCGACAGCCTGCGCTTCGGACTGGAAAGCGCGACCTCGTGCCACCAGGGGCTGACCGCCGAGATCGAGATCACCGCCCCCTGTCGCGCGACCGGGATCTGGGCGATGCAGGACATCATCACCTGGCCCGATCGCCATCCGCGCGAGGGCTGGAAGGCGATCCTCGGCCGCGGCCATTACCATGAAAGCTACGTGCGGCTCGACGGCGTCTGGCGCATCGCCACGCTGACCCTGACGCGGATCAGCCTCGACATCACCTGGCCCGAGGGCGCTGGGCCCGGATGAAACGCGCCTTCGCCGGTCGCCGTGATTGTTAGGACGGCGCTTTTGCCATAGGACAGCGCCACATACCAAGGGAGCGCGATGACGATGGGCAGGATGGTGGCGATCTGCGGGGCTTTCGCCGCGCTCGGCCTGGGCAGCACACCGGGCTTCGCGCAGGCGACGCGAACCTGGGTCTCGGGGGTGGGAGACGACGCCAATCCCTGCTCGCGCACCGCGCCATGCAAGACCTTCGCCGGCGCCATCACCAAGACCACGGCGGGCGGCGAAATCAATTGCCTCGATTCGGGCGGCTTCGGCGCGCTCACCATCACCAAGGCGCTGTCGATCATCTGCGCCGGGGTTGAAGGCGGCGTGCTGGTGAGCGGCACCAACGGCATCGTCATCAACGCCGGCGTCAGCGATGCCGTGCATCTCAGCGGTCTCGACATCGAGGGGCTGGGCAGCGGCATCAGCGGGATCGCCATCATCCAGGCCGGGCAGGTGCGCATCGAAAACTCGACGATCCGCGGCTTCACCGCCGGCGGCATCTATGTCGCGCCTGCGACCGCCTCGGGCGGGGTGCGCGTCGATGTGCTCGACACCGTGGTCGCCGACAACGGCTCCACCGGCATCCGCGTCAAGCCCGGCGGCGGGGCGAGCGTGCAGCTTTCGGCGCAGCGCGTGACGATTTCGCAGAATGCCGGCGACGGGCTGATCGCCAACGGCACCGGCTCGACCGGGATGATCGGCGTGACGATGCGCGACAGCGCGTCGGTCAACAATGTGCTCTCCGGGATGACCGCCTATTCGGCGGGAAGCAATGTCGCGGTCGTGCTCGACGGGGTGATCGCGTCGGCCAATAATACGGGTGTCGTCGCCAGGGGCAGCGGCGCCACGCTGAGCTTCACGCGCAGCACCATCACCGGCAATGCAACCGGCGTGCTTCAGGCTGCCGGCGGCGCGGCGGTGTCCTATGACGGCAATGTCATCGCCGGCAATACGGCGAGCGGCAGCTTCGGCACCGCGCCGCAGCAATAGCGCGTCGCGACGGCGCCGCGGCACGCGCCGCCCGCCTTGCATGTGCGGGCGGTTTGGACAAAAGGGGCGCGTGCTTCGCCTGCTTCCCCGCCCCGCCGCTATCATGGTCGCCCTGCTGCTGGCGATCGCCAGCATCTGGTGCCTGACCGCCAAGCCGCCGCCGATCCATGTCGCGCGCAAGGGCGGCTATACCGACCTGCGGCTCTATCAGGACATCGCCGCAAGAACCGCGCGCGGCGAGCCTTATCACCAGGCCGCGGCCGAATTGCAGCGCGCGCATCATTATCCGCTGAAGCCCTTCTTCACCATGCGCCTGCCGACGCAGAACTGGATGGTCGTGCGGATCGGCTGGAAGGGGTTGCAGAAGTTCGCCTTTGTCGTCCTGTTCGCGGGGATCATGGCGTGGCTGATCGCCTTTGAAACCACGCTCCACCCCTTCGAGCGGGTCGGCATCGGCATCGCGCTCGCCGCCGGCGGCAGTTCGATCGTCGATCCCTATCTGCTCGCGCTTCAGGAATATCTCGCCGGGATTTTCCTCAGCCTCGCGCTCGCCGGGGTGTTCGGCTGGCCGCGGCGGTGGTGGTGGGTGCTGGCGCCGGCGGCCGCGGCGCTGTTCCTGCGCGAGCTTGCGCTGCCCTTCGTGCTGCTTGCCGCGGCCTTCGCGCTTTTCGAGCGGCGCTGGACCGAGGTTGCGGGGTGGGCGCTGCTGCTCGCCGCCTTCGCGGCGGTGATGGCCTGGCACGCCTCGCTGGTCGCGCCGCAGTTGCGCCCCGGTGACATCACTTCGCCCGGCTGGCACGATGTCCAGGGGCTTTCGGCGACGCTCAAGGCGGTGGTCTTCACCTCGGTGCTCCAGGCGCTGCCGATCGGGCTGGCGCTGCTCGCGGCGCTGTGGCCAATGGTTGGCTGGCTGGCGCTGCCGGGGCGGTCGGGGCTGTTCGCGGTGCTGCTGTTTGCCGGCTATGGCGCGATGATCGCGCTGTTTTCGCGCCCGGATACCTTCTACTGGGGGGCGATCGTGATGCCCGCCTATTTCATCGGCTATGCGCTGATCCCGCGCGCGCTCCTCCAGTTGCGCGAGGCGATCCGCCACCCGGACAATGCGAGCGCGCTTCCCGCCTGAAGCGTTCCTCGATGCCCCATCTCCTTGTTGTCGTATCGTTTTTCCGAACGACGTGCATCGAAGATGGATAACCGGTGCGCCCTTTTTGGCGCGATGGTCTAAAAGGCCTGTTCAAAGCCGATGAACACCCCGCGGCGCGGCCCCCATTGGGCAAGGCCGTCGGGGCCTTCGTCGCTGATCATGTAGCGGCGGTCGAGAAGGTTGATGACATCGCAGCGCAGGTCGAGCGGCCGGCCGCGCAGCCCGTCGAGATGGGTGGTCAGCGACAGGTCGATCTGCACATAGCCCGACAGGCTTCCCGGCGCGGGATTGCCGGCCAGGGGGGTGCGCGGCAGGCCGCTCGCATAGAGCATCTCGGCACCCAGCCCCAGCCGCCCGATTTTATAGGTCGCGCCCGCCGATCCCGACCAGCGCTGCGTGCCTTCGGGCAGGACCCAATGCGTGGCCGCATAATCGATGACGCTGGCGGGAATGGTTGCCCCGCCCGAGACGATGCCGCGCGCCGCCGCGTCGAGCCAGGTGAAATTCGCCCAGCCGGCGAACGGCCCCTCATCATAGGAGGCACTGGCAACGAGGCCGCGCAGCCGTCCCTGCCCATAATTGTACGGCTGCGTGATGAGCGGCGAGCCATCCTGCATTTCGGCGAGGAGATCGCGCGCCTCGCGCCAGAAGCCATCGAGGCCGAAGGTCAGCTCGCCAAGCTTCTGCTGGACCCCGGCGTCATAATAATCGTCGAGCTCGCGCCGGAGCGGGGTGGCGGTGGCGCCCGGTTGCAGCGCGCTGGTGCCCGCCAGCGCCGCGATCGCGCCCTGGGGCTGTAGCGGCGGCGCGACGAGATAGCGGGCATAGGCGGCGTGCAGCGTCGTTCCCGACGGCGCGGCCCATACAAGGCTCGCGCGCGGGCCGAAAGCGCTGCCCTGCGCGAGGTCCGAGATCGTATCGAAACGCCCGCCGATGTTGACCGTCAACCCATCGAACGGCTTCCACTCGTCCTCGATGAACAGGCTGCCTTCGCGGCGATGAAGGCGATCGACGTTGGTGATCGCCAGCGGGGCTTGCGCCGGTGCGCCGAGCGCGAAGGCGAGCGCATCGAGCCCGCTGCGCAGGCGCTCGAAGGTCGCAAGCCCGCCCGCCCGCAGCGTGTGACGCGCGCCGACCTCCAGCGCCCCTTCGGCCTGGAGCCCGGCGGCCTCGCTGGTGGACGATGCCGTGCCGCCGAGCCCGGTGAGCGGCAAGCCGGCAGAGGCGCCGGCGCGCAGCCCCGATTGCGCGTGGCGGGCGAAGACCGAGAGTTGCAGCGTGCCCGCCGCGCCCGAGGCGAGATAGCTCAGCGCGCCATACTGGTTCGCCTGATGCAGCCCTCCGCCATCGACCGGATTGGCCGGATCGACCAGCCCGGGCGCGGTGAGGTTGAGCGCGGCGTTTTCGGGAATCTGGAAGTGCTCGTCCGAAAGCCCGGCGACCAGCGAGATCCGCGAATGGGCATCGATGACGTGATCGAGAAAGGTCAATCCCTCGAACTGGTCGGTGCCGTCATGCGCGGGGTGAGCGCGGCCATCGGGCGATGCAAGGCCGACCGCGTCATGCACATAGCTTCCCGTGACGAAATAGCTCGTGCGCCCCGACGCGCCGGAAAATTCGAAGGCGGGTTCGATCTGCCCTTCGCCGCCGCCATAGAGCTCGACCTCGCCCTGCTGGCCGTAAAGCCCGTTCTTGGTCGTGATATTGACGACGCCGCCCGTCTCCAGCCCGTATTGCGCGGGCAGCGCGCCGGTGATCAGCTCGATCTTGTCCGCGAGCCGCGGGCTCAACTGTTCGCCAAGATCGGTAATGCCATCGGGCAATATGACATTGTTGATCCGGTACTGGATGCCCTGCGGCGATCCGCGAAGGCTGAACTGCCCCTTTCCGGCCTGCGCCACCCCCGGGGTCTGGAGCAGGACATCGGCGATCGTCGTCGTCTCGCCGCCGGGGCGCAGTTCGAGCGCATCGTTCGACAGGGTGAAGGTCGATGCGCCGAGATCGGGCTCGACGCCCGCGCGCGCGGCATCGAGCCGGTGTGCGGCGACGACGATCTCGGCCGGCGCGCCGCTCGGCCGCGCTTCACCCTCGTCATCGTCGTCATGATCCTGCGCGCGCGCCACCGGCGCCAGCCCCGCCGACAGGGTGAGCGCAAGCAATGCGGCAGCGACCGGACGAAACAGGCAAGTCCTTCGGCCCAAGGCAACACCCGCAATCGAGATAGACCGCCCCTGTCGCCTTCGGCCCGCGCGCGGACCCTCGTGTGTCCGGCCGCGGGCATGGCCCTTCCGGATCATCGTCGTGATAGTGCGGTTCGATTCCCGGAGCCACCGGCCGACGAAAAAATTCTGGCCCGCGCGGTGTTGGCCGCGCTCGGCAGGCAGTACCGATCGCGCAACGCCCTTGTTGCATCGATGCAACAGCCCTGAAAAAAGCGCCTCGGGGTTGTCATTCCCCTTGAGCCCCGGCTTTTCAGACGCGCGCTCGCCACTACCATGGGCACATAATAACGTCCTGGGGGAGGATAATTCATGGCACATCATCGCATGATTTTGCTTGGCGGCATGGCGGTTTCGCTGCTTGCCGTGGCGACCGCGCAGGCGCAGACCGCGCCGGCACCCGCCACCGTGCAACCCCAGGCAGCGGGCACCGCGCCCAACAGCCCCGGCGAAAGCGCGGATACCGGCGCGACCGCGGGCGATACCATCATCGTCCAGGCCCGGCGGCGCGACGAGCGGCTGCAGGATGTTCCACTGGTCATCAATGCCGTCACCCAGGCGACGCTGCAAAAGGACAATATCCAGCAGTTCCAGGATATCACGACCGTGGTCCCCGGGCTCTCGCTGGTCGAGAACAACAACGGCATCGGTTCAAGCTCGTCGATGCGCGGCATCAACAACGACGTCAACGTCAGCGGCGACAACGGCACCATCCAATATTACCTGAACGACGCGCCGATCGACGGCGACACCATCTTCCAGGCGATGTACGATATCGACGCGATCGATGTGGAGCGCGGCCCGCAGGGCACGCTGCGCGGGCGTTCGACGCCTTCGGGATCGATCGCGATCACCACCCATGCGCCCGATCTCGAGGAAGCGGGCGGCTTCGTCGATGGCACCATCGGCACGCATGACCAGAAGAACGTGAGCTTCGGCATCGGCGTGCCGATCATCACCGACAAGCTCGCGGTGCGCGTCGCGGGGGTTTACGACTTCAACCGCTATAACAACGTCTACAGCGTCAACAACGCCACCCCGCCCAGCAGCGATACGCGTTCGCTGCGCGCGTCGCTGCGCTTCGAGCCAACCGACTGGCTGAAGATGGGGATGAGCTTCACGACGCTCAATCACAATATCGTCGATTACGACCAGACGGTCAGTTTCAGCCAGGTCGATCCGACCGTCCCCACCGGCCTTGCGGCGGGTGTTGTCGCCGCCGGCCCGGCGACGGCTCCCAATTACGGCACCTTCGCGCTTGGCGATCGCCGCGCGGTCGAAACCTTCCCCAACAATGTCACCCAGCGCATGCAGCGCTTCGACTGGCACGTCCAGGTGAGCTTCGCCGGTCAGAACCTGATCTATGTCGGGTCGCATGAAAATTTCAATTACTACGTGCCCACCAATCACGATTCAGGTGCCTATTTCCCGAGCCTCGACTTCCATTACACGACCAACACCAGCAACGTCTTCGAATCGCATGAAATACGCTTGCAGAACGCCGAGCGCATCGGCGGCATCCTCGATTATGTCGTCGGCTATTTCCGGCAGACCGGCCAGCCGGTGACCAGTCTCGCCAATCCGGCGCTGATCGGCCTCGTCATCGGCAATTTCGCGCCGCTCCCGGCGGGCTTCGCACCCGGCGGGCTCAATCCGTTCCTCGTGAGCGCGGGAATCTCGCTGCCGCAGGTGACGACCAAGGAGGATTCCTTCTACGGCAACGTCACCCTCCATATCGGCGACCATAACGAGATTTCGGGTGGCCTGCGTCATATCCAGTATCGCGACCCCGGGCAGAACCTATATGTCAACGGTTCGCTGATCTCGGGCGCCACGCCCAACAACGGCAATCCGACGATCTACAATGTCACCGCGCGCCACCGCTTCGGCGAGGAACTGATGGTCTATGCCTCCACCGGCACCTCGTGGCGCCCGGGCGGACATGCGATCGGCGACTTCACCCAGGCCGCCTTCTCGCCCAACGAGCAATTGTTCACCCATTCCGACCCGGAAACCTCGACCAATTATGAAATTGGCATGAAATCTGAGCTTTTCGCGCATAAACTGCTCGTAAATATGACTTACTTCCATCAAGATTTCAAGAATTACCCGTTCAGGACCGCCGGGAATGGCGTCTACTACATAGACTACATCTCGCCAACGACACCGGCAGTCAGCTCCTTCAATTTCATCAGCGGAGTGCCGGTCAAGGTGGACGGGGTCGAGAGCGAAATCGATTTCCACCCGAATCGCAATTTCAGTATCGATGCCACGATCGACTATACCAGGAGCCGGGTCGGCAATGTCGCGATCCCCTGCGACAATCTGCCTTACAGCCAAGTGCCGACGCTACCCCAGCTCCAGGCCGCGCTTCCGGCGGGCGAGCATGTCGGCGCCTGCCCGGGCGGCGGGCTTCCCGCCAATTTCCAGCCCGACTGGAGCGGAACGGTCACCGCCGAATACGACCTTCCGATGGGCGACCACAAATTCGGCTTCGTGCGCGGGGTGATGCCGTGGCGCGGCGCGACCCAGAACGATCCGCTCAACCCCTATGACAACATCGGCGCCTATGCCCTGCTCAACGCCTATATCGGCATCAGGAACGACAAGGCCGGCTGGTCGCTGATGGTCTTCGGCAAGAATCTCGCCAATCTCGCCAAGCTGGAAACGCTGAACGGCAGCCCCTATGCGGTGCCCGAAACGCTGGTCAACGTGCTCAATCCCAAAGGACCGACAACCTCGGCCAATTTCATCAGCAATTATGCCGGGGCAACGGTGACCGCGCCGCGCGAATTCGGTATCAATTTCCGGGTTGCCTTCGGCTCGCGCTGATCGGAGAAAAGGGGGCCGGCGTCACCGCGCCGGTCCCTTGCATTGCCCGATCCCGTGGTCATCGCGCGGGCTATCGCCAGCCCTCACGGCGCGGTGCAGCGCGGCATAACCGCAAGGCATCAGGACGCATCATCCCGGGAATTGGACTTCACCGCCCGCGCTGCCTACACCCGCGGCTACAACGAGACGGGGGTGTAGGATGCGCAAGGCAATCAGATTCGCGCTGCTCGCCGCGGCCCTGGTGGCGCCCGCGCAGATCGCCGCCGCCGGTCCCGATCGCAGCGTGCTGCCCATTCCCGCGCCGCCCTTCGACGGGGTGATCGGCGAGAACGCGCTCGATTCGCGGCCCGACAGCCATGGTCCGGTAACGGCGCCCGCCGGCGCGCCGAACATGCTGGTGATCATGTCCGACGATGTCGGCTTTGCGATGTCCAGCACCTTTGGCGGGCCGGTGCCGACCCCCAACTTCGCGCGCCTCGCCGCCGCCGGCCAGCGCTACAACCGTTTCCACACCACCGCGATCTGCTCGCCAAGCCGGGCGGCGCTGCTGACCGGGCGCAATCACCACAATGCCGGCGTCGGCTACCTGTCCGATCTTGGCGCCGGCTATCCGGGCTATGGTGGCCGTATCCTGCCCGAAACCGCGACCATCGCCGAGATCCTGAAGCTCAACGGCTATAACACCGCGATGTTCGGCAAGCATCACAATGTGCCGACCGAAGAGCGCAGTGCCGCGGGTCCCTTCGATGCCTGGCCGACCTCGCTCGGCTTCGAATATTTCTTCGGCTTCCCCTATGGCGACAGCGACCAGTACAGCCCGATTCTCTATCGCGGCACCGACCGCGTGGCCGATACCGAGGGCCAGGGCGAAATCCTCGACCAGCGCCTCGCCGAGGATCTCATCCGCTGGGTTCACAACCAGAAGGCCGCCGCCCCCGACAAGCCGTTCTTCATCTATTGGGCGCCCGGCTCGACCCATGCCCCGCACCAGGCGCCCGCCGCATGGATCGCCCGCTTCCGTCACCGCTTCGACATGGGCTGGGACCGCCTGCGCGAGGAAAGCTTCCATCGCCAGCTTGCCATGGGCATCGTCCCCAAGGGGACGATCCTGACCCCGCGGCCGTCGGAAATCCCCGCCTGGGATTCGCTGAACCCGGCCGAGAAGGCCTTCGCCGCACGCACCATGGAGGTCGCCGCGGCGCAGCTCGCCTTTCAGGACGCCGAGATCGGCCGCGTGCTCGACGAATTGCAGCGCATGGGCATGGCTGACACGACGCTGGTCACGCTCATCATCGGCGACAATGGCGCGAGCGCCGAGGCGGGTCCGCCGGGAACCATCGACGAGATGCGCAGCATCAACGGCCACGACGAGCGCGAGGCCTGGATGGAGGCGAACATCGACCGGCTGGGCGGGCCGATGACCTATGAAAGCTATCCCGCGGGCTTTGCCTGGGCAATGGACACGCCGCTGCGCTGGACCAAGCAATATGCCTCGATGCTCGGCGGCATCCGCAACGGCATGATCCTGTCGTGGCCCGGCCATGTGGCGCATCCCGGCGCGATCTGCGCGCAATTCGGCCATCTCATCGACATCACCCCGACGCTGCTTGCCGCCGCCAGCCTGCCCGCGCCGACCAGCGTGCTCGGGGTGGCGCAAAGGCCGATGGATGGCGAAAACCTGCTGCCCAGCCTTGCCGCCTGCGATGCCGACAAACCGCGCACCCAATATTTCGAGATGGGCGGCAAGATCGGGCTTTATCATGACGGCTGGTTCCTTTCGGGCGACGATGGCCGCACCTCGTGGTCGAACCTGCCGCCCACCGGTCCCCGGCCGAAGATCAGCTGGACGCTCTATGATCTTTCGCATGACTTCTCGCAGGCTCTCGATCTCGGCCCCGCCCAGCCCGAACGGCTCAAGGCGATGCAGGCGCTGTGGGAGCAGCAGGCGCGCGCCAACCATGTGTTCCCGCTCGACCATCGCTTCGGTCCGGCGCGCGGCACCCCTGCCGGGCTGTGGATGAGCGGGCCGAAGCACTATGACTTCTGGGGCAAGGACGTCAGCGTGCCGGCGCTGGGTCGGCCGCTGCTGTTCGCCCGCTCGTTCACGCTGAACGCCGATCTCGTGCTCGACCGGGCCGACGCATCGGGCGTGGTCGTGGCGCTGGGCAGCCATTTCGGCGGCTGGAGCCTCTATCTCGACCATGGCCATCCCGCCTTCGTGTTCGCCCGCTCGACCGATCCAGAGGAAACCTGGAAACTGCGCGCCGATGCCACGCTGCCGCAGGGCGCGAACCGGCTGGTCATGCGCTTTGCCGCGAACGGCCCGGGCAAGGGCGCGACGGTGATCCTGTCGAGCGACGGGCACGATCTCGCGCGGCTCGCCTTGCCGACCAGCGTCCTCCTGCCCGCCGGCGGCGGCGAGACGCTTGATGTCGGGCGCGATCTCGGGGTGACCGTAACCGATTACGCCACCCCGCAAGGCGCAATCGAGGGCGACGTACGCCATGTCGGGATCGATTTCGATTGAGCCAGGCGGTCGCGCCATGAGGGTGGTGCCCGGCGGCGTCTTCACCATGGGTTCGGCGCGATTCTATCCCGAGGAAGCCCCGCCGCGCCGTGTGCGCATCGCCCCGTTCCTGCTGGACGAAACCCCGGTGACCAACCGGAGCTTCGCCGCCTTTGTCGCCGCGACCGGGCATGTCACGCAGGCGGAGCGGCCACCGGACCCAAGGCTTTATCCGGGACTGCGGCGCGAACTCGCGCAGCCGGGCTCGCTGGTTTTCGAGCCTGCGCCCGCGCGCCCCGGCCATCCGGCGCCGCCGTGGTGGCATTACCGGCTCGGCGCCGACTGGCGGCATCCGCTGGGTCCCGGCAGTTCGCTCGACGGGCTGGAGGAGCATCCGGTGGTCCACGTCGGCCATGGCGATGCCGAGGCCTATGCCGCCTGGGCGGGCAAGCGCCTGCCAACCGAGGCCGAGTTCGAATTCGCCGCACGCGGCGGGCTGGATGACGCGGACTACGCCTGGGGCGACGAACTGGCGCCGGGCGGCGCGATGCTTGCCAACTACTGGCAAGGCCCGTTCCCCGACGGCAACACGTTGGAGGACGGCTGGCTGCGCACCTCGCCGGTCGGCAGCTTTCCCGCGAACCCCTATGGGCTTTACGATCTCATCGGCAATGTCTGGGAATGGACAGCGGACTGGTATGCCGAGCCCAAAGCGATGAAGAAGAAGCGCCCCGATGCCTGCTGCATCCCCGCCGATCCGCGCGGCGGCACGCGCGGGCACAGCATCGACCGACGCGACCGCTGCCGTATCCCGCGCAAGGTGCTGAAGGGCGGATCGCATCTTTGCGCCGCATCCTATTGCCAGCGCTATCGCCCGGCGGCGCGCTATGCGCAGCCGATCGACACCACCACCGGCCATGTCGGGTTTCGCTGCGCCAAGGACCATGCGCCGGTCTGACGACCGCCATATGCCGGTGCAGCGCGCCTGAGACACGCATTTTGCGCTAGCTCGACTGCCTTTCCACCAGCCAGGGCTCCATCACCAGCGAGTCTGTATCCTCGCCCCCGATCCGGCGCAGCAGCAGATCGACCAGCGCCGCGGCGCCACGCGGAACGTCCTGGACCACGCTCGACAGCGGGGGCACGGTCTGTTCGCCAAGGACGCGGTCGTCGAAGCCCACCACCCGAACATCCTCGGGAACACCCAGCCCGCATTCGGACAAGGCGCGCAGCGCGCCCATCGCCAGCAACCCGGACGCAGCGACGATGCCCTGCGGCCAGTCGTCACCCGGCGCGAACAGCCGTGCAAAGGCGGGATCGGCGCCCGCCGTCACGCAGCGCTCCGGCAGTTCGACCAGCGGCTCGGCAAGCCCGTCGCCCGCCACCGCCTCGCGGCAGCCGGCAAGGCGCGCGGCGATCTCGCCCGTCCGCGGATCGCCGAGAAAGGCGAGCCGTCGGCAGCCGCGCGACAGGAGATGCGCTGCGGCAAGCGCGCCACCGCGGCGATTGTCACTGCCGACGCTGCAATAGCGTCCGCCGCCCTCGCCCCAGACCGCCAGCGGCCGATAGCGCCGCGCGATGCCAGCAAGCCGTTCGGGCTGGCCCGCCTCGCCGATGACGATCAACCCGTCGACCCGCCCCGACCCGATCAGGCGATCGAGCCACCCCTCGTCGCTTGCCACCACGCGCAGCAGCAGCAGATCATAACCCCTTACCGCCAGCGCGTCGGAAATCGAGCCGAGCAGCGCGATCAGCAGCGGATCGCAATAGCCCGCCACCGTTTCCGGCCCGAGCGGGATGGCAACGCCGATCGCGCCGGTTCGCTGGATGCGCAGGTTGCGCGCCAGCACGTTGGGACGAAAATCATGCGCCTGGGCGAGCGCCTGGACCTTGGCGCGGGTCTTGGCGCTGATGAGTTCGGAATTGGCAAGAGCGCGCGAAACCGTTCCGGCCGACACCCCGGCCAGCATGGCAAGGTCCTTGATATTTCTTATTCTTTCCATTTATTGGCCTTATGTGCTCCGGACCTTGTTGTCGCATCGCCATTGGTCAAAAACCGGGCGCACTTTTCAGCGCGTTGTCCTGGCCTGCCCTGCGGTCCCCGGAGGAAAGCGCGAATGTGACGCAAAGCCTCGCCCGGAGCCGGCTGTCGCAGCGCGGTGCGGTGTGGGCGGATTGTAACCGATTGCGTTGGGCAGCGATAGCGCCCCAGGGTTCGCGTGATCCGGGGCGGCGGGTGCGCGGCCGGGATCAGCGCCGGGCGCCGCGCACCGCGCGGCGTTTGGTTTCCTGCAGCCGCGCGAGCAGCCGCGCGAGTTCATCGAGCCTGAATCCGGTCTCGAAGACGAGGCCATAATGCGGCTTCCTGCGCCAGCAGACGGTGCATACCATCTCGGGCAACAGATCGCTGACCAACCGCAGGCGTTCGCGAAGGCTCAGCGTCGCCTCGGTCTCGAGGCAGACGCCTTGCTGCGACAGATTGGTGATCCGCCCCGAAACCGTGGCGCCACCCGCGAACAGCGTCACCGGCTCGGCGACATTGATCCGCATCTGGCGCCGCGGGCGCGTCACACACCGGCCCTCGAGCACCGCAGGCACATCGACCGCTTCGGCAAAGCGCAGCCCGGCGTGATCGTCGGCGCACCACACCACGTCCATGCGATGGCGCAGCCCGTCCTCGAACTCCAGTTCCAGCGCCTCGCAGCGCGGGAGCGGATGAAACAGCCGGATCTTGACGCCGCTTGCCGAAATATCGCGCAGCACGCACAGATATTCGCGCCCGTCGGCGAGCAGCCGCGCGGTGCGCAGCACCAGCGTGAAACGCGGCGCGCTGCGCTGCTCTTCCTCGCCGGGTGGACCAGGCTCGAGCCCACCGACGCCCGCGGGCGCGGCGACCTCGGCTCCGACACGGATAATTTCCTGTTTCAAGCGAGCGCCCCGCAAACGGACTGGCAGATGCAAGGAGCTTAGCCGACAACTCCTGTCGCTTTA
The DNA here is from genome assembly GCA_028870315.1 of Sphingomonadales bacterium. Lineage (GTDB taxonomy): Bacteria > Pseudomonadota > Alphaproteobacteria > Sphingomonadales > Sphingomonadaceae > Novosphingobium. The sequence continues at coordinate 9,720 of JAGWPW010000132.1, read as the reverse complement.
TCGCAAAACACGGTAAATTCCGGTCAACGATCAGGCGCGCGCGCTCATTCCGCCTTGACATGCGCCATCAGCGCCTCGGCGAGCGAGCGGGTGGAAAACGGCTTGAGCGCGCCCAGTTCGCCACGCCGCACGATCCCGGGCCAATCGGGCTCGGCGATCATCGCGCGTCCCACGCCGATGAGATCGAAGTCGCCGCGGTTGAAACGGCGCATCAGTTCATCGAGACTCGGCAGGTCGAGTTCGGCGGTGCGCCCCTCGCCAAGGCTCGCGAGAAGGTCGCAATCGAGCCCGATCGAGCCCACCGTCATCGTCGGCACCCCCGTGACCTTGCGGACCCATCCGGCAAGGTTGAGGTCACTTCCATCGGTGAAACAGGGCTCCCAGAAGCGGCGCTGCGAACAATCGAACAGATCGACGCCGGCCTCGACCGCGGGCGCAAGCAGCGCTTCGAGCTCCTGCGGGGTCTCGGCCATGCGCGCGGCGAAATCGACCATCTTCCACTGGCTGATGCGCAGCACCACCGGCATGCCGGGACGCAGCTGCTCGCGGCAGGCGCGGATCACGTCGGCGGCGAATTGCCCGCGCGCGCGCGGGCTGCCGCCCCAGCGGTCGGTGCGATGGTTGAGCGCCTTCCAGAAGAACTGGTCGATGATATAGCCATGCGCGCCGTGGAGCTCGATGCCATCGAAGCCGAGCTCGACCGCCTTGGCGGTGCCGCGGGCATAGGCGTCGATCACCGCGGCAATCTCGGCCTCGCTCATGCCGTCGCAGACCTGTTTGCCCGGGGCGATGAAACCCGAAGGGCTGACCTGGCCGAGCTCGGGCCGGAAATCGACGTCCTGCCCGGTCAATATGTCCGGCCCGCGATAGATCAGGCCGACATGCCACAGCTCGGGCAGCACATAGCCGCCGGCCTCGTGAACCGCGCGTGCCACCCGCTCCCAGCCCGCGAAGGCCGCCTCGCCATGCCAGCGCCCGAGCAGCGGATTGTCGCCCGATGACGGATGATCGATGTAAACGCCCTCGGTAAACACCAGCGAAGCCCCGCCCGCGGCGCGGCGCGCGTAATAGGCCGCCGCCTCCTCGGACGGCACCCCCTCCTCGCAGACTTCGAGCCCCATCGGCGGGAAGACGATGCGGTTGGCAAGTTCGAGATTGCCTAGGCGCAAGGGGGTGAACAGCGGTGAAAAATCGGTGGCGGCGCGCGACATCGTCCCTCCTCGTTCCGCGATCCTGCACGGAAATCGGCGCGAGGCTATTTGGACACCGATGCGGTGTCAAATTGCGTCCTGCCGAGCGGGCGCACGCGGCGCATCTCGGCACGGCGGATGGCGCTGCGGATCTTGAGCAGGTCCTGGCGCGAGACGATGCCGAGCACCCGGCGCGTGCCCGCCTCGACGATCGGGATGCGGCCGATGCCCGATTCGAGGATGAGATCGGCCACCACGCCGCTGGTCGTGTCGGGAAAGGCGACCGGCTGGGCGACGTCGGACACCGCGTCGGCGAGCGCGGTGGCATCGAGCCCGCCCTCGACCCGCCAGCGCAGCGCATCCGCGCGCGAGACGAGCCCGATCAGCGCCCCGGCCTCATCGATGACCGGATAGCTGCGATACTTCGCCGATCGCCCGAAAAAGCCAACCACCTCGGACACCGGCATCGCCCCCGGCAACGTCGCGGGGTCGCGGGTCATGATCTCGCCGGCCTGAAGCAGGTCGAGCGGATCGACGGTATATTCCTGGAGGATATGGCGGCCGCGCCGGGCAATCTTCTCGGTCAGGATCGAGCGCCGCATCACCAGCACGCTGACCGCATGCGCGGCCCCGGCGGCGGCAATGGTCGCCGGCAGGGCGGTGAACCGCCCGGTCAGTTCGGCAGCGAAGATCGCGCCGGTCAGCGGCGCGCGCATCGCCCCGCTCATCACCCCGGCCATGCCGATCATCGCCCAGAATCCCGGATCGCCCGGCAGCATCCGGCCGAGCAGCAGCCCCGCCGCCCCGCCGAGCGTCAGGATCGGTGCCAGCACCCCGCCCGAGGTGCCCGAACCCAGCGCCACCAGCCAGACCACCGCCTTGACGACGAGCAGCACCAGCACCAGCCGCAGCGGCATCGAGGCGGCAAGCAGCGCGGCGATATTGCCGTAGCCCGCGCCCAGCACGCGCGGATCGACGAGACCGCCCACCCCGACCACGCAGGCGCCGATCGCCGGCCACCACATCCAGTGGACCGGCAGGCGGTGGAACAGGTCCTCGATCCGGTAAAGCGCCGTCGACAGGCCTGCGGCGAACAGTCCGACCGCGGCGCCGATGCCGGCCGCGGCCGGGAACACCCATGCCCCGTCGGGCTCGCGCGCCAGCGCCGGAAACATCGGCGCCGCACCCAGCAGCAGCGGCCGCCCGGCCAGCGCCACCAGCACCGCGGCCACCACCGGCACGAAGCTGCGCGGCTTCCATTCGAACAGCAGCACTTCGAGCGCGAGCAGGATCGCGGCGAGCGGGGTGCCGAAAATGGCGGTCATGCCCGCGGCCGCACCGGCGACCAGCAGCGTCTTGCGCTCGGCGGCGCTGAGATGGAAGCATTGCGCGAACAGCGAGCCGATCGCGCCGCCGGTCATGATGATCGGCCCCTCCGCGCCGAACGGGCCGCCGCTGCCGATGGCGATCGCCGAGGACAACGGCTTGAGCACCGCCACCTTGAACGACAGCCGGCTTTCGCCGAACAGGATCGTCTCGATCGCCTCGGGAATGCCGTGGCCGCGGATCCGGTCCGAGCCGAAGCGCGCCATCAGGCCGACGATCAGCCCGCCCGCCACCGGAATCAGCGCCGCGAGGCCGCCGACACGGGCAGCGGTGATCGTGGCCGGGGCCGCCGACAGCCGGCCGAACCAGAAGAGATTGGTCGCGATTCCGATCAGCCTGACGAGAAGGAAGGCGCCGATCGCCCCGCCCGCGCCGACGACCAGCGCCATCGCGCCAAGCATGATCATCCGGCGATCGGCGCTGTGATCGCCAAGCCTGTGACTTGCGGCGGCGGCTGGCGTAGTCATCGACATCGAATGGCCCTGTCCTGCGAATGGCCGGGCCATTATATCGTAGTGCGATACAATTCAAGCAGGGAAGCCCGGTGCCGACGAAAACCGATCCGCTGAGCGATGCCGATTATGCGGCGCTCGCCGCGTTCCGCTACGCGATCCGCCGCTTTCAGGCGTTCAGCGAGCACGCCGCCGCCGCCGCCGGGCTGACGCCGCAACAGCACCAGGCGCTGCTCGCGATCCGGGCCTGCGACGCGCGCGAAGCGACGGTCGGCCATGTCGCCGAGCGGCTGATCGTCAAGCCGCACAGCGCGACGGGGGTGGTCGATCGGCTGGAGGCGCTCGGCCTTGTCGAGCGTATGCCGGCGATGCGCGACAAGCGGCGCACGCTGCTGCGGCTCACGCCGCGCGCCTTTGCGCTGCTCGACAGCCTGTCGGCCGCGCATCGCGACGAAATCCGCCGCATCGCCCCCGCCATGACCGAAATCCTGGCGAAGTTGGGCTAGCTGCGGAGCCTCGGGTCAATGCCCGATGGCATCGGATTGACCCGCCGGGATTGCCCCGCGAGGGTGCGTGAGGAGGGCCGGCGGGCGAGCAGCCCCGGCAGCGCTGCGACGCCTGTTACGCGGCCGCACGGCTTTGGCCGCGCCTCACCCCGCAGCGCCGTGGCAATGCTTGTACTTCTCGCCCGATCCGCACGGGCAGGGCGCGTTGCGCGACAGGCCCATGCCGGCATAGGGGTCGCCGCCCGCTGCTGCCGGCGCCACGGCGAGCGCGCCCGCCGCCGCGCCCGATGCGGCGAACGGGTCGCCCGGCGCGGGCTGGAAGAAGGGCGTGGTCAGGAAATCGGGGAGGTTGGGCAGCACCGGCGGCGGGGCGGCTTGCAGCCGCAGTTCGCTGGTCGCAAGGATGCGGGTGACATCCTCGCGGATCGTCTCCAACATCCGGCCGAACAGGGTGAACGCCTCGCGCTTGTATTCGTTGATCGGCGTCTTCTGCGCATAACTGCGCAGGAACACCACCTGACGCAGCGCATCGAGCGTCGCCAGATGCTCCTTCCAGTAATGGTCGAGCCGTTCGAGCAGCACGCTTTTCTCGACCTGCCGCCAGATCGGCGCATCGTCCGCGGGGATCTTCGCGGCCATATGCGCGTCGGCCATTTCGGCGAGGCGCTGTTCGAGCCGCTCGGGATCGATGCCGTCCTCGTCGAGCCAGGCGGCAAGCGGCGCCTCGAAGCCGAGAATATCGCGGATGCGCGTGCCCAGCCCCGCGATGTCCCATGACTCGGGATAGGACCCGGGCGGACAGGCGGTGCCGACCAGCGCATTGACCGTATCGTGGCGCATGTCATGGACGACCTCGTCCACCGCTTCGGCATCCATGATCTCGGCGCGCTGCTCGTAGATCACCTTGCGCTGGTCGTTCATCACATTGTCGAATTCGACGACCTGCTTCCTGATGTCGTAATTGCGCGCCTCGACCTTTTTCTGCGCGGTTTCGATCGCTTTCGACAGCCATTTCGAGCCGATCGCCTCGCCATCGGCGAGGTTCGAATTCATCAGCCGCGAGAACATCGTATCGGGGCCGAAGATGCGCAAAAGATCATCTTCGAGGCAGAGGTAGAAGCGCGAAAGCCCGGGATCGCCCTGCCGGCCCGAACGGCCGCGCAGCTGGTTGTCGATGCGCCGGCTCTCGTGACGCTCGGTGCCGATGACGCACAGCCCGCCGGCGGCGAGCACCTGCTCCTTTTCGGCGGCGACCTCGGCCCTGATCTGCGCCACCCGTGTCTCGCGCGCGGGACCTTCGGGCAGGTCGCGAAGCTCGTCCTCGATACGGAACTCGATATTGCCCCCAAGCTGGATGTCGGTGCCGCGACCGGCCATGTTGGTGGCGATGGTCACCGCGCCCAGCCGCCCGGCCTGCGCGACGATATGCGCCTCGCTCTCGTGGAAGCGGGCGTTGAGAACATTGTGCTTCACCCCCTGCTGCCTGAGATATTCGGACAGAAGCTCGGATTTCTCGATCGAGACCGTGCCGACCAGCACCGGCTGGCCGGCGGCGGCGCGCTCGCCGATCAGCCTGGCGATCGCCTGGAACTTGTCGGCGGTGTTCTTGTAGAACTCGTCCTCCTCATCGACCCGGCGCACCGGGACATTGGTCGGGATCGAAACCACGTTCATCTTGTAGATGTCGTGGAATTCGGCGGCTTCGGTGGCGGCGGTGCCGGTCATGCCGGCAAGCTTGGGATACATGCGGAAGTAGTTCTGGAAAGTGATCGAGGCCATGGTCTGGTTCTCGGGCTCGATCTGCACCCCCTCCTTCGCCTCGACCGCCTGGTGCAGGCCATTCGACCAGCGCCGGCCGTCCATCATCCGTCCAGTGAACTCATCGATGATGATGATCTTCCCTTCCTTGACGATATAGTCGATGTCGCGCTTGAACATGACATTGGCCTTGAGCGCCTGGTCGAGATGGTGGACGACCTGGGTGTTCTCGATATCGTAAAGGTTCGAGCCGACGAGCAGCGCCGCATCCTCGAGCATCCGCTCGATCCGCTCGGCGCCGTCCTCGGTCAGGGTCACCGATTTGGTCTTTTCGTCGGCCTCGTAATCCTCGGGCGCGATCCGCTTCACCACCGCATCGACGGCGATGTAGAGATCGCTCTTGTCGTCGGTCGGCCCGGAGATGATGAGCGGCGTGCGCGCTTCGTCGATCAGCACCGAATCGACCTCGTCCACCACCGCGAAGGTGAACGGGCGGTGGACCATCTCGCCGCGCTCATGCTTCATGTTGTCGCGCAGATAGTCGAAGCCGAGTTCGTTGTTGGTCGCATAGGTGATGTCGCAATTATAGGCCGCGCGCCGCTCGGGCTCGGACAAATTGGGGACGATCACCCCCACCGTCAGCCCGAGGAAGCGATAGATCTGCCCCATCCATTCGGCATCGCGCCGGGCGAGGTAGTCGTTCACCGTGACGACATGGACGCCCCTTGCCTCCAGCGCGTTGAGATAGACCGCAAGCGTTGCCACCAGCGTCTTGCCCTCGCCGGTGCGCATCTCGGCGATCTCGCCGCGATGAAGCACGATGCCGCCGATCATCTGCACGTCGAAATGCCTCAGGCCGAGCACCCGGCGCGAGGCCTCGCGCACCGTGGCGAAGGCTTCGGGAAGCAGATCGTCGAGGCTGGCGCCGGCGGCGAGCCGTTCGCGAAAGGCAGGCGTCTGCGCGGCGAGCGCGGCATCGTCGAGCGCGGCAACCGAGGCTTCTAAAGCGGCGATCTTCTGGACGATCCGGTCGAGCGACTTGACATAGCGATCGTTCGACGAGCCGAAAATGGCCTTGGCGATGGTGCCGAGCATACGATGATCCTGAAATCGAAGGGAATGTCCTGGGCCGCGCCGGGACCGGCCCCGTCACGCGTCGCCCGAAGCGGAAACGGTGAAGGCGTGTCCGCGCTATTCGCGCGCGCGGTCGCTCGCGATGCGCGCCGGCACCGGCGGCAGGCCGAAACCCGACGGCAGCCGGAGTGCGGCGCCACGCACCGCGTGCGCAAATAGCGGCGCGGCGGCAACGAAGGCCGGCGCCGGCGCCACCCGGGCAAGCGCGGCGCGCGCCGGCGCGGTGGCATTGATCTCGGTCTCGCAACCCCCGCACAGCCGCGCCTGTGCCGGAACGCCGCTTGCGGCAAGCCCCGACACCAGCGCGAGCAGAGAGAGCAGCAGCCGGATCATCGGCGCGCGCTATAGGCGCGCGTCCGCGCCCCGTCCAGACCGCTCACGGCGGCGGCGTGGCGGGCGCGGCCGATGCGGGCAGCCGCCATTCGACCTCGCCGGTATAGCTGCCCGCGACCGGGTTACCCCTGTCGTCGAAGCCCGGATGCAGCCGCGCATGCGCGGCGATCGCCTCGCAGGTCGCATCGTCGAGCGAGGGATGGCCGGTGCCGCGCAGCACGTCGCAGGCGACCACCGCGCCGGTGACATCGACAAGCACCCGGAAGCGCACCCGCCCCGCATAGCCCGCGCGCAGCGCGTCTTCGGGGTAATCCTTCTCGCCCACCCAGTCGCTGGTCGAGCCGACCGGGCCGGGCGGGATCGAACGGAAATAGACCGGATCGGCGCGCGCGCCACCGCCTGCTACTATAGCCAGCGCCACAAGCGGCGCGAAAAACCCCTGCATGGCGGCCTTGATAGCCGAGCCCGCGTCCGGACGAAAGCCGTGGCGCCGGCGATCCGCTGGCGCTAACGCGCCGCCATGTCCGACACCATATCGCCACTCGCTGTGCCTTTCCCCGACCTGCCCGCAATCGCCGGGGTGACGCCGCGCATCGCCCGCGCCGGCTACAAGGACTGGGGGCGCTGCGACCTCACCTGTGTCGAGCTTGCGCAGGGCACCGCGGTCGCGGGTGTGTTCACGAAGAACGTCTGTTGTTCCTCCGAGGTCGAACTCGGGCGCGCGCAGGTGAAGGCGGGGCGCGCACGCGCGCTCGTCGTCAATGCCGGCAATGCCAATGCCTTCACCGGGCGGCGCGGACGCGCGGCGGTGGAGGCAATCATGGCGCAGGTCGCGGCCCATCTCGGCTGCGCGGCGAGCGAGGTGTTCGTCTCCTCGACCGGGGTCATCGGCGTGCCGCTGCCCGCCGACAAGGCGCGCGCCGGCGTCGCGAGCGCGCTTGCCGCCGCGCCGTGCAGCTGGCAGGACGCGGCGCGGACCATCTCCACCACCGACACCTTCCCCAAGGGCGCGACCGCCACCGCCATCGTCGGCGAGCGGACAGTGACGATCTCGGCGATCATCAAGGGCAGCGGCATGATCGCCCCCGACATGGCCACGATGCTCGGCTATATCTTCACCGATGCCGCGATCGCGCCCGCGTTCCTGCAACAATTGCTCAGCCACGCGGCGGACCGCAGCTTCCACTGCATCACCGTCGACAGCGACACCTCGACCAGCGATACCGTGCTCGCCTTCGCCACCGGCAAGGCGGGCAATGCGCGCATCGAGAGTTTCGACAGCCCGGGCGCGGATGCCTTCGCCGCGGCGCTGGAGGCGGTGTGCCTGCAACTCGCGCATCTCGTGGTGCGCGATGGCGAGGGCGCGCGCAAGTTCATCGCCATCGCCGTCACCGGCGCGGTCAGCGACGACAGCGCCCGCCGCATCGGGCTGTCGGTCGCCAATTCGCCGCTGGTCAAGACCGCGATCGCCGGCGAGGACGCCAATTGGGGCCGCATCGTCATGGCGGTCGGCAAGGCGGGCGAGCCGGCCGACCGCGACCGGCTGGCGATCGCTTTCGGCGATACGCCGGTCGCGCGCGATGGCGAGCCGGTTGCCGGCTATGACGAAGGCCCGGTCGCCGCGCATCTGCGCGAAAGCGAGATCCGCATCGCCATCGACATCGGCCTTGGCGAAGGCCGCGCGACGGTATGGACCTGCGACCTGACGCATGGCTATATCGCGATCAACGCCGATTACCGCAGCTGATGCGCGCGCTCACCCGTTCGGTCGAGGCGATCATGCGCGATGCCGCGACGCGCGCGATCCTGCCGCGCTATCAGCATCTCGCCACGCATGAGATCGGGCAAAAGGCGGTGGACGACGCCGTCACCATCGCCGACCACGAAAGCGAGGCGATCCTGTCCGAGGCGCTGGCGCGCCTCCTGCCCGAAGCGACGATCGTCGGCGAGGAAGCGGTGCATGCCGACCCGGCGCTGCTGGAGCGGCTTGGCGATGCGCTGTGCTGGATCGTCGATCCGCTCGATGGCACCAACAATTTCGCCGCCGGCCGGCCGCCCTTCGGCATTCTCGTCGCGCTCGCCGAGCGGGGCGAGGCCATCGGCGGCTGGATTCTCGATCCGCTCACCGGGCGCTTTTGCAGCGCCGCGCGCGGGCATGGCGCCTTCCTCGACGATGCCGCGATTTGCGCAAGGGCAAGCGGCGCGCAGCCGCCGATCGCCGCGATCTCGCTGCTTTTCGCCGATCCCGCGCGCCGCGCCGCGCTGCAAACCGCGATCGCGCCGCATTACCGCACCGTCGATATCCCGCGCTGCGCGGCCGAACAATATCCGCGCATCGTCCTCGGGCTGAACGACCTGTCGATCTTCGAGCGGACCTATGCCTGGGACCATGCCGCGGGCGTGCTGTTCCTCAACGAAAGCGGCGGCAAGGCGGCCCGGCCCGACGGCACCGCCTATCGCGTCGATGATGGCCGGCGCGGGCTGATCGCGGCGGCAACGCCGCAGCTGTGGGACGAGCTTGCCGAGCGGATGCACGCGCTTCCCGCCGGGCACTGAATTCGGGCGCGGCGCGGTTCGCCATGCCCCGCACGCCTGCGGACGAACGCGCAAGCCTTAGAGCAAAATGCGCGATTTCTGGATCACGAATTTTGCTCTAGCCGATCACCCGCAAATTGCGCGTGCTGCCCTGGCGTGCGCCATGCGCGTCGATCCAGGCCTCGACCACCGGGGCGATCGTCTTGCGCCAGCGGCTGCCGTTGAAGATCCCGTAATGCCCGGCCTTGGGCGCGAGGAAATATTGCTTGGCGCTGTCGGGCAGGGCGGTCGCGATGGTCAGCGCGGCGCGGGTCTGCCCGATCCCCGAGATGTCGTCGTTCTCGCCCTCGATGGCGAGAAGCGCGGTATCGCGGATCGCGCCGAGATCGACCGGCACGCCGCGATGGGTCAGTTCGCCCTTGGGCA
>JAGWPW010000131.1 GCA_028870315.1 Sphingomonadales bacterium | reverse complement strand
GGCGGCGGCCGGTGGGAACTGACGCTGGCGCCGCCGAAGCCCCGCCGCCGCGCGGGCTCGGCGTGATCACCCTGATCGGCGCGGCGAGCCTCGACATCGCCGGCGGCGCGGGGCGCGTCGGGCGGTTTGCCGGGCGCGGCCTTGCCGCCTCGCTCACCCCGCGCTGGTTCGGGCGGCAGATCCTGCGGCAACTGGGCGCGATCGGCTTTCTTTCGCTGCCGGTGGTCGGGCTGACCGCATGGTTCACCGGCGCCGCGCTCGCGCTCAACATCTACAGCGGCGGCGACCGGCTCAACGCCGAACAGGTGATGCCACAGATCGTCGCGCTGGGGATCACCCGCGAACTTGGCCCGGTGCTCGCGGCGCTGATGCTCGCGGGCCGCGTCGCGGCGGCGATCGCCTCGGAAATCGGGGCGATGCGCGCGACCGAGCAGATCGATGCGATGGTCACGCTGTCCACCGATCCGTTCCGCTATCTCGTCGCCCCGCGGTTGATCGCGGCGGTGCTGACGCTGCCGCTGCTGGCGATGGTCGCCGATATCATCGGCATTGCCGGCGGCTGGCAGGTGGCGATCCATCTGCTCGACACGAGCCCGGCGATCTACATCAGCAACACGCTGACCTTCCTCAAGGCGTGGGACGTCGAATCGGGGCTGATCAAGGCCGCGGTGTTCGGCCTCATCGTCGGCATGATGGGCTGCTACCACGGGATGAACGCAAGCGGCGGGGCGCGTGGCGTCGGCCAGGCGACGACGCAGGCGGTGGTCTCCTCGGCGATCCTGATCCTTGCCGCCGATTACCTTTTGACCACGCTGTTCACCCGGCTGTGAGCATGGCGGACGCGAACGAGGCGCCCAAGCTCGAATGGCGCGGGGTTGCCAAGCGCTTCGGCGCGACCCGCGTGCTCGACGGGCTTGAGCTTGCCGTGACACGCGGACGCTCGCTGGTGCTGATCGGCGGTTCGGGACAGGGCAAGTCGGTCACGCTCAAGATCGCGCTCGGGTTGATGAACGCCGACGCCGGCAAGGTGCTGCTTGACGGGGCCGATGTCACCGCGCTGTCCGGGGGCGAGCGGCAGCCCCTGTTCCGCAGCATCGGCATGCTGTTCCAGGGGGCGGCGCTGTTCGACAGCCTGACGGTGTGGGAAAACGTCGCCTTTCGGCTGATCAACGCCGATGGTGTGAAGCGCCGCGCCGCGCGCGAACGCGCGATCGAGGCGCTGCGGCTGGTCCGGCTCGGCCCCGAGGTTGCCGAGCGCTTTCCGTCCGAGATGTCGGGCGGCATGCAGAAGCGCGTCGGTCTTGCCCGCGCCATCGTCGGCGCGCCCGACATCCTGTTCTTCGACGAGCCGACCACCGGGCTTGATCCGATCACCGCCTCGGCGATCGACGAACTGATCGTCGATCGCGTGCGCTCGATGGGCTGCACCGCCGTGTCGATCACGCATGACCTGCCCTCGGCGCGGCGCATCGCCGACGAGGTGGCGATGCTCCACCAGGGCCGCATCGTCTGGCGCGGGCCGGTTGCCGAACTCGACACCACCGACAATCCCTATGTGCGGCAGTTCGTCAGCGGCAGCAGCCAGGGGCCGATCGCGCCGAATGTCTGAGAGTTCGTTTCAAAACGCGCGAAAGAGCGCGCTTTGGGCCACCGCCCGCCCCGCTCCCCCCGCCTATTTCGTCCGGCTGAATTCGAGGATTTTCGGCGCGAGCTTGGGCCAGCTTTCGAACAGGCCCTTCACCTTCCCCGCCATGACTGCGGTCGAGCGGTAGTTCCATTCGTCCTCCTGCCAGGGCGGATCGAGGAATTCGCTGTGCGGGATCAGCCGGTGCACCCATTCGCTGGTGGCGCGGGTGTGCGAAAGGTCGCTTCTGCCGCTGCGATAGACCAGCACCGGCATGGTGAGGCGCGCGAAATCGCGTGGCTTCATCCCCGGCACGGGCGAGATGTCGGACGGGGCATAGGCGGCCGCCCATTTCTGCATGGTGGCGATGAAGGCGTCGGGGTCCATGGCGCGGATGACGTCCTTCGCGGCGGGGTTCCTGGCGAAATTCTCCGCCCAGCTTGTCGCGCCGAGCACCGCCTCCATTCCGCCCTGGCTGGCGAGCATTGCCGCTTCGCCGCAGTAATAGACCGCAAGCTGCATGAGGCCGATCGGATCGCCGCTGATCCACCAGATTGCCAGGTGCGAGCAGATTTCGGGGTCGCGCGCCGCCGCCAGCATCGACACCCGCGCGCCGCCCGAGCCACCGGCGATCACCGTCGGCCCGAGGTCGAGCTTGCGGATGAGGCCGCCGAGCGCCTCGGCCTGCATTTCGGATTCGCTTTCGCCGGCAAGGCAGACATCGGACTGGCCGCAGTTCGGCCGGTCGTAGAGCAGCACGCGCCTGCCGCCTTCGACCAGCGCGCTCGCGAATTCGCGCAGGCCCGGCGAATCCATGGTGAAGCGGCCGCCCGGGGTCAGCGCCACCGCGGGCGCGCCCTCCCTGCCGTGCAATTCATAGGCGATGCCGGTGCCGTTGATGATCTCGCGCGGCATGTCTCTCTCCCGATCCTTGCAGGCCCGTGGGCGGAACTGCGTCACCTGTGCCTTGTGTCATCGCCGGCGACGCCACCGCAAGCCCTGTGAGGCGGGTTGGCATTCGTCGCGGCGATGAAAATCGGGCGGCAGGCGAAGGCGCTGGCTTTTCCTTGCGGTTTGGTCCTTCTCCGACAGGGCAGAGGATGGATGATGAGCGGTATTCTGACGGGCAAGGTGGCGCTGGTGATGGGCGCGTCCTCGGGCATCGGCGAGGGGGTCGCGCTTGGCTTGGCGCGCGCCGGGGCGGCGGTGGCGCTGTCGGCGCGCCGTGCCGACCGGCTGGAGGCGATGAAGGCGGCGATCGAGCGTGAGGGCGGCCGGGCGCTGGTGCTGGCGGGCGATGCGGTCGATGCCGATTTCGCCGAACAGGCGGTGGCGCGCACGATCGCGCATTTCAGCCAGCTCGACATTCTCGTCAATTCGGCGGGCATCATCCAGCTGAGCACCGTCGAAAATGCCGATCTCGCCGAATATCGCCGGGTGATGGAGGTCAACGTCATGGCGACGCTCCACACCTGCCGCGCCGCGGTGCCGCACATGAAGGCGCGCGGCACGGGCGACATCATCAACATCACCTCGCAGGCGGGGCGCAAGGTGGCGCCGGTGTTCAACTCCTATTCGGCCTCGAAACATGCCGCGAACGCGCTGACCGAGGCGCTGCGCCGCGAGGTCGGCGAGCATGGGGTGCGCGTGTCGATCCTCATGCCCGGCGCCACCCAGTCCGAGGTCGCCGAAGGGATGAGCGATGCCCGGGCGCAGGAGTTCATGCGTCACCATGTGACCAAAGAGGGCGTGGTCATGCCGCAGGACATCGCCGACACGGTGATATTGATGGTCAGCCTGCCGCGCCGGGCGCATATTTCCGAAGTCACGGTCCGGCCGACCACTGACGTGACCGGCTGATGGCCAGCAAAGGAGAGACGGCGGTGATGACTGCGGCGCGCATGCTCGATTCGATTCGCGTCGATTATCCGGCGCCCGCGCATGTGCCCGCCGAACTCAAGGTCGATCTCGGCTGGGCGATGGGCTCGGTGCCCAACGATCTTGTCGATCCCTATCTGCCCTGCGCCTGGCTGACCGATCGTGACCTGCCGCCGCTGCTGTTCAATCCCGCCAATCCCAAGGCGCCGGGCGGGATCGCCGGCGGCATGCGCGGCGCCTGGGTGGTGCATCGCTACGAGGACATCGAGCGCGTCTATACCGACAACGACCATTTCTCGAACCGCGGCACCGCCGAATTCCAGGCGATGATCGGCGAGACCTTCCGTTCGATCCCGCTCGCCATCGACCCGCCCGAACATGGCAAGTACCGCATGTTCCTGATGCCGCATTTCAGCCCGGCGGCAGTGGCGCGGATGGACGCGACGATCCGCGGGGTCGTGGTCGAGATGATCGAGGGCTTCGCGGGACAGGGCGAGGTCGATATCGCCTGGGATTTCGCCCGCGCCTTTCCGGTGCGCATCTTCATGGGGCTGATGGGCTTTCCCGCGCCGATGTTCGAGCAGTTCCTCGCCTGGGAATGGGACATCCTCCATTCCTGGGACACGCAAAAGACCATGGCGGCGCTGCGCGCTGTGCTGGCGTTCCTGCGCGGTTTCATCGCCGAGAAGGAGCGCGAGCCCGACGAGCACCTCGTCTCGAAGATCGTCCATGGCCGGATCGAGGGCCGTGCGCTCAGCGCCGACGAGAAGATCGGCACGGTCTGGTTCCTCTGGCTCGGCGGGCTCGACACGGTCGCAGCGACGATCAGCCAGATGTTCCGCCGCATGGCGCTTGAGCCCGAAATCCAGCGGCAATTGCGCGACCATCCCGAACTGATCAATTCGGCGGTCGAGGAATTCCTGCGCACCCAGCCGATCCTGTCGAGCGCGCGCACCGCGCGGCGCGATTTCGAATGGCACGGGGTCGAGATCAAGGCGGGCGATGCGATCCAGTGCCTCAACCCGGCCGGCAATTTCGACGCAGCGCGCTTCCCCGATCCGCGCAGCTTCGACATGACGCGCAAGGGCAACCGCCATTTCACCTTCGTTGCCGGCGTGCATCTGTGCCTCGGCGCCTCGCTCGCGCGGCGCGAATTGCGCACGCTGCTCGAGGAATGGTTCCGGCGCATCCCCGAGTTCCGGGTGAAGCCCGGCGCCGACACCACGGTGTTTCCCGGCCTTTTGTCGATCCGCAACCTGCCGCTCGTCTGGGATGTCTGAGCCGGCCAGCAAAGGAACTTGTCCGATGAAAATGGAAGACATGGTCATTATCAGCGTCGATGACCACATCACCGAACCCGGAACCGTGTTCGACAACCAGCTCTCGGGCGCCGACTATGCCACCGCGCCCAAGCTCAAGATCAAGAAAAGCGGCACCAATTACTGGGAATACCAGGGCAAGAAGACGCAATCGGTGGCGCTCAACGCGGTGACCGGCCGGGTGCGCGAGGAATACGGCATGGAGCCCACCCACCTTGACCAGTTGCGCAAGGGCTGCTGGGACGTCGATGCCCGCATCGGCGACATGAACATCAACGGCGTTGCCGGCAGCCTCAATTTCCCGAGCTTTGCCGGCATCGACGGTGGGCTGTTCATCAAGGCGCCCGACAAGAGCCAGGCGCTCGTCCATATGCGCGCCTACAACGACTGGCACATCGACGAATGGTGCGGCGCGCATCCCGGGCGCTTCATTCCGCTGGGCTGCCTGCCGCTGTGGGACATGGATCTTACCGCGCAGGAGGTGCGCCGGCTTGCCGACAAGGGCTGCCATGCGGTGACGATGAGCGAGAACCCGACCATGGGCGGGATGCCGAGCGTGCACAGCGATTATTGGGAGCCCTTGTGGAAGGCGGCGTCGGATTGCGAGACCGCGATCTGCCTGCACATCGGCACCGGCAATGTCAGCCCGCACTGCTCGCCCGAAAGCCCGATCGAGGCGAACATCACCACCATGCCGATGGCGGTCGCCTTCGGCGCGGCCGACTGGATGAACATGGCGGCGCTGCACCGCTATCCGACGCTCAAGATCTGCCTTTCGGAAAGCGGCATCGGCTGGATTCCCTATCTCATGGAGCGTGCCGACTACAGCCACGAGCAGCACCATGTCTGGACGCATTCCAACCAGTATTACGGCGACATGAAGCCGAGCGACGTGTTCAAGCGCCATTTTTCGAGCTGCTTCATCGACGATGCCTATGGCCTGCGCAATCTCGACCTGATCGGCGAGGACAATGTCTGCTACGAGGTCGATTACCCGCATTCGGACGCGCCCTGGCCGAATGCGCCCGAGATCCTGTGGCGTTCGGCGCAGCATCTCACCGACGCGCAGATCGACAAGATCACCCACAGGAACGCGATGCGGCTCTATAAATTCGATCCGTTCCAGCACCACAGCCGCGAGGAACTGACCGTTGGTGCGCTGCGCGCCAAGGCGCGGGCGGCGGGCGTCGATACCACGCTGATCTCGACCGGCGGCGCGGCGCCGCTCAAGCCGGGCGAGGCGCCGCGGCCGGTGACCTCGGCCGATGTCATGCACATGTATGCCGCGCATGCCATGGCCGAGTGACGGCGCGATCCGGCAAAGGGCCCGCCGCAACCGGAACCGGTGCGACGGGCCCAACTCCTCCCCAGGAGTGTTGTTCAGCCGTTCGTTGGGGAAAGCGCGAAGAAGTGCCTTCCCTTCAAACTCACCCTCAACGCCGCGCGGCGCTGCCGAGGCGGTGATAGAGGTTCGAGAATTTCGAGGATTCGGGCGAATCCTCATGCGCCTTCAGATAGAACAGCACCGCTTCGCTGATCAGCTTGAAGTCTTCGGTTGAAAGCACCGCGCGGGCGCGGGTGGGCTCGGACATGGTGGTCATGGGTTTCCTCCGTTCACGCTGGGGTTCAAGGTTCGCCGCGCTCAGGCGGCGAACTGGTTCATGGTGTTGTGGATGCCGCCGGCCTTGAGCGCGGCCTCGCCGGCGAAATATTCCTTGTGGTCATCGCCGATGTCCGAGCCCGACATGTTCTGGTGCTTCACGCAGGCGATGCCCTGGCGGATCTCCTGGCGCTGGACGTTCTTCACATAGCCGAGCATTCCCGCCTCGCCGAAATATTCGCGCGCGAGATTGTCGGTCGAAAGCGCGGCGGTGTGATAGGTCGGCAGCGTGATGAGGTGGTGGAAAATGCCGGCGCGCGCCGAAGCCTCGCGCTGGAAGCTCTGGATGCGCGCGTCCGCCTCGATGCCCAGCGGCGTCTCGTCGTAATCGGCGCTCATCAGCCGGGCGCGGTCATAGGCGGCAAGGTCGCGGCCTTCCGCGGTCCAGGCGTCGAACACCTGGCAACGGAAGTTGAGCGTCCAGTTGAAGCTCGGTGAATTGTTGTAGACGAGCTTGGCATCGGGGATCACCGCGCGGATGCGATCGACCATGCCGGCGATCTGCGCGATATGCGGCTTTTCGGTCTCGATCCACAGCAGGTCGGCGCCGTTTTGCAGCGCGGTGATGCAGTCGAGCACGCAGCGGTCCTCGCCGGTTCCGGGGCGGAACTGGTAGAGGTTCGAGGGCAGCCGCTTCGGGCGCATCAGCACGCCGTCGCGGTTGATGAGCACATCGCCCGGACGGCCCGCGCCCTCGACCGCCTCGCAATCGAGAAAGCCGTTGTACTGGTCGCCGAGATCGCCCGGCTCGCGGGTGAAGGCGATCTGCTTGGTGAGCCCGGCGCCCAGCGAATCGGTGCGCGCGACGATGATCCCGTCGTCGATGCCCAGTTCCATGAAGGCGTAGCGGCATGCGCGGATCTTGGCGAGGAAGTCCTCGTGCGGCACGGTGACCTTGCCGTCCTGGTGGCCGCACTGCTTCTCGTCCGAGACCTGGTTCTCGATCTGAAGCGCGCAGGCGCCCGCCTCGATCATCTTTTTCGCCAGCAGATAGGTCGCCTCGGCATTGCCGAAGCCGGCGTCGATATCGGCGATGATCGGCACGACATGCGTCTCGTAATTGTCGATCGCATGGCCGATCTTCGCCGCCCTGATCTCGTCGCCTGCCGCCTGCGCGGCATCGGCCTCGCGGAACATCATGCCCAGTTCGCGCGCGTCGGCCTGCTTGAGGAAGGTGTACAGCTCTGCGATCAGCGCCGGAACGCTGGTCTTCTCATGCATCGACTGGTCGGGAAGCGGGCCGAACTCGCTGCGCAGCGCCGCGATCATCCAGCCCGAGAGATAGAGGTAGCGCCCCCTGGTGGTGCCGAAATGCTTCTTGATGCTGATCAGCTTCTGCTGGCCGATGAAGCCGTGCCAGCAGCCGAGCGACTGCGTGTAGTTCGCCGGGTCGGCGTCATAGGCGGCCATGTCGCGCCGCAGGATCGCGGCGGTGTGGCGGGCGATGTCGAGCCCGGTGCGGAAGCGGTTCTGGAGGCGCATGCGCGCGACCGCGGCCGGCTCGATCGCGTCCCAGGTCCCGGGAAAGCGGCCGATGCTCTGGCCCGCTTCGGCGATGGTGTGCATGTAGGTCATGTCGGGCTCCGCGCGATGGAGGTTGCGTTGCCTTGCGTCTGCCTCGCGAATCCGGGCTTTTGAAGCCGGCATGCGGTCACGGTGTAAAACTTTACAGAAATTTGTTGTAAAGTTGTATTGTCGTGACAGGATCACCCCGATGAGCACCGCCCGCCCGCTTTACCTCGGTCCGCGCGTCAAGCGCCTGCGCCGCGAACTTGGCCTCACCCAGCAGGCGATGGCCGAGGATCTGGAGATTTCCGCCTCCTATGTCGCGCTGATCGAACGCAACCAGCGCCCGGTCACCGCCGATCTCCTGCTGCGGCTGGTGCGCAGCTACCAGCTCGACATGGCGGATTTCGCGGTCGACGAATCGGGCGAGTCCGCCCGCCGCCTCACCGAGGTGCTGGCCGATCCGCTGTTCGACGACATCGACCTGCCGCCGCTCGAAATCGCCGATCTCGCCGCCTCCTTTCCCGGGATCAGCGAGGCGCTGCTGCGCCTCTATGGCGCCTTCACCCGCGAGCAGGCCGCGCTCGCCGAAGCCGGCGCCGAGGGCGAGGAGGCCGACCCCGTCACCGAATTGCGCCGCTATCTCGCCGAAAAGCGCAATTTCTTCGCCGGGCTCGACGTCCGCGCCGAGGCGATCGCCGAAACGGTGGCCGAGGCGGGTTCGGTCGAGCGCTATCTCGAAACGCGCCACAACATCCGGACGCGGCTGCTGCCGGCGGCGGTGATGATGGGGGCGATCCGCCGCTTCGACCGGCACAACCAGCAATTGCTGCTCGACGATACGCTTTCGGCCGAAACCCGCGCGTTTCAGCTGGCGCTCCAGATCGCCTACAGCGAATGCCGCGGCGACATCGCTGCGGCGGTGCGCGAGGCGAAGCTGTCGAGCGCGACCGCGCAGGTGCTGCTGCGAAGGAGCCTTGCCGATTATGTCGCGGGCGCGATCCGCATGCCCTATGAGCGCTTCTGCCGCGCCGCGCAGGAGCGCGGCCATGATGTCGAGGCGCTGGCGCGGCTGTTCGCCACCAGCTTCGAGCAGACCGCGCACCGCCTCACCACGCTTGCCCGGCCGGGGCGCGAAGGGGTGGCGTTCTTCTTCCTGCGTGTCGATGCCGCGGGCAATGTCTCGAAGCGGCTCGACGGCGCGGGCTTTCCCTTCGCCGGGCACGGCTGCCCGCTGTGGTCGATCCATGCGGCGTTGCAGCGCCCGGGCGAAATCCTCACCCAATGGCTCGAACTGCCCGATGGTCAGCGCTTCTTCTCGCTCGCGCGCAGCGTTGCCGCCGGCGGCGGCCGCGTCGGCCGGCCGCGCGTGATCCGTGCCATCGCGCTGGTCTGCGCGGCGGCGGACGCGCCGCGGCTCGCCTATGTGGCGGGCGAGCCGACGCCCGTCGGCGTCTCGTGCCGGCTGTGCCATCGCGGCGATTGCGCCGCGCGCGCGCTGCCGCCGATCGGGCGCGAAATCCTGGCCGATGATTACCGCCGGGGCACGGCGCCCTTCGGCTTTGCCGAGAGCTGACGCCTGATTGTCAGCGCAGAGACGATTGCCTGCGGCGCCATCGCGCTTGGCCGCAAGCCGCCATCCTGCCAGACTTGGCCGATGGACGAGGATGCGATGACCGGGCTGCCCGCCGCCGACCGCTTCGGCGAAGGCCGTGACGACAATCCCTATTGGAACGAAAGCGTGTGGTTCGCGATCTCGAAGCCCGAGATCGGGCTCCACGGCTTCGTGCAATATTATTTCCGCCCGAACATGGGGCTGCTCAACGGCGGGCCGGTGCTGTGGGACGGCTCGGGCCAGTTTCAGTGGAACTGCCGCTATTACAACTGGAGCCATCTCCAGGCGATGCCGAAGGGCGCGCGGAAATTCGACATGACCGCGGCCAATTCGCTGCGGGTCAGGGTGATCGAGCCGCTGACCCGCTATGCCATCGCCTATGACGCCGATGATTTGCGGCTCGATCTCGAATGGCGGGCGCTGGGGCCGATGCATGAATTGCGCACCGGCGATCCCGGCCAGCGCCAGACCGCGAAATTCCATATCGAGCAGCCCGGACGGATGACCGGCACCATCGTCCTTGGCGGCGAGGTCATCGCCATCGACGGCTTTTCGATGCGCGATACCTCGTATGGCGCGCGCGAATATGCCTCGCTCGCCAGCGGCGGCTATTTCTGGGGGATCGCAGCGGACAGCTCGTTCCATGGAATCGCGATGGGCGAGGGGCGCGAGCAGAAGCTCATCGGCGGCTATCTGATGAAGGACGGGGTGATGGCGAGCCTGGCCTCGGGCCGCCGCGAGGTGCTCGAATTCGGACCCTATGGGCCGCGTCGCGTGCGCTTCGAGGCGACCGACGAGCAGGGCCGCAGCCTCTGCGCCACCGGCACCATCGCCGACGGGCTGATCTTCACCGGCTATACCGACCACACCGTGGTGTGGTCGCTCATCGCCTGGGACTGGGACGGCATCGTCCACTGGGGCGACAATCAGGAGTTCTGCCCGATGGTCAAATTCCGCCGGATCGCGCGCGGCGAACTGCCGCCGGGGGGCGCGGCGTGAGCGGCCAGATCATCCTTGTCAACGGCACCTCGGGCTCGGGCAAGTCGACCACCTGCGAGGAATGGGTGAAGCGCGCCGGGGATTTCTGGCTGCTCTATGGCATCGACCATTTCATGGCCGGCACCTTTCCCGCCGCCTTCGGCCATCACGGGCCGCGCGCGCATGAGGGCATCGAGGCGGTGCCGCGCGACGGCGCCGGGCCCGATGGCCCGCTGCGCTGGCGTTTCGGGCCGCAGGGCACGCGCGCCATGGCGATTTTCCACGAGTGGATCGCCGCCGCCGCGCGCGAGGGCGCCAATATCATCGTCGATCACCTGCTCATGCAGGACCCGGCGGTTCTCCAGGATTGCATCTGGCGGCTCGACGGGCTGCCGGTGCTGCTGGTGACGCTCAAGCCGCCCTATGCGGTGCTGACCGAGCGCGTCGCCAGCCGCAGCATGGACAAGAAGCTGCCCGTCGATCTCCTCGGCGCGGATGCGGCGAGGAAGATCGTCGATCGCCTCTCGCGGCTGCGTCCATGGTTCTACGATGCGGTCTATGCCAACGCCGTCAGCGACCTCGAAATCGACACGCTGCGCCACGGCCCCGCCGAGGTCTGCGCGCTGGTCGCGGCGCGGCTGGAGGCTGGGCCGGGCACCGCCTTCGCGCGCCTTCGCGAGCAGTTTCCGCAGCCGGGCGCCGCCTTCGCGCCGGCGTCTTGACCGGGTGCTCGGCAACGCACATAAAAGACATTATGAACAATCGCTTCCTTGTCCTTTCCGTCGCGGCGCTGGCGCTTGCCGGCGCTCCGCTTCGCGCACGCGTTGTCGATCCCAGGGTCGTGCGCGACGATGCCGGCCATTTCGAGCTGAGCTGGAAGGACAGGGCGCCGGTCGATGTCTATCGCCTGACGCCGGGTGCGCCTGCGGCAAGCGCGCCGCAGCTCGTCGCGCGCGGGATCGAGGATGGGGCGGTGTCGCTTGCCGCCTCGCCGCATGTGCGCGGCTGGTTCGTGCTGCGCGATCGCCGCGACGGCAGCCGCGTGACCGTTGCCGAACGCGTGCTGCCGCTTGAACAGGGGTCCAATTTCCGCGATCTCGGCGGCTATCCGGCCTGGGGCGGCCGGCATGTCCGCTGGGGTCTCATCTACCGTTCGGGGGCAACCCCGCTGCTCAGCGCCGCCGACCTTGACCAGATCGGCGCGGTCGGGCTCAGGGAGATGGTCGATCTTCGCTCGTCGGAGGAGCGCGTGCTCGCCCCCAGCCGGATCGCCGGCGTGCCTTATGGCGCGGTCGGCTATCCGATGCAGGCGCTGGCAAGCGGCGGCCATTTCGATGTCGAGGCGCTGTATCGCGCCTTTCCCGAACTGCTGAAGCCGCAGTTGCGGATGATCTTTGCCGATCTGCTGCGCGGCGATGTGCCGATCGTCTATAATTGCTCGGCCGGGCAGGATCGCACCGGCTTTGCGAGCGCGATGATCCTTGCCGCGCTGGGCGTGCCGATGGCCGATATCTACCGGGATTACGAGCTTTCGACGAGCTATCGTCACCCCGAATATGAGATGCCGCCGATCGATCCCGCGCAGCATCCACACGACCCGGTGGCACAGATGTTCGCCCGCGCGAGCCAGGGGCCGGTGCGCAAGCCGCAACCGCTGCTGACCGCGGACGGCAAGCCGTTTCTCGCCTACAGCTTTGCCGCGATCACCGCCCGCTGGGGCTCGCCCGCCAACTACCTGCGCGAGGAGATCGCCGTCGGGCCGGTGCAGCTCGCGCAGTTGCGCCGACGCTATCTCCAGTAGCGTGCGACAGCGCCGTGGCGATCGTGAAAGCTGCCCGCGCCTTGCGGCGATTGCGCATGGTCAAGCGCGGGGCTTGCTGTAAACAGGCCCACGGCAGCGCAAATCGCGCACCGGGAGAGCGTTGATGATCAGCCAGGATTTCGGACAGGAATCGTCCCTGCCGAATCACCCCAGGTCCACGCGCATGGCGCTGATCGCATCGCTTGCCTTCAATATCGGCGTCGGCAGCGTCATGGGGACGCCGGGCGTGCTGTTGCCGCAGATGAAGCAATATCTCGGGGTTTCGACCGAGATGGCCTCGACCGGCATGCTGGCGATCATGGTGTTCGCCTCGATCTTCGCGCCGCAGATGGGCGCGCTCGCGGTGCGGCGCTCGCTGCGCGGGCTGCTCACTGCGGCCTCGCTGATGATGGCGGCAGCGTGGCTGGTGATGTTCCTGTCGCACAGCTATTTCGTCTATATCGCGGCCGATGCCCTGCTTTTGGGGCCGACCATGGCGATCACCGGTTCGGTGCTGGCGCCGACGCTGGTCACGCGCTGGTTCCACCGCAATCGCGGGCTGGCGATCGGGCTGGTCCATCTGCCGATCATGGTCGCGGTCATGCCGCTCGCCGCGCAATGGCTGATCCTCCATATCGGCTTGCGGTCGACCTTTCTGATGCTCGCGGCGTTGCCGCTCGTTACCATTCTGCCCGCTTCGCGCTTCATCGAGGACTGGCCGCCCGAACAGGGGCCGGGGGCTGATGTCGCCGCGGTCGGGCCGGGGCATGGGCCGTCGGTGACGATCGGGCAGATGCTCGGGCAGCCGCGCTTCTGGGCGCTGACGCTGGCGGTGACCGCGCCCAACGTCAGTTCGGTGCTGCTGGGCCAGCACCTCGTGTCGATGGCGGAAAGCTGGGGTATCGCGCCAATGTCGGCGGCGGGGCTCGCGGCGGTCATGTCGTTCGTCGGCATGGCCGGCACCGTCGCGCTCGGGGTGGTGGCCGATCGCATCGGGGGCGCGCGGACGCTGGTGGTGATGGCCGCCGCGGATTGCGCGCTGTGGCTGTGCCTGCTCACGCGGCCGAGCTATCCGGTGCTCGCCGGGCTGATCGGCATGATCGGCTTTTTCGGCGCGGGCGCGGTTCCGGCGATCAGCAAGGCCTATGCCGATGCCTTCGGCCGCACCAGTTTCAGCCGCGCGATCGGGCTGATGCCGGCGATCATGCTGCCGTTCATGGCAATCGGCCTGATCGGCCCGGGAACCGCGCTGCGGCTTTACGGCAATTATGGGCCGGCGATCATCGGCATGGTGATTGCCTTTGTCGGCGCCTTTCTCGCCGCGCTGTCGGTCGCGCTCGCCCGCAAGCCGGCCGCCGAGGTCGCGACCGCCTAGGGCAAGATGCGTGATCGGGAATTCACGCGCGTCTTGTTCTAGCCGCGCTTGACCGTCGCCATCATCTGGCGGGTCACGGGATAGCCCAGCCCCTCGGGAATGGTCAGCCAGCGCTCGCCATCGATTTCGACCGGGCGCGGGGTGATCATCCGCACCGGCACGGCGCTTGCCTGCGCGCAGGCCTCGGCGAAATTGCCATAGAGCGCGAGGCGTTCGAGATTGCGCCGGGTAGGATAGATGATGGTGATCTCGCCGCGGTCGGCGCTCGCCAGCGCGTCGGCGGCGGTGGTCCAGAACAGCCGGCTGTTCTCGGTGAGATCGGCGCTGAGTTCGACTGCGCCGCGGCCGAGATCGGCAAGGTAGAAGCGCGTATCGAAGCTGCGCGGATGCATCGGGCACCAGCGCGCGAACGGCACCAGACGCTCGGGGTGCAGCGTCCAGCCCATATGCGCGAGCACCGGCGCCAGCGCCCCTTCGGCCAGCAGCAGGCGCCGGGCTTCCTCGGCCTCGGTGGCGCTCACCGCGCGGTCGATGCCGAGCGCGAGGCCGGTTTCCTCCAGCGTCTCGCGGATTGCCGCGATCCGCGCCGGCGCGTCGTCGGCATCGTCATGCGCGGGGAGGGCATGGTGGTGGGCCAACTCACGATCCGACAGGTCGATCCGGCCGCCGGGGAAAACCGCCGCGCCGCCGGCAAAGCGCATCGTCTGTGCGCGCTCGACCATCAGCAATTCGGGCGGGCCGCCGGGGGCCGGCTGGCGGAAGATGATCACCGTCGCGGCGGGAATGATCTCGGGGGGGCTGGAAGCGGGAGCCATGGCCTCCTTTCGCGGCTGGCGCGCCGCCTGGCAAGGGCAGGGGCCGCGTCCGCCGGGCACTGTCGGCAAGTTTTACAAACCACCACGGACGGTTGGCAGCAACCTTTAATCAAATATCTGTATAAAAACGATATTCAATATTTGGCACGGTCCATGCATAGTCCATAGTACCCGTAGGCAGTCTCGAGGAGCCCGGGCCGAACAGTCTCCCGGCCCGGCTCTACCCGATCGAGCGGTCATCCATGCGAGGCGGGGCCACCCACCCCCCGTCAGGCTCCGCCTCGCGCCAGAAGCCGGCCAGAACAGCCTGCATAAATCCGGATCACGGGGTTTGCCCCGGGAAGGTTCGTGGCAGGGCGCGGCGCGCCTCAACCCGGATGGACGATGCCCTGCTCGCGCAGCAGTTCGGCGAGTTCGCCCGCTTCGTACATTTCCATCATGATGTCGCTGCCGCCGAGAAACTCGCCCTTCACATAGAGTTGCGGGATCGTCGGCCAATCGGAGAACGCCTTGATTCCCTGGCGGATTTCATTGTCCTGCAAGACATCGACGCTGTGGAAATCGACCCCCAGATGGTTGAGGATCGCCACCGCCCGGCTGGAAAAACCGCATTGCGGAAACAGCGGCGTCCCCTTCATGAACAGGACTACGTCATTACCACGGACGATTTCGGTCAGGCGGGTATTGGTGTCGGTCATCTCGGGTTCCCCTGGCACCGCATCCCGTGGTGCCCGACCGGTCACTTGGGGGCGGCGGTGGTCAATTGCAAGGCATGGAGCAGCCCGCCGACGCGCTCGCCGAGCGCGGCGTAAACCAGCTTGTGCTGGGCAATGCGCGGCTTGCCGATGAAAGCGGGGGAAACGACATGCGCGGCGTAATGATCGCCATCGCCGGCCAGATCGGTGATCGTCACTTCGGCATCGGGGAGCGCGACGAGGATCAGCCGCTCGATCTCGCTTGCGGTCATCGCCATCGTCAGATCTGCCCGAGCAAGGCGCGGCGAGCGTCGGTTTCCTTGACATGCATCG
This sequence comes from Sphingomonadales bacterium, assembly GCA_028870315.1. Taxonomy (GTDB): domain Bacteria; phylum Pseudomonadota; class Alphaproteobacteria; order Sphingomonadales; family Sphingomonadaceae; genus Novosphingobium. Next base: position 8,439 of record JAGWPW010000131.1, on the reverse strand, counting down.
CTTCGCGGATTTCGCCCTCGCTCGCCTCGACCCCGGCAAGGATCAGGTCGCCAAGCAGCTTGCGCACCACGTCCTCATCGCCCGATTCCTCGAAATCGGCCTGGACGACGCTTTTGGCATAAGCCTCGGTCTCGGCGGCCGACAGGCCCATGCGCTGCGCCGCCCATACGCCGAGCAGGCGATTGCGGCGCGCATGGATGCGGAACTGCATTTCCTCGTCCTGCGCGAACTTCGCCTCCTCGGCCCGTTCGCGATCCTCGAAGCTGTTCATGGCCTGAACCCTTGTGTGGGTGCGACGGCCCCCGCCGTGCCGGACGGCGATAGGCGCAGGGGTCGCAAACATCAATCCCGAGTGCCCGGCGTTCACCCCGCAACGGCGTGGGCGAGGAAGGGCTGGCGGGCGGCGGTGGCGCGTTCATGCGCGGTGATCGCGCTGTCGCGGGCGAGCGTCAGCCCGACCTCGTCGAGCCCGTTCAGCAGGCAATGCTTGCGAAATGGATCGATCTCGAAGGTGAAGCGGTCCTGAAACCGCGTCGTCACCGTCTGGGTTTCGAGATCGATATCGATCGGATCGGTCCGGGCAACCTCGAGCAGCCGGTCCACCGCCGCCTGCGGCAGGGCGACGGTGAGAATGCCGTTCTTGAAGGCGTTGCCCGAGAAGATGTCCGAAAAGCTGGGCGCGATCACGCAGTTGATCCCCATGTCGAGCAGCGCCCAGGCGGCATGCTCGCGGCTCGATCCGCACCCGAAATTGTCGCCCGCGATCAGGATCGGCGCGCCCTTGTATTCCGGATCGTCGAAGACGTTGCCCGGCTCCTTGCGCACCGCCTCGAACGCGCCCTTGCCGAGCCCGTCGCGGGTGATCGTCTTGAGCCAATGGGCGGGGATGACGACGTCGGTATCGACGTTCTTGCGGCCGAACGGGATCGCCCGGCCGGCGACATGGCTGATCGGTTGCATCGGCTCAATCTGTCTCGGGCGCGTCTTCGGGATGCACGGGGCTGCGCCTGGCCGCATCCTTGCGGCGGCTGGCGAAGAGCAGCGCCGCGGCAAGCGCGGCCGAGCCGATCGCCGCGCCGGCGATCGCCGCCGTGCCGGTCCAGTCGGATTTGCCGTCTTTCCCGCGCGGCGCGTCGGAGGAAGGTTTGTTGCTCATGGAATGTCTATGTGGCGCCGGCGTCCGGCTTTCAAGACGGCTGCGCAAATTCCCCCGGCGAACGCCTCGCAACCGGGCGTGCGGCCCAAAGCGCCGGTCGGCGGCATCGGCGACCGTTTCGCGACCATCACCCGCCCCGGCATGCGGCTTGTGCGCGATGGCAAGAATACTATGATGAATAGCATAAAACGAATCGGCGGCCGGCAGTTGCCGCACCGCAGGAGAGGACGATGACAATGAGCCGCCGCATATTCACCGGCTCGGCGCTCGGTGCCGGCATCGCCGCGATGGCGGGGACCGGCGCGGCGCAAGCGGCCGACCCGGTTGTGGAAACCCGCTGTGGCCGGATTCGCGGAAGCTTCAGCGATGGCGTCTTCAGCTTCAAGGGCGTGCCCTATGGCGCGCCGACCGGGGGCGTGCATCGCTTCCTGCCGCCGCGCGCGGCCGAGCCATGGGCGGGGGTGCGCGATTGCCTCGGCTGGGGGCCGATGGCGCCGCAGGGGCAGTCCACCGCCAATCCGGCAGGCGGCATGGGCGCGGACATGGGCAAGTTCTTCGGCACCGCGCCGGGGGTGGCGACGCCGATGAGCGAGGATTGCCTGGTGCTCAACGTCTTCACCCCGGGCTTGCGCGACGGCGGCAAGCGCGCGGTGATGGTGTGGATCCACGGCGGCGGCTTCAGCATCGGCACCAGCGCCGGGCCGCGCACCGATGGCTCGAACCTGGCCCGGCATCACGATGTCGTCTCGGTGTCGCTCAATCACCGGCTCGGCGCCTTGGGCTATGCCTATTTCGGCGGCCTTGATCCCGATTTCGCGCATAGCGGCAACCAGGGCCAGCTCGACCTGCTGCTCGCGCTGCAATGGGTGCGCGACAACATCGCCGAATTCGGCGGCGATCCCGAATGCATCATGGTGCATGGCGAATCCGGCGGTGGCGCCAAGATCGGGACGATGCTGGCGATGCCGGCCGCCACTGGGCGCTTCGGGCGCGCGATCCTGCAAAGCGGGCCGGCAACGCATATGCCCACGACCGACCACGCCACCCAATGGGCCGAGCAGCTGCTCGCCGAGCTGGGCATCGCAAAGGCCGACTGGCGCAAGATCCAGCAGTTGCCCTTCGCGACGATCGTTGCCGCGCAATCGCAGCTCGAACTCAGGAATCGCGGTGCCCCCGGCCGGGGCTTTGCGCCCACCGTCGGCACCGCCGAACTGCCGCGCCAGCCGATCGACGCGGTCGCTTCGGGCTCGGCGCCGATCCCGGTGATCATCGGCGGGGTCAAGCACGAGATGGCGCTGATGCTGATGGGCGCGGGGCTCGATCCGCGCAAGATCGACGATGCGCTGCTTCAGGCGCGCTTTGCCGCGCTGTTCGGCAAGCAGGCAGCGCCGCTGCTTGCCGGCTATCGCGAACTGCACCCCGATTACACGCCGGGCGATATCCTCGTGCGGGCGATGACCGACAGCTGGCGGATGGAAATGATCGCGCTGGCCGAGGCGCATGCGGGCGTTGGCAAAACCTTCATGTATCTCTTCACCTGGGAAAGTCCGGTGCTGCCCTGGCTCAAGGCGGCGCATGGCATCGACGGCGCGTTCTATTTCGGCAATACCGAGGCGCTGGAGATCACCCGCGGCAACCCGGTGGCGCAACGCCTGTCCGCGAGCGCCAGCACCGCCTGGGCCAATTTCGCGCGCAGCGGCGACCCGGACGCGCCGGGGCTGCCGGCCTGGCCGCAATATGACGCAACGACCCGCGCGACCATGATCCTCGATGCGGCCCCGCATATCGAGGATGACCCGCTGTCGGGCGAGCGCAAGCTGCGGAGCGAATTTCCGGTCGGCTGACTCAGCCGAGCTTGCGCACGTCGGTCAGATAGCCGGTCACCGCCGCCGCCGCCGCCATTGCCGGCGAGACGAGATGGGTGCGCGCGCCCGGCCCCTGCCGGCCGACGAAATTGCGGTTGCTGGTCGAGGCGCAGCGTTCGCCCGCGGGCACCTTGTCGGGGTTCATCGCGAGGCACGCCGAGCAGCCCGGCTCGCGCCATTCGAGCCCGGCTTCGATGGACAGCCGGTCGAGTCCCTCGGCTTCGGCCTGGCGCTTGACCAGCCCCGAGCCGGGGACGACGATCGCCCATTTGACCCCCGGCGCCTTGCGCCTGCCGCGCACCACGGCAGCGGCGGCGCGCAGATCCTCGATGCGGCTGTTGGTGCAACTGCCGATGAAGACGTTCTCGATCGCGATCGCGTCCATCCGCTGGCCCGGGGCAAGGCCCATGTAATCGAGGCTCTTGCGCGCGGCGTCCTGCTTGGCGGGATCGGCGAAGCTTTCGGGGGCGGGGACGGTGCCGGTGATCGGCACCACGTCCTCTGGGCTGGTGCCCCAGGTGACGGTGGGCTGGATCTCGCGGGCATCGATGGTGACACGCTTGTCGAAATGCGCGCCCTCGTCGGTGGCGAGGCTTCGCCACCAGGCCAGCGCCTTGTCCCAGTCCGCGCCCTTCGGCGCGCAGGGGCGGCCCTTCAGGTAAGCGAAGGTGGTTTCGTCCGGGGCGATGAGGCCGGCGCGGGCGCCGCCCTCGATCGACATGTTGCACACGGTGAGCCGCCCCTCGATCGACATCTTCTCGAAGACCGGCCCGCGAAATTCGATGACATGGCCGGTGCCGCCGGCGGTTCCGATCACGCCGATGATGTGCAGCACGAGGTCCTTGGGCGTCACCCCCGCGGGCAGATCGCCCTCGACGCGCACCTCCATCGTCTTCGACGGCTTGAGCAGCAGCGTCTGGGTTGCCAGCACATGCTCGACCTCGCTGGTGCCGATACCGAAGGCGAGCGCGCCCAGCCCGCCGTGGCACGAGGTATGGCTGTCGCCGCAGACGATGGTCGCGCCGGGAAGCGAGAAGCCCTGCTCGGGGCCGACGACATGGACGATGCCCTGCTCGGGATCGGCGTCGCCGATGAGCCGTACGCCGAAGTCGCGCGCATTGCGGGTCAGGGCGGCGAGCTGGGTCGCGCTTTCCGGATCGGCGATCGGCACCGGCTGGCCGGCGGCATCGCGGCGCGCGGTGGTCGGCAGATTGTGATCGGGCACCGCCAGCGTGAGATCGGGGCGACGCAGCCGGCGACCGGCGACGCGCAGCGCCTCGAAGGCCTGCGGGCTCGTCACCTCATGGACGAGATGGCGGTCGATATAGAGGAGGCAGGTGCCATCGTCCTGACGTTCGACGACATGCGCGTCCCAGATCTTTTCGTAGAGCGTGCGGGGGGTCATGGCCGGTTCACTGGACTTCGGGCGCGCCGTTTGCAAGCCGTGCGGCATGGTCGCGGATCAGCGCGATCATGTTGGGCACGCCCTGGGTGCGGTTCGAGGACAGCTGGTTGCGAAGATCGAAGGGGGCGAGCGCGGCGGGGATGTCCATCGCGGCGACCTCGGCGGCGGGCCTGTCCTGCACCGCCGACAGCACCAGCGCGACGATCCCCTTGGTGATCGCGGCATTGCTGTCGGCAAGGAAATGCAGTTCGCCGCCGCCGCCGGTGGTCGGATAAACCCAGACCCTGGCCGAGCAGCCGGGCACCTGCGTCGCGTCGGTCTTGAGCGCGAGCGGCATCGGTTCGAGCTCGCGGCCCAGCTCGATCAGCAGGCGATAACGGTCGTCGGGCTCGAGGAAGGCGTATTCCTCATGGATATCGGCAAGGCTGCGCATGGCGCTGCCCGTAAGCGGATTTCGGCCGATTGCAAACCGGCGGCCGCGACTTTGCCGGCGTTACGATGACCCTTGCATTTGCCCGAAGCCGCGCGTATCTGACCCTCATCCCGACATTGTCATGCAACGTCCGGGCTGGTGCCGCAAGGTTCCGGCGCAGGGGCGCTGCGCAATGGAGTATCATGGCGAATATCGCACGCATTACCGAGATTGTCGAAGCCGAGGCGAAGGCGCTCGGCTTCGATCTCGTGCGCGTCGCGATCTTCGGGCGCAGCGAGGTCGGCGATGAAGAGCTGACGCTTCAGGTCATGGCCGAACGGCCCGACACCGGCCAGCTCGTCCTCGATGATTGCGCGGCGCTGTCGCATCGCATTTCCGACCGCATCGATGCGCTGGAGGACAAGGGCGAAGTGCTGATCGATGTCGCCTATCGCCTCGAAGTCAGCTCGCCCGGGATCGACCGGCCGCTGACCCGCCCGCAGGATTTCGTCCGCTGGGCGGGGCACGAGGCGCGCATCCAGCTCAGCGCGCCGGTCGCGGGCAACCGCAAGGCGCTGCACGGCGATCTTGTCGGTATCGAGGACGCGACGGTGACGCTCGATGACAAGAAGTCGGGCCGCGTCGCCTTCGCGCTGGCCGATGTCCGTTCCGCAAGGCTGGTCCTGACCGACCGGCTGATCTCCGCAACCCGTCCGCTCGACATGAGCGGCGCCGAAGAGCTCGAAGAAGCACAGGAAGACTGAAACGATGGCCAGTGCGATTTCCGCCAACCGCGCCGAACTGCTTGCGATCGCGACCTCGGTCGCCACCGAGAAGATGATCGACAAGGCGATCGTCATCGAGGCGATGGAGGAGGCGATCCAGAAATCGGCGCGCAACCGCTATGGTGCCGAGAACGACATCCGCGCCAAGCTCGATCCGCGCACCGGCGACCTCAGGCTGTGGCGGGTCGTCGAGGTGGTCGAGGAGGTCGAGGATTATTTCAAGCAGGTCGATCTGAAGGCCGCGCAGAAGCTCGACGCCAACGCCAGGCTCGGCGATTTCATCGTCGATCCGCTGCCGCCGGTCGATCTCGGACGGATCGACGCGCAGTCGGCGAAGCAGGTGATCTTCCAGAAGGTCCGCGATGCCGAACGCGACCGGCAGTATGAGGAATTCAAGGACCGCGCGGGCGAGATCATCACCGGCGTCATCAAATCGGTCGAATTCGGCCATGTCATCGTCAATCTCGGTCGTGCCGAGGGCGTGATCCGCCGTGACCAGCAGATCCCGCGCGAAGCGGCGCGGGTGGGTGAGCGGGTGCGGGCGCTGATCCTCAAGGTCGAGCGCCAGAACCGCGGCCCGCAGATCTTCCTCAGCCGCGCGCACCCCGATTTCATGAAGAAGCTGTTCGCGCAGGAAGTGCCCGAGATTTACGACAGCATCATCGAGATCAAGGCGGCGGCGCGCGATCCCGGCAGCCGCGCCAAGATCGGGGTGATCAGCCGCGACAGCTCGATCGATCCGGTCGGCGCCTGCGTCGGCATGAAGGGCAGCCGCGTCCAGGCGGTGGTGCAGGAACTGCAGGGCGAGAAGATCGACATCATCCCCTGGAGCCAGGACACCGCGACCTTCGTCGTCAACGCGCTCCAGCCGGCCACGGTCAGCCGCGTCGTCATCGACGAGGAGGAAAGCCGGATCGAGGTGGTGGTGCCCGACGACCAGCTCAGCCTTGCCATCGGCCGGCGCGGGCAGAACGTGCGCCTCGCCTCGGCACTGACCGGCTCGGCGATCGACATCCTCACCGAAGCCGAGGCCTCGGAGAAGCGCCAGCGCGAGTTTGCCGAGCGCTCGAAGATGTTCGAGGAAGAGCTCGACGTCGATGAGACGCTCTCGCAGCTGCTCGTCGCCGAGGGCTTCACCGAGCTTGAGGAGGTCGCCTATATCGACCTTGCCGAACTCGCCTCGATCGAAGGCTTCGACGAGGAACTGGGCGAGGAACTCCAGAGCCGCGCGCAGGAAGCGCTCGAACGCCGCGAGGAGGCCGCGCGCGAGACGCGCCGCGCGCTCGGGGTCGAGGATGCGCTGGCCGAAATCCCGCATCTCACCGAACAGATGCTGGTGACGCTCGGCAAGGCGGGGATCAAGACGCTCGACGATCTCGCCGATCTTGCCACCGACGAACTGATCGCCAGGAAGCGGGTCGAGCAGCGCCGCCGCGAATCGAGCAATGCCGCGGTGAAGCGCGACGGCCCGCTGCTGAAGCGCGACCTGCCCCAGCGCCGCGAGCGCGAGCGCGACGACAAGGGCGGCGTGCTCGGCGAATATGGGCTCAGCGAGGCGCAGGGCAACGAGATCATCATGGCCGCGCGCGCGCACTGGTTCGAAGACGAAGCCGGGCCGGCCTCATCCGGGGAGGCCGCGCATGCGGACTCCTCACAATGAGCGCCTGAGCGCCGACATCGTCGAGGACGGACCGGAGCGGACTTGCATCCTCTCCGGCCGCAGGGCCGCGCGCGAAGCGCTCATCCGGCTCGCGGTTTCGCCGCCCGATGCCGCCGGGCATTGCGCGCTGCTTCCCGATGTGCTGGCGCGCGCGCCGGGGCGCGGGGCGTGGATCGGGGTCGATCGCGCGGAACTCGAATCGAGCCTCGCCCGGGGCAAGCTCAAGGCGGCGCTGGCGCGCGCGTTCAAGGGCGGCTCCATCGCCATACCCGATGATCTTGGCGCGCGGATCGAGGCGGCGCTGCTGCGCGCGGTCACCGACCGGCTCGGGCTCGAATGGCGCGCGGGCCATCTCCTCTTGGGCACAGAGCGCATCGCCGAGCAGGCGCGGATGGGGCGGATCGCTTTTCTCGGCCATGCGCGCGATGCCGGCGAGGATGGCAACCGCCGCCTCGATCAGGCCTGGCGGGTGGGCGAGGATTGCGTGGGCAGCGGGCGCGGCGGGATGATCTTGCCGCTGGACCGCGCGGCTTTGTCTGTGGCATTGGGCCGCGACAATGTCGTTCACCTGGCGCTGACCGACCGCCTCGCGGCAACGCGGGTGGCACAGGCGCTGGAACGCCTGACCCGCTTTGCGAAATCTGGCGGCATTGGACCGGCAAGCGCCGAGGGACGGATTCACGCGGCCGCTGCGGATGCTCCGCAAGCTGTTGACACGGTTTATGAAAATGCGGCTCCCGCGACGGGCGCCGAGACGAAGGACTGTTCGATACCATGAGCGAGACCGAAGACAAACCGACGCTGGGCAGGAAGCCGCTGGGGCTGAAGCGCTCGGTCGAAGCGGGCGAGGTCAAGCAGACCTTCAGCCACGGTCGCACCAACAAGGTGGTCGTGGAAGTGAAGCGCCGCAAGATTCTCGGCAAGCCGGGCGAAGCCGCCGCGCCTGAGCCGGTCGCAGCGCCGCCGCCACCGCCCGCTCCGGTGGCTGCCGCGCCGCGTCCCGCGCCCGCGCCGCGTCCGGCGCCCTCGGCGGAAACCCGCCAGGAGATGCAGGCGCGCCTGCTGCGCGACGCCGAGGAAGCGCGCATGCGCCTCAACGAGGATGCCTCGCGCCGTGAGCAGGAGGAACGCCAGCGCGCGGCACGCGAGGCCGCCG
>JAGWPW010000130.1 GCA_028870315.1 Sphingomonadales bacterium | reverse complement strand
CGTGCGCGCGCTGATCGTCTTCGAAGGCGTCAACGACATCGGCACGGCATTCGGCGAACCCGGCGGGCCCTTCGCCTCCTATACAAGGTCGCTGCCCGACCGCATGACCGATGCCGCAGATATGATCGCCGGCTACCGCCAGATCATCGCCCGCGCGCATGCCCATGGCATCAAGGTCATCGGCGCGACGATCGCCCCGTTCAAGGGCGCGACCTATTGGTCGCCGGCGGGCGAGGCGGTGCGCCAGCAGGTCAACGCCTTCATCCGTAGCGGCGCCTTCGATGCGGTGCTCGATTTCGACCGGGTTCTCGCCGACCCCGCCGACCCTCAGGCGATCCGTTCCGATTACCACATGGGCGATCACCTGCATGGCAGTGACGCCGGCTACCAGGCTCTCGCGGATGCGATCGATCTTGGTCTCCTTGCGGACTGATCATCCCTTCGCGGGCGGCTCCCGTCGCGCGGCACGGCGCAGGCATAGCTCGCGGCGACATCGGGGTCGGCGCCGGTGTAGCGCGCGGCTTGCGGCCAGGGACAGACCGGCTGGCTGCGTTGCACGGCGGCATCGGGGCCCGAGGCGATCTCCAGCCGGTCGGGCACCACGCCGCCTTCGACCCACGCCACCAGCGCATCGTAAAGTTGAGAGCCGGCAAGATGCGGCGGCGCGGCGGCCGGATTGGCGGTCCCGTTGTAGGGTCCATGGCCGTTGCCCGGCACGAGGTAGAGCCGGTAGAAGCGCTGCGTCGCGGCAAGCCCGCCCATGCGTCGCACGACCCCGGCGTAATAGTGGATGAGCCCCTGGACGGGAATCACCTCGTCGTTCAGCCCCTGCCACGACAGCATCCTGCCGCCGCGCGCGCGAAACGCGGACAGGTCCGGGTCATCGGTATTGATGCGCGCGAATTGGCGATCGAGCGCAAGGCCCCGGGCATAGGCCCGGGCCAGCCCCGGATAGGTCAGCCGCTTCCAGCCATCGGCGCCATTGCCGGTGGCGTTGTGGAAATTGGGCGCGGCGATCGTGGGGTCCTGGAGGTCGAGCGCGATCTGGTCGCTGGCGAGCGTCCAGGGTCCGCCGGGATTGGCAAAGCCGGCATTGACGTGAAACAGCCGGCTGTAATGCGCATTGTAGAGCGACGTGCCGCGCGGCAGACCGAACCACAGCCGCCTGCCGCCCGGCGCGCTGTCCCAGCCGTTGTCGAGCGCGGGCGATGGCACGCTGCCATCGCTGGTCGGCCCGTACCACATCTTGTCGATCGCCAGCGCCTCGCGCCGGCTGACGCAGGCATCGCTGCCGTCGCTGCCGCCGTCGGCGATGCACAGCACCGCGGGATCGGTGACCGGATCGTAGCGGCACGCCGCCTCGTCGAGAATATAGCCCAGGTGGCGGCCGCCGACGCTGTCGCAGACGGCGATCGCGGCGGTCGAGACATGGTCGAGCTGCGCCTCGCTGAGCGGATGCCCGCCGAGATCGCGCTGCATGACGAGCTGCGCATAGACCCCCGAGACGGTGAAGCGCGTCCACTCGATCGCCGGCATGTTGGCGAGAATCCCGTCGAAATCCTCCGGATGCGCCTGCGCCAGCTTGAGCGCCTGGCGTCCGCCGGTCGAGGACCCGTCCCAATAGGCATGCGCCGGCGCGGTGCCGTAAAAGGCGGTGGCGAGCGCGCGGGTCTTGACCGCCTGCTCATGGATCGCGCGCGAGGAGAAATCCTCCCACAGGCGGTGGTTGATCCCGCCCTCGGGGGTCATCGCGAAATCGCCCCCGCTCGACGGGGTTCCCGCGATCGTGCCCGCGTGGCCGGCGTCGGTCGAGGAGGACACCGCGCCCTCGCCATCGGCGACCATCGCCGCGCGCGGCTCGGCGATCGCCTGCGCAGAGCCTGCCCATCCGCCGACCCAGCCGCCGCCGCCAATGAGGTGCAGCCGGTGGTTCCAGCGCGAAGGCGCGGGCAGCCACACCTCGATACCGATCCCCGCCGAGGTGGATGGCGCATCGGCCGGCCCCGGATGGCCCGGACCGACGACGAGCTTCACCAGGCACAGATCATGCGCCGCGCGCGGGGTGCGATCGGTCACCTTCTCGTCGAGCGCCAGCGCCTCGCCCGCGCGGAACGCGCGCGTCAGGACGATGCGCGTCCCGCCATCGCCGGCGACCGCCGCCGCCAGCGAAGCATCGCAGGCGCCGGCCGCTTGCGCGTTCACCGGGGTTGCGGCCACACTCGCGGCGAAGGCGGTGAACAGCGCCGGAATTTTCAGATGCATCGCCGGCCGTCCTTTGGTCTTGCGTACCGCGCTCATGGCCCGGCGCACACGAAGCTGGCGGCAACCCGCGGATCGCCGCCGGTGTAGCGCGCCGCTTGCGGCCAGGGGCAGATTGGCTGGGTGATCCGGCCTTCGGGCCGGGGCGAGGAAATCTCGACGCGTCCGGGTTCGATGCCCTTTTCCACCCAGTCGGTCATCATCGTGTAGAACAGCCCGCCGGGAACCGCCGGCGGATTGGCCTCGGGGTTGGCGGTGCCCTGCGGCGAGGTGTGGCCACCGCCGGGGATGAGATAGAGCTTGTAGAAATCCTCGACCTTGTCGATCCCGCCCAGCTTCGCCGCCACCGCCTGATAATAGCGCATCGAGTGCTGCACCGGGATCGATTCATCGTTCCAGCCGTGCCAGCTCAAAAACTTGCCACCGCGCGCCTTGAACGCGGAGAGATCGGGATTGTCGGTGTTGACATGCCCGAACGTCGCATCGAGCGCATTGCCGCGATCGAAGGCATTGGCGGCCTGCGGGTAGGACATCGCCTTCCACAGGCTCTGGCCGTTGCCGGTCGCATTTTTGAAGCTATCCTCGGCGAGCGTCGGGTTCTGCCATTCGAGCGCGACCATATCGGCGTTCTCGCTCGCCGCCGCCGACTTGCCGCTGGCCGAACCGTTGCTCAGCAGCTTCATCATCACCGCATTGAGCCTGGTGAAATAGGCAAGGTACAGCGAGGTGCCGCGCGCAAAGCCGTACCATTTGTGCTTGCCCGCAAGACTGAGGCCGACGCCGTTGTCCACCGCGGGATCGGGGACCGAGCCGTCCTCGGTCATGCCATACCAGATCTTGTCGATGACCGCGGCCTCGGCGCGGGTGACGCAGGCCGGGGTGCGGTTGTCGCCGCCATCGGCGGCACACAGCACCGCGCGGTCGCGCTGCGGGTCGTAATGGCAGGCCGCGTTGTCCATGATATAGCCAAGGTGGACGCCGCCGACACTGTCGCAGGCCCTGATCGCGGCGACCGAGACGAGGTCCTGCTGCTCCTCGGTCAGCGGCTTGCCGCCAAGATCGCGCTCGACCACCAGCTGCTTGTAGAAATTGTTGTTCGCCCAGTTGGAGAAATAGATCGT
>JAGWPW010000129.1 GCA_028870315.1 Sphingomonadales bacterium | reverse complement strand
TGGGGCGGGCGCGGCGGCTGGGGCGGGCGCGGCGGCTGGGCCGGCTATCGCGGGGGCTGGGGCGGCCGCGGGGGCTGGGGCGGCTATCGCGGCGGTTGGGGTGGCGGCTGGGGCGGCTGGGGAGGTGGCTGGGGCGATGACGACTGGGCGTTCGGCGCCGGTCTTGCCGGCCTCGCGGTCGGGGCGGCGATCGCCTCCGACGATGATTATCCTTATTATTATGCGCCGCCAGCGCCCTATTACGGCGGCTATTACGCGCCTTACGCCTACGGATATTATCCGCATTACTGGCGCCATCCGTACCGCTATTATCACGGCTGGTAGCCGGGACGAGGGCGGGGTCGCAACGATCCCGCCCTTTCGCATGCGCGCCTCGCCAAGCCGCGCGGCCGCCGCTATGGGCGCGCGGATGGACCCCCAAGCGATACCCCGCCGCACCGAGGATCTGCGCATCGCGCTGTTCAGCGGCAATTACAGCTATGTCCGCGACGGCGCCAACCAGGCGCTGAACCGGCTCGTGGGCTATCTGCTGCGCGAGGGCGCGGCGGTGCGGGTCTATTCACCGATGGCGCACAAGCCCGCCTTCGAGCCGACCGGCGAGGTTTTCGGCCTGCCCTCGCTGCCTTTCCCCGGGCGCAGCGAATACCGCCTGCCGCTGCACCTTGGCCACCGCGTCCGTCGCGACCTTGCACGCTTTGCGCCCAATGTCGTCCATGTCTCCTCGCCCGACGGTTCGGCGCATCGCGCGGTGAGCTGGGCGCGCCGCCGGGGCATTCCGGTGCTCGCCTCGGTGCACACCCGCTTCGACACCTATCCGCGCTATTACAACATGGCCTGGCTCGAACCGGTGCTCACCGCGCTGCTGCGCCGCTTCTACCGCCGCTGCGACGCGCTGGTCGCGCCATCGGAAAGCTTCGCGCAGGTGCTGCGCGCGCAGCGGATGAATTACGACATCTCCTTGTGGTCGCGCGGGGTCGATCGCGCGATCTTCGCGCCCGATCGCCGCGACCTCGGCTGGCGGCGGGGGCTCGGCATCGGCGATGACGAGGTGGCGATCGGCTTCGTCGGCCGGCTGGTGATGGAAAAGGGGCTCGACGTCTTCGCCGACACCATCGACGAACTGCGCGGCCGCGGTATCGCCCACCGCGTGCTGGTGGTCGGCGAAGGCCCGGCGCGCGACTGGTTCGAGGCGCGGCTGCCGCAGGCGGCCTTCGCCGGCTTCCAGAGCGGGACCGATCTCGGCCGCGCCGTCGCCAGCATGGACGTGCTGTTCAACCCCTCGGTCACCGAAACCTTCGGCAATGTCACGCTTGAGGCGATGGCCTGCCGGCTGCCGGTGGTCGCGGCGCAGGCGACGGGCAGCGAAAGCCTGGTCGATGACCATGAATCGGGGCGGCTGGTGCGCCCCGGCGCGATCCACGCCTTCGCCGAGGCGCTGCGGCTCTACATCGCCGACGCCGGCCTGCGCGCACGCCACGGCGCGGCGGGCGAGCGGCGGGCAAGCGATTTTTCCTGGGACCGGATAAACCAGGCCGTCGCCGATACCTATGTGCGACTGATCCGGCAGCGCCAGCCCCGGCCGCGCTGAGCGCAAGCGGCGCGATGCTTGCGCTGCCCGTATTCGCCATGGGTGCAATTTCGCGCGCGACGCATTAGTTTCGCGCCGATGGCCGATCTTTTCGCCGACGACCCGCCCGCCACCCGCCCGCTGCCGCCGCGCGACGATGCGCCGCTTGCCGACCGCCTTCGTCCGCGCGCGCTCGGCGAGATCGTCGGCCAGCAGCACATCACCGGCCCCGAAGGCGCGATCGGGCGGATGGTCGCCGCCGGCCGGCTCGCCTCGATCATCCTGTGGGGACCGCCGGGAACCGGCAAGACCAGCATCGCCCGCCTGCTTGCCGATGCGGTGGGCATGCGCTTCGTCGCGATCAGCGCGGTATTCTCGGGCGTCGCCGATCTCAAGAAGGCCTTCGCCGAAGCCGAGCTCGCGGCCAGGGCCGGCCAGCGCACGCTGCTGTTCGTCGATGAGATCCACCGCTTCAATCGCGCCCAGCAGGACGGCTTCCTGCCCTATGTCGAACAGGGCACGGTGACGCTGGTCGGCGCGACCACCGAAAACCCGAGCTTCGAGCTCAATGCCGCGCTGCTCAGCCGCGCGCAGGTGCTGATCCTTCACCGGCTCGATGCCGCAGCGCTCGGCGAACTCGTCGCGCGCGCCGAGGCGCTGGCGGGGCCGCTGCCGCTCACCGATGAGGCGCGCGCCGCGCTGATCGCCGCGGCCGATGGCGACGGGCGCTTCCTTTTGAACCAGGCCGAAACGCTTTATGCGGCCAGGCTTGCCGCGCCGCTCGATGCGGCGGAGCTGGGGAAATTCCTCCAGCGGCGTGTCGCGGTCTATGACAAGGATCGCGAGGGCCATTACAACCTCATCTCGGCGCTGCACAAAAGCCTGCGCGGATCCGACCCGCAGGCGGCGCTCTATTATCTGGCGCGGATGCTGACCGCGGGCGAGGAGCCGCTTTATGTGCTGCGCCGGCTGACCCGCTTCGCGAGCGAGGACATCGGCCTTGCCGATCCGCAGGCGCTGGTCCAGTGCCTTGCCGCGCGCGATGCCTGGGAGTTCCTTGGCAGCCCCGAGGGCGAGCTGGCGATCGTCCAGGCCTGCCTCTATTGCGCCACCGCGCCCAAATCGAACGCCGCCTATCTCGCGCAGAAGGCGGCGTGGGCAGCGGCGCGCGAGACCGGTTCGCTGATGCCGCCCGCGCATATCCTCAACGCGCCGACCCGGCTGATGAAGGACATCGGCTACGGCAAGGGCTATCGCTACGACCACGACGCCGAGGACGCCTTCTCGGGCGCCGATTACTGGCCCGAAGGCCTTGCGCCGCGGCGCTTCTATGCGCCCGGCGGCCGCGGCTTCGAGAAGCGCATCGCCGAACGCATGGCGTGGTGGGACGACCAGCGCGCGAAGTGAACCGCTTTCGCCATTTCGCCGCGATCGACTGGTCGGGCGCCACGGGCGAGCGCCATCGCGGCATCGCCGTCGCGCTGTGCGGGCAAGGGCATGGCGCACCGGCTCTGCTGCGCCCCGGCCATCGCTGGTCGCGGATCGAGGTGCTCGACTGGCTGCTCGGCGCGATGCCGGCCGAGACGCTGGTCGGCATCGATCTCGGCCAATCGCTGCCCTTCCTCGACCGCGGCGCCTTCTTCCCCGGCTGGACGCGCAGCCCCGGCGATGCGCGCGGCCTGTGGGCGCTGGTCGAGGAGTTATGCGCAGCCGATGCGCATCTTGGCGTATCGAGCTTCGTCGATCACCCCGATGCCGCGCGCCATTTCCGCCGCCAGGGCAAACCGCCGGGCGCGGCGTTCGGCGGCGGCGGCGCGCAGCCTGGGCGCGGCCGCCTTCGCGTCACCGAGGCGGCGCAGGCGCGGCTCGGCTGCCGCCCCACCAGCAATTTCAACCTGGTCGGCGCGGCGCAGGTCGGAAAATCGAGCCTTTCGGGAATGCGCGTCCTCCACCGGCTCGGGCACCGCCTGCCGGTCTGGCCGATCGACCGCTTGCCGCCGCGCGGCAGCGTGCTGGTCGAAATCTATACGACGATCGCCGCGGTCGCCGCCGGCCGCGCGCCGGGCCGCTCGAAAATCCGCGATGTCGCGACACTGAACGATGCACTGTGCACGTTCGGTTCGGCGCCGGTCGCCGGGCAAGGCCCGATCGACGACCATGCGAGCGACGCGCTGCTCACCGCCGCCTGGCTGCGCAATGCCGCGCACGCCCGCGCGCTCTGGCATCCCGAAGGGCTGACCCCGACAGTCGCCGCCACCGAAGGCTGGACCTTCGGGGCGCCCTGACGGCATCACCTTGCCCGGTGGCCACGAAAAAGGGGCGCCGAAGCGCCCCTTCGTCGTGCGACCTGAAGCCGGGCTTACGCCGCTTCGCCCTCGGGCCTGGTTTCCAGCAGATCGGCCGGGATCTCGCCGGGTTCGGCGTTGGGATCATAGGCCTCGGTGAAGCCGGCGGTGTCCTGTTCGAACATCGCCGCCATCACATCGACGCCCCTGGCTTGCAGATCGGCCTCGTCGGGCGAGCGCGCGACATTGACCTTGACCTGCACCGCAACCTCGGGATGCAGCGAGACGCGCACATCGAACACGCCGATCGTCTTGATCGGGCGTTCGAGCACCACCATCGCCTTGGTCACCCTGGCGCCGTCTTCGTTCAGCGCATCGACGATGTCGCGCACCGAGACCGAGCCGTAAAGCTGGCCCGAATTCGACGCGGCGCGGATCAGCACCACGCCCTTGCCATCGACGTCGCCGGCGCGGCCCCTCGCCTCGTCGCGGCGCGAGGCATTGTCGGCTTCGATGCGCGCGCGATTGGCCTCGAACACCTTGCGGTTGGCCTCGTTGGCGCGCAGCGCCTTCTTGTTGGGCAGCAGGTAATTGCGCGCGTAGCCGTCCTTCACCGTGACGACATCACCGATCGCGCCCAGCTTCTCGACGCGTTCGAGGAGGATGATTTCCATGGGTTCTCCTCCTTACTTGACGAGATAGGGCAAGAGCCCGAGGTGCCGGGCGCGCTTGATCGCCTGGCTCAGCTCGCGCTGCTTCCTGGCCGAAACCGCGGTGATGCGGCTCGGCACGATCTTGCCGCGCTCGGACATGAAGCCCTGGAGCAGGCGGATGTCCTTGTAATCGATCTTCGGCGCGTTCTTGCCCGAGAAGGGGCAGCTCTTGCGGCGGCGGAAAAAGGCGCGGGCCATCGCTTACATCTCCTCGCGGTCGCGGCGGCGGGGCCGGTCGCGGTCCTGCTTGCGCATCTGGACGCTGGGGCCGGTCTCGTGCTCATCGACGCGCACGGTGAGGAAGCGGATCACGTCCTCGTTGATCGCGGTCTGGCGTTCAAGCTCGGTGACGACGCCCGCGGGCGCATCGATGTTGAGCATCACGAAATGCGCCTTGCGGTTGCGCTTGATCTTGAAGGCGAGGCTCTT
>JAGWPW010000128.1 GCA_028870315.1 Sphingomonadales bacterium | reverse complement strand
GAGCAGCGAACCCGACCGCCCGACATCGATGCCATTGGCGATGCCATCGGCGAAGCGGTGGCGGGTGACGGCATCGGCGGCGGTGAAATCGGACACCGCCGACTTGAGAACCGCGGCCTGGCGGTCGAGCCCGCGCAGCGTCACGTAATCGCGCGCGAGCTGCGCTTCGAGATCGAGACGGATCGCGGCGGCGTCATCGGCGGTGGCAAGCGCATCGGCGCGCCCTGCGGCAACCTGGTTGCGCACCTCGCCCCACAGATCGGGTTCCCAGCCGATCTCGCCATCGACGGTATGCGCACCGAACAGGTCGGGCTGGTTGCGCCCGCGCAGCGGCCGGGTGTTCGACTGGCGGTTGGCGGTCAGCGCGCCGCCCACGCCCACGCTCGGCAGCAGCCCGGCGCGCAGTTCGCGCACATAGGCAAGCGACTGGTCGTGCCGGGCCAGCGCCGCGGCCAGCGTCGGGTTGGCGGTCTCGATCCGCGCTTCGAGCGAATCGAGCTGCGGATCGCCGAAGCCCTTCCACCATTCGCCGCTGCCGGCGGCCGCGGGCACCGCCGGCACCCATGGACCAGCCTCGCGGAAGGCGGCCGGGACCGGCGCCAGCGTCGGCGTGTGATAGGCGGGTGCCTGCGAGCAGGCGCTGGCCAGCGTCGCGAGCAGCATCGCTCCCACGCCGGCGCGTCTGCGGCGGCCACGCGATTGCGGCGGGATCATGGTCTTGCGCTCAGCCACCTTCGACATGCACCTTTTCACCATTGGCGATGGAATCGGACGGGCTGTCGATCACCGGCGTGCCGCGGCTCAGCCCGGAGGAGATCTCGACAGTGCTGCCGAGATCGCGGCCCAGCACCACCGGCAGCAGGTGGACATGGCCGCTCGCGTCCACCGTTGCCACCTTGGTGCCGCTGCCGCGCAACACCAGCGCGCTGGAGGGAACCGTCACCACGCCGGGCGGCGGCGGCAGCGCGAAGCTCACCTGCGCGTAGCCGCCCGATTTGAGCGTATCGCCGGGATTGGGGGTGACGAGCTGGACCTGGAAGGCGCCGTTGCGGCTGTTGACCGCGCCCGAGGTGGCGATGACGCGCGCGGGGATCGCCTTGCCCGGGGATTCGGGCACGCTCAGCGTGGCGGTCAGCCCCGGCTTCATCGAGGCTGCATATTGCTGCGGAACATCGACATAGACGCGGATGCGCGATTCGTCCGCCACCGCGAACAGCGGCTGCTGGTTGGTCGTGCCCGGACCGACGAGATCGCCGATATCGGCATTGCGCAGCGTCACCTCGCCGGCGAAGGGCGAGCGGATCGTGGCATAGGCCTTGAGCGCCAGCAGCCGGTTGAGATTGGCCGCCGCCTCATGCACCGCGGCGGCGTGGGTGGCCTCGTCCGCGTTCTTCTCATCGGCTTCCTGCCGCGACACCGAGGCCGATTTGAGCAGATCCTGCCAGCGCGCGGCGGTGGTCCTGGCGAGCACCGCCTCGGCCTGGCGGCGCTCGAGTGCCGCGCGCGCCGCGCTGATCTGCTGGTCGAGGTCGGGGGTGTCGATCGCGCCGAGCGGCGTTCCGGCGCCGACGCGATCACCGATGTCGTGGAACCAGCTCCGGATATAGCCCGGCACCCGCGCGAAGATATGCGCGGTGTACCAGCCCTCGAGCGTCGCCGGAAGCACCAGCGCGTTGCTCGAGCCGCCGGGGGTGGGCATGATGAGATGGACCGTCGGCACCGATTGCTGCGTGCTCGTCTGCTGGGCCGCGTTTTCCTCGTGGCTGCGGCTGATCATCCCCGCAATGACCACGACCACGGCGGCGACCACCGCCACCGCACCGACCTTGGCGAGACCGCGCGGCGGGCGCGGATCGCGCTCGATCGCGGGATATTCGGAATCTTCATGCATGGGTGAGCTCCCGCGTCGGCTCCGCGTCCTCGAGCCGGTTGGTGCCGTGATGGCGATGGACGATGCTGAACAGCACCGGCACGAAAACGAGTGTGGCAATGGTGGCGAAGACCAGCCCGCCGATCACCGCGCGGCCGAGCGGTGCGTTCTGCTCGCCGCCCTCGCCCAGGCCAAGCGCCATCGGCGCCATGCCGATGATCATGGCAAGCGCGGTCATCAGCACCGGCCGGAAGCGGGTTGATCCGGCTTCGAGCGCGGCCTGGTGGGCATTGCCGCAATCGGCGAGCCGTTCGCGCGCGAAGCTTACCACCAGCACCGAATTGGCGGTGGCGACGCCCATGCACATGATCGCCCCGGTCAGCGCCGGCACCGACAGCGTCGTTCCGGTGGCAAACAGCATCCAGACGATCCCGGCCAGCGCCGCGGGCAGCGCCGAGACGATCACCGCCGGATCGGACCAGCTCTGGAAATTGACGGTGATGAGCAGGTAGATCAGCACCACCGCCGCGGCGAGCCCTTCGATCAGCCCGGCAAAGGCGGTGTTCATCGTCTGCACCTGGCCGCGCAGGGTCACCAGCGTCCCCTTGGGGAGATCCTTGTGGGTCGCGTCGAGCACGCGGGTGATGTCGCCCGCCACCGAGCCGAGATCGCGTCCCTGGGTGGTTGCATAGATGTCGAACGCCGGCTGCACCGCGTAATGCGAGATCACCGCCGCCGAGGGTTCGCGATGCAGCGTGCCGAGACCGCCAAGGATCTGGTAGCTGCCGTTCTTGCCGGTGACCGGCGTGTTGGCGAGATCGGACAGGCTCGCCGCGTTGTACTGCGGCGCCTGGACGACGATCGGATAGGACACGCCGTTCTTGGGGTTGAGCCAGAAGGTCGGCGCGGTCTGGAGGCTGCCGGCAAGATCGACCGACAGGCTGCGGGTCACGTCGTCCTCGGTGATGCCGACCCGGTCGGCTTCGGCACGATCGACGTCGAAGCCGAGCTCGGGATAGTTGCTCGCCTGTTGCAGGCGCACGTCCGAGATGCCGGCGATTGCGCGCAGCCGGTTGACGAGGAGATCGGCATAGACCTCGTCGAGCTTGGGATCGGGGCCGTTGACCATGACGTCGATCGGGGCGGGCGCGCCGAAATTGAGGATCTGGCTGACGATGTCGGCGGGCAGGAACGAGAAGTCGCTGCCGGGAAAGCTGCGCGGCAGGATCTGGCGCAGCTTCGCAACATAGCCCGCGGTTGGATGATGGTCCTCATTGAGCGTGACAAGGATGTCGCCGTCCTGCGGGCCGATGCCGCCGGTGTTGGAATAGGCGCGGTTGATGCCCGAAACCGGCAGGCCGATGTTGTCGACGATCGAGCCGATCTCATCGGTCGGGATCACGTCGCGGATGCGCGCTTCGACGTGGTCGAACAGCGCCGCGGTGTCCTCGATCCGGGTGCCCACCGGCGCGCGGACATGCAGGCTGATCTGGCCCGAATCGACGCTGGGGAAGAAGTTGCGGCCGAGGAACGGCACCAGCAGGAACGAGAGCAGCACCACCGCGAGGAAGCCGGGAATGAAGCGCCGCTGCCGCGCCAGCGCGAAGCCGAGCACTTCGACATACCAGCCGCGGAACACCTCGAAGCGCCGCTCGAAGCCGTGCTGGAAGCGGCGCAGCGGATTTTGCGTGCTCGGGCGCCCTGCCTGCGCGTCATGCGTCGCCATGATCTCGGCGGTGTGGCTGCTCGCATGGTCGCGAAGCAGGAAATTGCCCATGGTCGGCACCAGCGTGCGGCTGAGCACGAAGCTGGAGATCATCGCGAAGACCACCGCCTTCGCCATCGGCGCGAACAGGAAGCCTGCGACCCCCGGCAGGAAGAACATCGGCACGAAGGCGATGCAGATGCACAGCAGCGAGACCAGCGCCGGCTGGACGATTTGCGCCGCGCCGTCGAGGATCGATTCGCGCACCCCCTTGCCACGTTCGAGGTGCCAGTTGATGTTCTCGATGGTCACGGTCGCGTCATCGACGAGGATGCCGACCGCGAGCGACAGCCCGCCCAGCGTCATGATGTTCAGCGTCTCGCCCGAAGCCGAAAGCCCCGCGACCGCCGACAGCACCGCCAGCGGGATCGAAGTGGCGATGATCACCGTCGAGCGCCACGAGCCGAGGAACAAAAGGATCATCAGGCTGGTGAGCACGGCCGCGATCACGCCCTCGCGGATCACCCCGCTCACCGCCGCCTTCACGAACAGCGACTGGTCGGCGAGCGCCTCGATATGCAGCTGCGGAGGCAGCGTTTCCTTGAGCCGGGGCAGCATCGCCTTGACATCGTTGACGATGGCGACGGTCGATGTCGCGCCGGCCTTGAGGATGGTCATCAGCACGGCGCGGCGGCCATCGACGCGCACCTCGTTGGTCTGCGGCGGCGCGCCGTCGTGGACATAGCCGATATCGCGCATGGTGATGGTCGTGCCGTCGACCGTCCGGATCGGCAGCGCGTTCAGTTCGGCGATGGCATCGGGGCTGTTGTTCAGCCGGACGTTGTATTCATAGGTGCCGATCTTGGCGGTGCCCGCCGGGATGACCTGGTTCTGCGCCGCGAGCGCATTGCCGATATCGGCCGGGGAAAGATGATGCGCCTGGAGCGCGGCGGGGTCGAGGTCGATCTGGATCTGGCGCACGAGCCCGCCATAGGGCGTTGGCACCGCCGCGCCCTGCACCGTCGCGAGCGCGGGCCGGATGAAGTTCTGCCCGAGGTCGAGGATCTTCTGCTCGGACAGCGTCTTCGAGGACAGCGCCAGCTGGAGGATCGGGACGGTCGAGGCGTTGTAATTGAGAATCTGCGGGGGGGTCATGCCCGCCGGCATCTGCTTGAGCACGGTCTGCGAGATCGAAGTGACCTGCGCGGTGGCGGTGCGGATGTCGACGTTGGGCCGGAAGAAGATCTTGACGATGCCGACGCCCTGGAGTGACTGGCTTTCGACGTGGTCGATGTCATTCACCGAATTGGCGAGCTGGCGTTCGTAGAAATAGACGACGCGGCCCGACATATCGGACGGCGAAAGTTCGTTATAGGACCAAACCACCGCGATCACCGGCATACGGATATCCGGGAAAATGTCGGTTGGTGTCTTAATCCACGAGATTGTGCCACCCAGCACGATCAGGATTGCCATGACCACAAAAGTGTATGGCTTGCTGAGAGCAATCTTGACTATCTGGAGCATGATAATTTCTTGGGTCTTTCCCGCGAGGGTAAGGTCATTTTCGGTGCCGCAGCTAGGTGCAGCGGCCAGCCGTTTCAACTTAACATTATTTCATTGTGATGTCCGGGGCGCAGATGATTCGCACCTCGAGCCCCGGCCGGGCGTCCTCGAGCTGGAGCGCGAAGCCGTGGAGGTGCACGATTTCAGCAACCAGGCTGAGCCCCAGCCCCGAGCCCGCGCTGTGCTGCGCGGCGCTGCCGCGATAGTAGCGGCGCAGCACGCTCGCGCGTTCGGCAATCGGGATGCCCGGGCCGTCGTCGCGCACCACCAGCACCGGCGCGCCGTCCATGTCGGTGACGCCGACGGTGACCGTGCCGCCGACCGGAATGAATTTGATCGCGTTCTCGACGAGGTTGCTGACCACCTCGAACAGCAGCTTCTCGTCGCCCTGGATGAGCCGGCCCCAATTGCCCGATTGCAGGAGGTTGATGCCGCGATCCTCGGCCAGTGGCCCGAACAGCTCGCAGACCGAGGCGGCAAGCGCCATCGGATCGAGTTCGGTGAAGCCCGCCTGGCGGTTGGTTGCCTCGAGTTCGGCGATCCGCAGCAGCGCGCCGAAGCGCAGCAGCACGATGTCGAGATCGCCGAGCGCATTGTCGAAGAGTTCTGACAAGGCGACGGGCGATGCGCCACCGGGCGCGGCCGCGTCGCGCAGCCGTTCGAGCTGGCCGCGCAGATTGGCGAGCGGCGCGCGCAGATCATGCGCGATGGCATCGGTGGCGCCTTTCACCTGCTGGAGCAGCCGGGCGATTTCCTCGATCATCGCATTGAGGGTGACGGCGATCACGTCGAGCTCGTCGCCGCGCCGCGATACCGGCATGCGCAACGTCAGTTCGCCTGCGCCGATGCGCGTTGCAAGCGCGGTCAGGGCGCGCACCCGCCGCAGCGGCGCGGCGCTCAGCGCCATCGCCGCCAGCGCCAGCATGGCGGTGGCAAACAGGCCGCTCGTCAGCAGGATTTCGAAGACCCGCCGGCGCAGATCGGCGATCTGGCTGATATCGCGCGCGATCACCAGCACCCCGTCGTCCGGGGTCGGCACCGGAAGCAGGCGCAAGGCCACCGGATCGCTGTGGCGCGGCGCGAGTTCCACGGCAACGCCGGGGCGCAGGTGCGCGGGCGGCACGAAATCGCCGACGATCTCGTGGCCCTGCGCGTCGAGCAGCGCGAAATGGTTGAGGTGATCGGCGCTCGACCGGATCGCGGCTTCCACCGCCCGGGGCAGCCGCGCCGCCGGGATGTCGGCGAACACCCGCCGCTGATAGGCGAGCAGCGCGTCGGTGCGCCCCAGCAATTCGCGCTCGGTCAGCGCGTAGATCAGCCCGAGCAGCCCGACCATCGCGACGAGAAAGGCAAGCCCGAGCATCGCCGTCAGGCGAAAGGTGGTGGTGCGGCGGATACGCATCCGGCGCGGCTGGTTCAAGCTTGCGGTCATGCGCGCCGGCCTCAGACCGCGACGAGGCGGTAGCCTTCGCCCTTGATGGTGTGAATCGGCGAGGGATGGCCCGGCCGTTCGAGCTTGCGCCTGAGCTTGCCGATATGGACATTGATGAGATTGTCCGAGGGCTCGAAGAAGCAGCCCCAGACCTGTTCGAAGATCAGCCGCCGATCGACGGTGCGGCCCTGGTGGCGGGCAAGGAATTCGAGCAGGCGGAACTCCTTGTGGAGCAGCTGCACCGGCTCGCCGGCCACCCACACCTTGCGCTTGATGAGATCGAGCTCGATCGCGCCGACCTTGAGGCGCCCGCCCTCGGGATATTCCTGGGCGCGCCGCAGCAGCACCTCGATCCGCATCGTCATCTCGGCGGCGGCGAAGGGCTTGACCAGATAGTCATCGCCCCCCGCGCGCAGCCCGGCGATGCGTTCATCGACATCGCCCATCGCGCTGATCATCAGCACCGGGGTGGTGATCTGTGCGGCGCGCAGCCGCGCCACCAGTTCGAGCCCGTCCATGCCGGGCAGCATGCGATCGAGGGTGATTGCGTCGAATCGCTCCTCGCGGCAGCGCTCGAAAGCCTCGCGGCCGTTCGCCAGATGCAGGACGTCGTGCCCTTCTGCGGCCAGCGGGCCGACGATTCCGGCGGCTGTTTCCGGATCGTCCTCAACGACAAGTATCCGCGCCATCGCCTTCATCTAGCCGTCCCGCCAGGTATTTCAAAGCTCTGTGCCCGCCGCCCGACCGCGGATGCCGCAGGGTCGGCTCGCCAAAGCCCGATTCGCGCCCTGTGCGATCTGCGAAAGGGGGCGCATGCGGCAAGTGAAAAGAATTTGACCGCGGCCGGGCCGGCCGCGGCGAGCCGTCACATAGCTGTAACATCCCCGAAATAATGGCTCCCCGGAACCGAGGTCCAACAGGGAGCCCCCGATGAAAATGTCTCACGCCTTGCTGGCGGCTGTTGCCGTTGGCGCTATCACCGCGCCCGTTGCCGTCCAGGCGGCGCCGGCGAAGCACCGCGCGCATCGTCACGTCGCGGCGCGCGTCACCCACAAGGAGGACGGGCAGCTTCGTCAGGAAGTCTCGGATCTGCGCGCCGAGGTTGCCAGCCTGCACCAGGAAATCGATTCGCAGCGCCAGACCGCAGCCACCACCCAGGCGCAGGTCGCGCAGACCACCGCGCAGGTCGGCGCGCTTCAGACCCAGGTCGCCGCCGCGCCCGCGCCGGTGACGCAGGAGGAGGTCAAGACCGACATCGCCAGTGCGGTCGAGACCGAGCGCAAGAAGCCCTATTTCGAATTCAAGGGGATCCATATCACCCCCGGGGGCTTCCTCGAAGCCGCGGGCATCTATCGCCAGCACAACATGTCCTCGGACGTGAACACCAATTTCGGTGCGATCCCGTTCCCCAACGCGAGCAGCGCGCATACCTCCGAGGGCCGCTTCTCGTCGCGCCAGAGCCGGGTGTCCTTCCTCGCAGAGGGTAAGCCGAACGCGCGCACCAAGGTCGCGATGTACGGCGAGTTCGACTTCCTGGGTGCCGCCCAGACCGCCAATTCGAACGAGAGCAACAGCTACAACCTGCGGATCCGCAACCTTTACGGCACCATCGACTGGGATCGCGGCAACAGCGGGCTGCATTTCCTTGGCGGCCAGAGCTGGTCGCTGATGACGATGAACGCCGATGGGATCGTGCCGCGGACCGAGGCAAGCCCGGTGGTGATCGACGCGCAGTACGTCGTCGGCTTCAACTGGGCCCGCCAGCCCGGCTACCGCCTCGCCGCCGATTTCGACAACCACCACTTCTGGGTCGCGGTCTCGGCCGAGAATCCGCAGACCACCTTCGCCGGCGCGGTGCCGTCGATCGTGACCTCCTATTCCAATTTCTCCGGCGGCGGCGGCAGCACCACCGGGGCCGGGGCCGGGGCCTCGCTGTTCAACGCCGCGGTCAAATATTCGGCCGGTGGCACCCCCGATTTCATCGGCAAGGTCGCCTATCAGAACGTCATCGCCGGCCATGGTGTCCACCTCGAAGCCTTCGCGCTCGACCGCACCAACACGGCGCATATCGACAACGCCGGCAACAGCTACAACACCAACAAGGCCGGCTACGGTTTCGGCGGCGGCATGATGGTCCAGGTCGTGCCCAAGGTGCTCGACGTGCAGTTCTCGGGCATGGCGGGCAAGGGCATCGGCCGCTACGGCACCGCCGGGCTTCCCGACGTGACCTTCGACGGCAATGGCAATATCCATCCGATCAAGGAATTCATGATGCTCGGCGGGATCATGATCCACGCGACCAAGGCGCTCGACATCTACGGCTACGCCGGCGAGGAACAGCAGAACAGCGCGCGCTACGGCACCTACGGCACCGGCCTTGTCACCGCCAATGACACGGGCTGCTTCACCGAACCGCTCCCCGGTGCGTCAAGCCCCTGCACCGGCAACACCCGCCGCGTCCGCGAGTTGACCGGCGGCTTCTGGGATCGCTTCTACCAGGGCTATTTCGGCCATGCCCAGGTCGGCATCCAGTATGCCTATGTCCAGCGCCAGCTGTTCTATGCCTCCGACGTCGGCGGCGAGCCGCAGGTCGGCGAAGGCATCGGCATGCTCTCCTTCCGCTATTATCCTTTCTGATCGAAGGCGCCCGGTTCGCGGGGCGCGCACATGCACCGGCGCCGGTCCTGCCTTTGCAGGGCCGGCGCTTTCGCATGACCGCGCGGTGCAAGTCGTCAATCCCGGCTTGGCGCCGCGGCCGGCCGGCGATCAATCCGCCCAGTAGAGCGCCTCGGGATTGGCGATCAACAGCTTGTGTTGCAGTTCGGCGGTCGGCGCGATCCGCGGGATCATATCGACGAGATGGCCGTCATCCGGGATCGCCTGCTCCATGTTCGGATGCGGCCAGTCGGTCCCCCACAGCGCGCGATCGGGATAATCGGCGACCAGCGGCGCGACCGCGGTCGCAAAGCCGTCCCACGGATCGCCGCCGGCGCCGGCGCGGCGCATGTCGAGCCGGTCGGGGCAGGTCGCCTTGAACCAGATGTCCGGCCGCGAGCCGAGCAGCGCGCGAAACGCGGTCATGTCGGCGCCATGCGGCCCCTGGGCGACATCGGGGCGCCCCATGTGATCGACCACCACCGGCACCGGGAGCGCGTCGATGAAGCCGCGCAGCTCCGCAAGGATGTCGGCCTCGAAATAGATCACCACATGCCAGCCTGCGGGCAGCCGCCGCGCGACATCGAGGAACTTGTCCTGCGGCGCGTCATCGACGAGGCGTTTCAGGAAGTTGAAGCGCACGGCGCGGATCCCGCCTGCATGAAGCGCGGCAAGATCATCCTCCGAGATCGCCGGATCGACCACCGCGACCCCGCGCGCGCGCCCCTGCGAACGGGCGATCGCATCGAGCGTCGCCGCATTGTCGGTGCCGTGACACGAGGCCTGGACGATGACATTGCGCGCGAAGCCGAGGCGGTCGCGCAGCGCGAACAGCATTTCGGCGCTCGCATCCTCGGGCAGGTATTTCGCCCTGGCGCTGAACGGGAAGCGCGCCATCGGCCCGAAGACATGGCAATGCGCGTCGATCGCACCCGCCGGCGGCACGAAGCGCGGCACCGAGGGATCGGCATGCCAGCTGACGATACGACCCGTGCTCATCCGAATACCACTCCGTCCATCAACAGCCTTGCCGTGCGCAGCAGCGCCGCGCTGGTCACCGCGCCTTGCGCGTCGACTTCGAGCACGCAGCTCATCTCGCCGGTCGGATGCTCGATCGACAAGGTCTTGCGCGCGCCTTCGGGCACAGCCGCGACTTCGGCGGCGGGCGAGCCCGCGATCAGGCAGGCGCTCGCCACCGAAACCGCGCCGAGCACGCCGATCGTCGCATGCGCGCGATGCGGGATGAATGAGCGCACGCAGATCGCGCCGCCGGCGCGCGGCGGGGCGACGAGCATCATCTTGGGGACCGATTTCTCGCGCACATCACCAAGGTTCATTGCCTCGCCCACCGCGAGGCGGATCGCCTCGATCCGTGCCTTGAGCGCGTCGTCGGCATCAAGGGCGTCGCGCGTTTCATAGCCGGTGATGCCCAGATCGCTCGCCTTCATCACCACGCAGGGCATGCCATTGTCGATCAGCGTGACGCGCACGCCGTTCACCACATCGACGGCATGGCCGCTCGGCAGCAGCGCCCCGCAGCTCGAACCGGCGGTATCGCGGAACTCGGTCGGGATCGGCGCATGCGTTCCCGGCACGCCATCTATGCGGGCGGTGCCGGCATAGGTGACGCGGCCTTGCGGCGTCTGCACCGTCGCCACCGCGACCTGCCCGGTGTTTTCCATGAAGATCGCGACGCGGGTTTGCTCGGCGCCCGCGGCCACCAGCCCGCGCTCGATCGCGAAGGGGCCGACACCGGCGAGGATATTGCCGCAATTCTGCGCGTCGGTGACGATCGCCTGATCGACGAAGACTTGGAGGAACAGATAATCGACGTCGATCCCCGGCCGTGTCGATTTCGCCACCACCGCAACCTTGCTGGTCAGCGGATCGGCGCCGCCCATGCCGTCGATCTGGCGCGGATCGGGCGAGCCCATCACCGCGAGCAGGAAGGCATCGCGCGCGGCGCGCTCGGCCGGCAGGTCGTCCTTGAGGAAATAGCCGCCCTTCGACGTCCCGCCGCGCATCCACATGCAGCGCACACCCTGGCCGGTCAGCCGTTCAGACATATCTGAGACCCTCGGCCGCCAGCCGTTCGCGCATCTGGTACATGTCGAGCCCGAGCACGCCGGCGGCCAGCTTCTCGCGCTTTTCCGCCTCGTTCGCCTCGCGCTTGTGCGCCGCTTCGAGCACCGCTGCGGCGTTGGCGCGCGGCACCACGCAGACGCCGTCGTCATCGGCGATGATGACATCGCCGGGATGGACCAGCGCCCGCGCGCAGACCACCGGCACGTTGACGCTGCCCGGCGACGCCTTGATCGTGCCCTGCGCCGAGACGCATTTCGACCAGACCGGGAAGCCCATAGCGGTCAGATCGCGGACATCGCGCACGCCAGCGTCGATGACGAGGCCGCGGCAGCCGCGTGCCAGCGCGCTGGTTGCCAGAAGATCGCCGAAATAGCCGTCCTCGCAGGGGCTGGTTGGCGCCAGCAGCAGGATGTCGCCCGCGCGCAGCTGCTCGATCGCGACATGCACCATCCAGTTGTCGCCGGGGGGCGCGCTGATCGTCACCGCGCTGCCGGCGATGCGCGCGCCCGGATAGATCGGCCGCATATAGCTGGCAAGGAGGCCGGTGCGGCCCTGCGCCTCATGGACCGTGGCCACCCCGCAGGCGGCGAGCGCGTCGATAAGCTGCGGGTCGGCGCGCTCGACAGACTGGACGACGATTCCTGCCATGATGCCCTGCTCCTCGCGCAAAATCCGGCTGCGGCGATGCGCCCTGCGCGCGCGGATGGGAAAGCGGAAAGTTTGGCCTTGTGATTAGTTATCGCTAAAGATTGCTCCATGGAGATCTGGGAGCTCAATCTGCGGCATCTCGCCGCCATCGCCAAAATCGTCGAGCTGGGAACGATGAGCGCGGCCGCCCAGGCGGTCAACCTGACCCAGCCAGCCATAACCCAGGCGCTGGAGCGCATTGAGCGGCTGACCGCGACCCCGCTGTTCGAACGGCGCCACAACGGCATGGTGGCAACCGCGGCGGCACAGCTTTTCGTGCCCCGCATCCACGCCGCGCTTGCCCATGTCACCAGCCGTCATGTCACCATGTCGCGGCTGCGCGCGCTGCTCGCGCTTGCCGATGCCGGCTCCTATGGCGGCGCGAGCCTGCGCACCGGGCTGTCGGTGCCGTCGCTGCACCGCGCGGTCAACGATCTTGCGCTCGCGCTGCGCCGGCCGCTGGCCGAACGGCGCGGCCGGATCGTCATGCTGACCGAGGCGGGCACGGCGCTGGCGCGCAACTTCCGCCTGGCGCGGGTCGAGCTCGAAGCCGGGCTCGCCGAGCTCGAAGCGCTGCGCGGGCATGAAACG
Organism: Sphingomonadales bacterium; assembly: GCA_028870315.1. Lineage (GTDB taxonomy): Bacteria > Pseudomonadota > Alphaproteobacteria > Sphingomonadales > Sphingomonadaceae > Novosphingobium. Next base: position 19,387 of record JAGWPW010000128.1, on the reverse strand, counting down.
CGCAGCATCGCGGTCGGCGCGATGCCGCTTTCGCGCGCGCGGGTGCTGCCGGCGGCGATCGCCCGCTTCCTCAAGCGCCATCCGCAGGTGCGGGTGGCGATCGTCGAAGGCTCGCGCGCCGAGCTGGTCGATCCGCTGCGCTGCGGCGCGATCGATTGCATGGTGGGGGCGCTGCGCGATCCGCTGGTCGAGCCCGATCTCGTCCAGCAGCCGCTGTTCCGCGATCGACTGGCGGTCATCGCGCGGGCGGGGCACCCGCTCGCCGGCGGCAGCCCGACGCTGGCCGAGCTTGCGACCTTTCCCTGGATCGTCGCCAGCCCCGGCGCGCCGCTGCACGACAGCTTTCGCCAGATGTTCGCCGGCGCGGGGCTTGCGCTACCCGCGGCGCCGATCGCTTCGGGCTCGGTGATGACCATCCGTCAGCTGCTGATCGACAGCGATTTTCTGACGCTGCTGTCGCTCGACCAGGTCGCGGTCGAGCTCGAAGCACGCTGGCTGACGGTGCTGCGCCCGGCCCCCGCCGGCCTTGAACGCACCATCGGCGTCACCACCCGTGCCGCGTGGCGGCCGACCGCGGTCCAGGCCGAATTCCTGCGCGATCTGCAAGCGGTGTCATCGGGCGCCGGCCGGCCGGCCTGAGCGATCGCGCCAAAAATGCGGGTATCGGTTTGCGGCGCCATGTTCTAGAGCGGCCGGCGACAGCTTTGCGCCATCGCGTCAAATGCGGGGCCAGGTTTTGGCAAAAAGCGATGCGACAACAAGGATCCGGAGCAAAGTGCGTGGTTCGGAAATCACGCAGTTAGCTCTAGCTGAACCCCACCGGGGCCTTCGCGGTTGCGTCGGAACGGCCGGACCCATGGAGCAGGCGCGCGGCGCGTGATGGCCTTTGGCATGAACCGCCAGATCAGGGGTATTCCCCATTTCGCGAGCCTGCTCGCCGAGCATCCGCGTGCGCTTGCCGGCTGGGGGCGCAAGCCCTCCGGGCGGCGGGCGGTTGCATTGTCGCGCTGGCTCGGCCGCCCGTTCGTGCTGCTCGAAGACGGTTTCCTGCGCTCGGTCGCGCGCGAGGAGGCGCCGCGCTCGCTGCTCATCGACGATCTTGGCGTCTATTATGATGCCACCGCGCCTTCGCGCATGGAGCGGGCGATCGCAGCCGGGGTCACTGCGCCAGAAGCAGCGCGGGCTTTGGCGATCGCCGCGGCCTGGGCCGATGCGGGGCTTTCCAAATACAATCACGCCCCTGCCTGGGAACAGCAGCTTCCCGAGCGCTATGTCCTTGTCGCCGACCAGTGCTTCGGCGACCTCTCGGTCGCGGGCGGGCTTGCCGATGCGCGAAGCTTCGCAGCGATGCTCGATGCGGCGCTTGCCGAATGGCCCGGGCTGCCGGTGCTGGTGAAGCTGCATCCCGAGGTCGCCGCCGGCCGCCGCCGCGGCTATCTGGACGGGGCGGCGTTGGCGGATCCGCGCCTCACGCTTATCGGCGAGGAATGCCATCCGGTGACGCTCGTCGCGGGCGCGGCGGCGATCTATGCGGTAAGCTCGCTCATCGGGTTCGAGGGGCTGCTCCACGGCCGGCCGGTGCGCTGCTTCGGCATGCCGTTCTATGCCGGCTGGGGGCTGACCGGGGATGCGTTGCCCGCGCCATCGCGGCGTGGTGCGGCAAGCCTTGCCGCGCTGGTCCATGCCGCCTTCGTGGCGCTGCCGCGCTATGTCGATCCGGCGAGCGGCGCGCGCTGCGAGGCAGAACAGGCGATCGCGCGCGCGGCGCTTGACCGCGCGGCGCTGCTGCGCGCGCGGGCCGGCGCATGAGGCGCCTGCCGACGACCGACATCTATCTGGTCAATGCCTGCGCCGGGGCGATCGCCCCGCGCTGGCGGACAGCGCGCGCGCGGCCGCTGCGCGCGCTGTCGGCAAACGCCTTCACCTGCGGTGATTGGCTGGTGCTGGTGCGGCGCGATTCGCCGGCGGTGATGCGGCGGGCGCTGGCCTGGCCGGGGCGGCTCGCCTATCTGGTGGACGACGATATCGCCGCAGGGATGGACGATCCGACGATCGCTGCGCCCTATCGCCAGCGCCTTGCCGCGTTCTGGCGCGATTTCCACCGGGCGCTGCTGCGGCGCGCCGATGCGCTGGTGGTGCCCTCGGCGGTGCTCGCGGCGCGGTTCGCCACCGACCCGGCGATCACCGCGGCGATCCACCGCATCGAACCGTGCTGGCTGGAGCATTTCGCCGAGCCGGGTCATTTCGCGGCGCTTGCCGATGGCGCGCCGCTGCGGCTCGCGCATCTCGGATCGGCGAGCCACCGCGGCGCGCTCGATCGGCTCGCGCCGGTGCTGCGCCGCCTGCTCGATCGCCATGCCCGGCTGGAGCTGACCTATGTCGCCGCCGCGCCCGCACCACCCGCGCTGACCGGCGCGCCGCGCGTCCGTCGCGAGCCGCCGCGCCTCTGGCCGGCCTATCGGCGCTGGCTGGTGGGCCAGCGGTTTCACCTCGGGCTCTATCCGCTGCTGGCCACCGCTTTCGACGGCGCGCGCTCGGCCAACAAGCTCCATGAACATGCCATCGTCGGCGCGGTCGGGGTCTATCCGCAAGGCTGGGCGCCGGGCGAGGCGCTGGCGCGCGCGGAGGCGGCGATCCTCGCGCCCGCGGCGATCGGGGACTGGGAAGCGACGATCGAGGAGGCGATTGCGGACCGCGCCCGGCTTGGCGCCATCGCGGCGCGCGCGCGCGAAACATTGTCAGCCGCGCAGCCGCGTGCAAAACAGCAACAGCTGTGGGGCAAAATTCTGGGAACGGAACTTTCCGGCAACCTTTTGACGCGGTAGGATTTTACTACCCATGGTATTCTACAAGGCGTTTCTGCGTACGCTGATGTGGCGCCCGCGCCAGGCGCTGGAGGCGCTGTACTGGCATGTGACCGGCCGCAGGGTGCGCGCGCGCAACCGCCTGCGGATCAATGGCGCGCAATCACCCTTCGCCTATCAGCTGTGGATCGAAAGCATCGAGGGCGAGGCGGCGCCCCCGGCGCTGGCCGGACAGGAGTCGTTGCAGCAGCCGCTGTTCTCGGTGATCTTCCATGACAGCCCGGACCTGCTTCCAGGCCAGCGCGAACGCAGCCTTGCCGCGCTTTGCGGCCAATGCTGGCAGCAGTGGGAGCTGGTGCTGATCCGCGCGCCCGGCTCGCCCGCGCCGTTCGCGCTCGACGTGCCGCGGCTGACGCTGGTGCCGGGGCTTGCCGAAAGCGATGCCGAAGCGCTCGCCGCCGGCATCGCCGCGGCCAATGGCGCCTTCGTCCTGCCGCTGCCCGCGGGCGCGGTGCTGCCGCCGCATGCGCTGCTGCGCTATGCCGGGGCGCTGGCGGACGATACGGGCGCGGTCGAAGTGATCTATGGCGATCAGGACGAAATCTCCGCGCGCGGCCATCGCGCCCGCCCGTGGTTCAAGCCGCGGTGGAACCCGGAAATGTTCCTCGCGCAGGATTACATCTCGGACGCCTGCGTGATCCGCACCACGCGCGCGCGCGCGGCGCTGCCGCTCGGACCGGCGGCGACGGGCGCGGCGAGCTATGCGCTGCTGCTCGCGATCGCCCGTCCCGAGACGCTGGGCGAGCCGGTGCCGGCGCGGATCGTCCATCTGCCGCAGGTGCTCGCGCATCTTCCCGCGCGCGGGCTCGCCGCGCGCCAGGACGCGCGCGCCGCTGCGGTCGCCGCGCATCTTGCCGGCCGTGCCGCGGCGGTCCGCCCGGGCGCATTCGGCAGCATCCGGGTCGATTGGCCGCTGCCCGAGCCGGCGCCGCTGGTCAGCATCATCGTGCCGACGCGCGATCAATTGCGGTTGCTGCGCAACTGCGTGAACGGGGTGCTGACGCGGACCCGTTATCGCCCGTTCGAGGTGATCATCGTCGATAACGGCAGCCGCGAGCCCGAGACGCTGGCCTATCTCGCGCGGGTCGCGGACAATCCGCAGGTCCGGGTGCTTGCCTATGACGCGCCGTTCAATTTCTCGGCGATCAACAATTTCGCCGCGCGCCACGCGCAGGGACGCTATCTGTGCCTGCTCAACAACGACATCGAGATCATCGACGAGAACTGGCTTGGTGCGCTGATGCGCCAGGCGGTGCGACCCGAGGTCGGCGCGGCCGGCGCCAAGCTGCTGTATGAGGATGGCACCATCCAGCACGCCGGGGTGGTGATCGGGCTGGGCGAGGCGGCGGGCCATGCGCATCGCTTCCAGCGCGACGATGATCCGGGCTATTTCGCCCGCGCCCATGTCGCGCATCGCGCCAGCGCGGTCACCGCCGCCTGCCTTGTCGTCGAGAAGGCGAAGTTCGAGGCGGTGGGCGGGTTCGACGAGGATCATCTCGCGGTCGCGTTCAACGATGTCGATCTGTGCCTGAAGCTCGACCGCGCCGGCTGGTGCAATCTCTATGTGCCGCAGGCGGTGGCGGTGCATCATGAATCGAAATCGCGCGGGCGCGATTTCCTTCCCGCCAACATCGACCGCTACATGAGCGAGCTTGCCGTGCTCCAGGAGCGCTGGGCGACGCGCGACTACCGCGATCCGCTGCACCACCCGCATCTCGACGAATACAGCGAAACCTACGTCATCCAGCTCGGGCCCTAGCCGGCCGGGCCGCGGCGCGCGCTGGAGTGCGGGTGGTATTCAAGCGCGCAGATTGCGCTATTCTGCGGCGCAGGACTACGCTGTGCGTCCTTCCCGATTTCCGAATCATGGAGGAAGCGCCATGTTTTGTTGTCGCATCGCCTTTGTCTAAACGAAGTTCATCGAAGATGAAAAACCGCACCCACTCTTGGCGCGATGCGCAAACACCAGCGGAATCGGGGATCAGATGAAGATCGGAGTCTATTCCAACTGCCACAACCACTCGATCGGGCTGGCGCTGACCCGCGCGCTGCCCGGTGTCGAGGTGGTGCTGGCGCCGCTGGTGCAGCCGCGCGAGGCGCTGGCCGACTGCGATCTGGCCTTCATCCAGAGCGAATATTGGCACGAGGCGCACCCGCGCGAACATCTCGGCCATCTTTCGCCGATGTCGATCGTCAAGCTGCCGACCTTCTATTTTCCCGGCTTCCACCCCGATCTCATCATGGAGATGCAGCCGGGCGGCGCCTTTCTCACCGGCCCCTGCGGTTCCTATAATTCCTCGATCATCGTCCATTGCTTCAAGCATGGCTGGAGCGAGGAGGAGACGATGCGCGCCTTCCGGCCCGAAGCCTGCGATCTGCTGGGCTTCGAGGATTACTGGGTGGAGGGGCGGCGGGCGCTGGTTCGCGATCTGGTTGATTGCGGGCTCGATGGCGACCGGCTGTTCGAAGGATGGTGCCGCCGCAGCCCGTTCAACTCCTCGGTCAATCATCCGCATTTCCATGTGATCGAGGATATCGTCACCGCCATGCTCGAAAGCCGCGGAATGAGCGTCGCGCGCCCCGAGGACAGCCCCGCCGATCCGCTGGTCACGCATGGCAACTGGCCGGTCTATCCGGGCATCGCCGAGAAGTTCGGCATCGAAGGCAGCTATGATTTCCATTTCGGCGCGCCGGTGCCGGGAACCGCGATCAAGACGCTGATCACCCTGCCCGAATTCATCGCCGGCAGCTTCGAGGCCTATCGCGCGCTGCCGAACCCGATCCTCTGCCGCCGGCTCGACAGCCGGCCCGAGCATTACGCCCGCCTCGAATCGCTGCGCCCCCGCAAGCCGAGCCGCGCGCATGTCTATTCGGGCCTGCCGGCAAGCTCCTATTGGCGGCAGGCGGTCGCCGAGACCGAATATCCCGAGCTCGATCCGGTGGTCAGCGCCAAGTTCACGCTGGACAAGGCGGATGCCATCGCCACCGCCGGCAGCTGCTTTGCCCAGCATGTCGCGCGTGCGTTGAAGGCGGCGGGCTACAATTACCTCGATGTCGAGCCGGCGCCGCCCGAACTGTCGCCCGAAGCCGCCGAGGCGGCCAATTACGGCCTGTTCAGCGCCCGCTATGGCAATGTCTATACCGCGCGCCAGCTGCTCCAGCTGGTCCGCCGCGCCTATGGTGAGTTCACGCCGGTGGATCGCGCCTGGCCGCGCGCCGATGGCCGGTTCGTCGATCCCTTCCGCCCGCAGATCGATCCCGAAGGCCACGAAACCGCCGAGGCGGTGATCGCCGCCGCCGATGCCCATCTCGCCGCCGTTCGCCGGCTCGTCGAAAGCTGCGACGTGCTCGTCTTCACCCTTGGCCTGACCGAATGCTGGGAAAGCCGCGTGGACGGCGCGGTGTTTCCGGTCGCGCCCGGCGTTGCGGCCGGCGCGATGGATGCAGAACGCCATGCCTTCCGCAATTTCACCGCCGGCGAAGTCGCCGCCGATCTCGCCGCCGCACTCGCCCTGCTGCGCGCGCGCAACCCCGGGCTTCGGGTCATCCTCACCGTCTCGCCGGTGCCGCTGGTCGCGACCTATGAAAAGCGCCACGTCCTCGTCTCGACCATCTATTCGAAGAGCGCGCTGCGCTGCGCTGCCGAGGATATTGCCCGCGCGCATGATTTCGTCGATTATTTCCCGAGCTACGAGCTGATCGTCGGCCATTACAATTTCGGGCGCTATTTCGAGCAGGACCTGCGCTCGGTCCGGCCCGAAGGCGTCGCCCATGTCATGCGCATCTTCGGCCGGCATTATCTGGGGCAGCGCGACGAAACCCCCGCCGCCGCCCCGCCGCGTGCGACCGAAGGGGAAAGCGCCGGCGTGCTGGCCGAAATCCACCAGGGCGCCAAGGTTTTGTGCGACGAGGAACTGCTGGGCCAGAACGCGCAACCGGCGGAATGACGGAAGGAGTGAACTGATGCGAGGGCCAGCGGCCCTCGCGCTCCCCTGCCTTTTCGGGCGTGCTTTGCAGCAGCGTTCACAAATGTTGGACACGAAATAAAACCGCTGTGCTGCCGGGAGGCCGGCTTGCCGGCGGTGATGAAACTGATAACTTGCCCCAATCCAGGTTCGAAAGGGTGATGGCGTCAAGGAGAAGCGGCATGATTCTCAGAAAGGCTATCGCCACGTTGACCCTCGTGCTATGTGGAACGCCTGTTTTCGCGACAACCACGGTCACGACCTTCCCGACCCCGACAACTTCTGCCGCATCGATAAACCTGCCTCATGGCACCGCCCCAACGTCTCCCAACAACGGCGATTGCTGGACCACCACTGCCGGCCTGTTCTGCCAGATCAACGGCGCGACAGTCGGGCCGCTGATCTCCGGCACGGGGACGGACTGCCCAGTTGCGGATGCCGTGGGATTCGTCGGCGATGGCACGACCGATAACGCATCCGCATGGGCGAGCTTTGTCAGCGCGGCAGGATCCACGAATAACATCTGCATCGCTTTCAGGTCCAAGGAGACCTACAAATTTGCCTCCGCAATTTCGGTCAGTCTGGGCTCGAACCAGACGCTCACTATCTTGGGTAATGACACGAGGCTACTGTTCCCTTCCACCAATGGGCTGAGTGTTACCTATAGTGCCAGCACGGGCTCGGTTGGGTCTCGGATAACAATTGATCACGTTATCTGGCAAACCGGCACAACTGGCATGACGGCACTGTCCGTTAACGGAAATATTACTGGCTCTACTAACGCAAAGCCGACTATACTTCGTGGAAGCCTGTATACGGGTGATGATTATGGCGCAGCGCACTACTGGGGAATTGGACGACTATTGACCCAAACTAGCGACGTACTCATAACAGATGAAGGCGTAAATGGCCAATACGCTGCGTACAACGGCCTTGGCATTGAGGTAGTCGGCAGCTCCTCAATGATAAACGCAACGGCTTATGTAATTTCGCGAGAAACTGACTTCTGGTTGTCCAAGGCGGTTTACGCAACTGGATATTTTCAAGGCGTGTTAGTGAAAGATTCCAATTTTGTCGCACTTAATCGGGGCGTAGACTGCGAAGCTACTACACCACAATTTGAGTGCAGCGTCATCGGAAGTCAGTTCAATACAGCCAATGAGGCGATATATATTAATAATGTTACATTCAATATAATTTCAAACAATCTTATTGAAGTTGGCGCATTTAATGGAACTATAACTGGAACCGGCGCCATTTCAATAAACGCCACAAGCCTTGACACCGTAATTTCTGGAAATGTGATAGATTGCACTAACGCAGGGGATACAAATTGGAATTATGGCATCGTTTTAAACGGCTCTGGCGCCGGGAATGCGACGATAACTGGTAATTATTCGGCATGCAATGCCCATGACGTGGTACCCACAGGCGGCCCACAGGGTGTTACATTTGTGGGCAATCGCACCTCGCTTACGGCGATCCCTGCCTTCGGCGCACCGTATATTGTCACTGATGCAACATTTGGTTTCTACACCAGCTCGGGAACGATAGGCGCGACGGCTTATAGCGCTTCCGGAACAACAGGCGTGACATGCAGCGGGGCACCGACGGCAGCGTTTGCCAGCGTCGGCGGGATAGTGACGCATTGCCGAATCAAATTTTGCTTCTTGTGACCAAGCTTTTTTTGGGTAAAATTATGATCAGTCGTGACCAATTTCTAAAAAAGCATATTAATAAAAATGACCTAGGCGTGGAGATTTCACCGTGGTTTCGCCCGTTGGCCTCTCGCCTTGACGGCTATAACTCCGTATGCTTAGACATTTTTGACAGGGATACACTCGTAAAAAACGCCGAAGAAATAAACTGTGGGGAATTCACAGAAAATATACCAGAAATAGATTTGATCGGTAGCGCGACGGAACTTGAATATCTTTTTAGGGAAAAATATGTTGACGATCTAGCGCGATATGTTGTTTCGGCGCACAATCTTGAGCATCTACCTAATCCAATAGCTTTTTTCAAGAGTGCCGATAATATTTTAATGGACGGAGGTTATCTTTCGTTGGTATTACCGGATAAGCGTTTTTGCTTTGACTATTTTCGCCCACTTTCAACAACTGGTGACTTTCTTCGGGCATTTATTGAGGGTGCGCGGCAACCGTCTCCCTGGCAAATCTTTGAGCAAAAAAGTCTCGGCGCGGCATTCTGGGTAAACCAATCTCAGTTCGTATTTGGCAGAAAAATGTCGGATGATCCTGCAGCAGTCCACCCAACTGGAAATCTTGAATTTGAATTTTCAGAACTAATGAGGCGACTTACAAGCGACAGTGAGCATTATGAAGACACTCATTGTTGGACATTTACACCATCTTCATTTGAATTGATATTAAATGATATTAATCAAGTTTGTTTAACTAAATTGAAAGTTGATGAAATAAAATCGTTTGAAGAAGGTGAATTTGTAGCCCATCTTCGGAAAACAGAAAATATCCTCTCCAGCGAGGAGTTTATCAACAGGCGTAAAAAATTGTTATCGGATATTATTTCAGAATGCGCGATGAGCGAGCCATTATATTGGGCAGCTAATCAAATGCGAACAGGGTTTGAACCCTCGACAGTCTGAAGCTTAATCATAACTGCTCATATGCCGCGATCGCGGCCTCGACATCATCGTATAACACACCGCGCCCGCCATCGAGCACCAGCGCGCTCTTGCATACGCTGCGCACCTGTTCGGTGCTGTGCGAGGCGATGATGATCGCGCGGTCGGCGCGGCGCTCGAACAGCTCGAACTGGCATTTGCGCTGGAAATTGGCATCGCCCACCGCGATCACCTCGTCGATCAGATAGCAGTCGAACTCGATCGCCAGCGACAGCCCGAAGGCCAGCCTTGCCCGCATCCCCGAGGAATAGGTCTTCATCGGGTTGGACAATTGCCGCCCCAGCTCGGTGAAATCCTCGATGAAGGCGCGGATGTCGGCGAATTCGCGGCCATAGATGCGCGCGATGAAGCGCGCGTTGTCATAGCCTGTCAGGCTGCCCTGGAAACCGCCGTCAAGCGCCAGCGGCCAGCTCATCGTCATGTCGCGCCGCACCCGCCCCTCGCTCGGCATCTCGACCCCGCCGAGCAGGCGGATCAGCGTCGATTTGCCCGCGCCGTTGCGGCCAAGCAGCCCCAGCCGGTCGCCGGGGCCGACCGAGAAATTGATGTTGGCCAGCACCTGCTTGCGCCGCCCGCCATGCTTGTAGCTCTTGCCCAGCCCTTCGCAGACGATCATGCGACGACGATGTCCCGCCGCATCCGCCGGCTCATGATCAGCCCGATCATCATCAGCACCGCGCTGATCGCCAGCGTGCTGGAAAGGTCGTAATAGGGGTGCACCTTGTCGCCGAACAGGCCGAGCCGCATGATCTCCATCGCATTGGCCGGCGGCGACCACAATTCCACCGCCCGCACCGAGGGGCTGAGCCAGCTGTTGAGCTGGAAGGTGCCCGAAAACGGGATCATGATATAGGTCGTCACCGGCAGCAGCTTCTCGATCACCTCGGAAAGCTCCGAAAGCGGCGCCAGGATCAGGCACACCGACAGCGTGAACAGCGCATAGAGCAGGAAACCGGCGATGAGGATGCCCGGATTGGCGGGAATCGGGAACAGCCCCACCAGCCCGAGCGCGCCGGCGAAGAAGACATAGGCCATCATCGCCCCGATCATCTCGATGAACACGCGGGTGAACACGAAATCGAGCATCTTGATCTGGCGATGGTACATGAGGCCGCTGTTCGCCTCGACCACCTTGTTCGAACGCCCGACCGCGCTGCGGAAGAAGGTCAGCGGGATATAGCCGCTGCCGATGAAGGCGACGATGCCGATGCCGTTTTCCTCCGGCCCGCGAATGAAGCTCCAGACAAGGCCGACGAGCCCGGCGAACAGCATCGGTTCAGCGCAGATCCACAGAAAGCCGATATTGTCGCGGCCGAAGCGGGTGTTGAGCTCGCGGATCATCAGCGCGCCGATGACGCGGGTCTGGATCCGCCAGCCTTCGGAAAGCGCGCTCATCAATGCTCTGGCGCGTGCTCGATGATCCCGACAACCAGCATCCAGCCGATGAAATAGAGGCAGAGCACGGTCGCCGCGACTTCGAGCACGATTGCCAGGCGCTTGGGCAGCGTCGGCATGTCGGGGGTGTTGGGCTCGACCACCCGTTCAAGGTAGAACTGCTGGCGCTGCGCCTCGTTGCGAGCCTGTTCGAGCGAGGCTTCTGCGGCGCTGAGCATCTGTGTCGCGAGATCCTGTTCGACCGACAGCTTCTCGTAATCGGACAGCTTGGAGGCAAGCCCGCTGCTGGTGCCGACCGCCCGGCCATTCTGCGCCGCCACCTGCTGCGACAGCGCATCGACCCGCTGGCGCAGCGCCGGGAGCGACGGGTTGCGCGGCGCCACGCGCTGGGTCAGTTCAAGCTGCGCGCGCAGCGTCGCCTCCTGCATGACGAGCTGGTTGGAAACGTCGATCACCCCGGTTGCCTGCTTGCCCGGATCGAGCACCTCGGCGCTGTTGCGATAGGCGCGCAGCGCCAGCCGGGCATCGCGCAGATGATCCTCGGCGATGGCGACCCGCCGCTCCGCCTCGGCCACCGCGTGGTGTTCGGCGCGCTGGTTCAGGCGGTTGACGAAATCCTCGCTGATATCGAGCAGATTGGCGTTGAGATCATGCGCGTCCTGCCCGGTGAAGGCCTTCACCGTCAGCACCGCCGAATTGGTGTCCTTGTCGATCCGCACGTCGATCATCTTGTCGTAATAGCGGTGCAGCCGCTCGAACCGGTCGCTCTGAAAGGGGAGCGGATAGCGGCTGAGAAAATCGGCATCGGGGCTTTCGAAGCGCGCGCGCACGTCGATCCGCTTCATCAGGTCGGCAAGCCCGCTGCGCGAGCGCATGTAATCGATCACCTCATCGGTCTGCTGCTGGCCCTGGCCAGCGGTGCTCGTCTGGACGAGATTGGCGAGCAGCGTTGTCTGCGCCTGGCGCTGATCGGGCGCGTGGATGACGAAGCGCGATTCCGAGACATATTCGTCCGACGCGATAAAGCCGTAATAGATCGTCGCCAGCAGCACCGGCAGCACCACGACGACAAGGAACCAGGGATGGCGCCGCAGCCAGTAAAGGCGGCGCGGCATCGCACGCCCGTACCGTTCGGCACGCTCGGGGATCGCGATGGTTTCGTTCATGGATAACCCGGATGGCTTCTTCAGCAGCGGCAGATAGTCGCAAAGCGGCAGGCCGCAAACAAGAATCGACGCATCGCCCCGCTGCCCCCGGGTGGCATGCCCGCGCCGCTTGTCAAGCAGCGGCTGCCGCGCGCACAAGGCGCCATGCCTTCGTCCCGCCCCCGCGCCACCCCCGCCGCCCCCGCTTCCGATCGCCGCGTCGCGGTGCTGGTCCTTGGCATGCATCGCTCGGGCACCAGCGCCATGGCGCGGGTCATGAGCCTCATCGGCTGCGCTCTGCCGCGCCATCTGATGCCGCCCGGCCCCCACAATCCCACCGGGCACTGGGAATCGGAGGCGGTCTTCTACTTCAACGAGGAACTGCTCGCCGCGCTCGACAGCCGCTGGGACGACTGGCGCGGTCTCGACGCCGAACGGCTCGCCGCCGTTGCCGGTGAGGCGTTTCTTGAACGCGCGCGCGCGTTGCTGCGCGAGGAATTCGCCGGGGCGCGGTGCTTCGTGTTCAAGGATCCGCGCCACTGCCGGCTTCTGCCGTTCTGGCTCGCGGTGCTGGCGGCCGAGGCGATCGAGCCGCGGGTGGTGATCGTGCTGCGCCACCCGGGCGAGGTCGCGCAGTCGCTCGCCGATCGCGACGGCATTGCCCCCGAACTGGCCGAACTCATCTGGCTGCGTCACCTCCTCGAGGGCGAAGCCGCCAGCCGCCAGCTGGTGCGCACCATCGCGAGCTATGAAGCGCTGCTCGCCGACGGGGCGCAATGCGCGCAGCAGATTGCCGCGGCGCTGGCGATCGCCCCGCCCGATGCGGCGGTGCTTTCGGAAATCACCGCCTTCCTCGCCGATGCCTGCCGCCACCACCGCATCGCCTCCGCCGCCACGCCGCTGCCTGCGGCGGTTGCCAGCACCTGGGCGGTGCTGCAGCGCTGGGCGGACAAGGGCGAGGATGCCGCCGGTCGCCGGCGCCTCGACCGGCTGCGCCATGATTTCGATGCCGCCGAGCAGATGCTGGCGCCGGCGCTCGCGGATGGCGCGGCGCAGCGGCGGCGGGTTAGCCGGCTCGAAGCCGCAGCGGTTGTCGCCGGCGATCGCTTCGCCGCGCTGTCGGGCCAGCGTGACGCGCTCGCCCGACAGCGCGAGGCGCTGGACGCGACCATTGCCGGGCAACGCCGCGAGCTGGCCGCGGCGCAAGCCGCAACCGACTCGCTCGCCGGCCAGCTCGACGCCGAGCGCGAGCGCAGCCGCATTGCCGTCGCCGACGCGAAGCTGCGCCGCGCGCAGGTCGAGGGGTTGAGCGCGCAGGTCGGCACGCTCGTCGAGGAGCTTGCCGCCGCGCGCGACGCTTTGGCGCTGCGCGAGGCACGGCTGATCGACCAGGAGGCAGAGCGCGATGCCGAACGCCGCGCCGCGCGGCTCGGCGCGGCGACGGCAGCAGCCGCGCTGGCGGCCCAGCAACGCCAGACGCAGGCCACAAGCACCGCGCTCGATGACGCCCGCAATCGCCTTGCCGAGCTTGCGACGAGGCTGCGCGCGCAGGACGAAGACGCGCGCGCGCGCGCCGCCGATCTCGCCTGGCTGGGCGAGGTTACGGCGTCGATCGCGGCGGCACCACGCTGGTGGACGATGCTTCCCGAGGCCGCGCGCCGCCGCCGCCTCCATGCCCGGCTCGCACGCAAGGGGCTGTTCGATGCCGATGGCTATCTCGCACGCTATCCCGATGTCGCCGCCGCCGGCATCGACCCGCTGTGGCATTGTATCCGCCACGGGCTTGCCGAGCGCCGCGCGCGATAGCGCAGCCCCGCCGCCCGTCATCGCAACGGCGATTGTCAGCCGCCGCCGATGCGATCAAAGTCGGCGGGGAAGAATGTGTCGGGGATGACGCGAAAGCGTGCATTCCTTTCGGGAGATCGCCATGAACAAGCCCTTCAACGTGCCGGTCGAGGACCTCGAACGCGCGGTGACCTATCCGACCGAGGCATTCCTCTCGCGCGATTATCTCGAAGCCGAAAAGCACCTGCTCTGGCCGCATGTCTGGCAGATGGCCGAACGCATCGAGGACATTCCCGATGTCGGCGACTGGTTCACCTATAACGTCGCCGATGATTCGATCATCATCCTGCGCGTCGCGCCGGGCGATGGCGCCGAGGCGCTGCGCGCCTTCCACAATGTCTGCCCGCATCGCGGCCGCCAGCTCGTCAATACCCCCGACGGCGTCCACAGCGTGCGCGGCAAGGGGCGGCGCAACTTCGTCTGCGGCTTCCACGGCTGGACCTATGACACCAGCGGCGCAAACAGCTACATCCTCGATCCGCAGGACTGGGGCGGGGCGCTCAACCCCGAATGCACCTCGCTTACCCCGGTCAAGCTCGGGGTGTGGGGCGGCTGGATCTTCGTCAACATGGACCTTGCCGCCGAACCGCTGGAGGCGTTCCTTGGCGATGCCGGACGCATCCTGTCGCATTTCGCCCTCGACAAGATGCGCTACAAATGGCGCAAATGGACGGTCTATCCCTGCAACTGGAAGACCGGGCTCGAAGCCTTCATGGAGCCCTATCACGTCGCGGGCACGCATACCCAGCTCCTCGCCTATGGTGATTATTACGCCTATTCCAAGGCTTACGGGATGCATGGGGTAAGCGGCTTCGACCAGCGCAACCCCGAGTTCCAGATGAGCCAGTCCTCCTCGGTCACGCGCGCGGGCAAGGGCGACGATCCGCGCCGCTCGACCTATGAGCTGATCCGCGAGAATTACGAGACGCTGGCCAATGCCGCCTCGACCGAGACGCTGGTCAACGCCGCGAGCCGGCTGGTCGATGAATTGCCCGAAGGCACGCCCGCGAGCGAGATCATCGCCCACTGGATGGCGTCTGCCAGGCGCGACGATGCCGCGCGCGGCGTCATCTGGCCCGAGATTCCCCCCGAGATCATGGCCGAGGCCGGGCTTGCCTGGCACGTCTTCCCGAACATGAGCGTGCTGCACGGCATCACCTTCGCGCTGTGCTATCGCGCGCGGCCGTTCGGCGACGATCCCGACCAGTGCATCTTCGAAAGCTATGCGATCGAGCGCTATCCCGAGGGCGAGGAGCCCGTCACCGAATGGGAGCAGTCCGAACCCACAGCCGAGAACTGGGGCTCGGTGCTGGCGCAGGACTTCTCGAACATGCAGTGGGTGCAGAAGGGGATGAAGAGCCACGGCTTCCGCGGGCCGCTGCCCAACCCGCACCAGGAGCGCAAGATCACCAATTTCCACCGCAACCTTGCCAATTTCATGGGCAGGGGCGCGGTCAGCCTGCTCGATCCCGCGAAGCGATGAGCAGCTTTGCCGAGGCGGAATGCGGCATCCGCCAGCTCCATGCGCGCTTCGTCGATGCCGTCTGGCGCCAGGATGCCGAGGCTTTCGCGCTGTGCTTTGCGCCCGAGGGCGAATGGAAGATCGCGGGCATGCACATCAAGGGCCGCGCGGCGCTGGCCGATGCCTGCCGCCGCCTCCTCGGGCGCTGCACCCATATCCAGCTGATGCCGCAACCGGCGATGCTGGAGATCACCGGCGACAGCGCGATCGGCCGCCAGCACATGATCGAGCTGGCGCGCATGCAGGACGGCAGTTCGGCGATGACCATCGGCATCAATTACGACCGCTATCGGCTTGTCGAGGGCGCGTGGCGGATCGCCTGGCGGCACTGGACGACGCATTACCGCGGCCCGGTGGACATGACGGGGCCGTTCGTGGCGGCGCCCGACTTCGGCCCCTTCCCGGGCATGCCGGGCGCGGATGAACCGACGGTTTTCGCGAGCCGGCCGCCGGAAGGCTGAGCCGCCGCCCCCGCGCCTCAGCGCATCGTCAGCACCACCACCATGCCGGTCTCGGGGATCGCGCCAAGCCCGCAGCGCAGCGCATCGGCGCGGCCGCGATCGAGGATCGCCGCAGGCACGTCGGCGCCATGCGCGATGACATCGGCGCTGCCGAGCAGCCGCGCCGCGCGCAGCGTCAGATCATCCGGATCGGGCGAGGCAAGGGTGAGGTGATGACGGGTCACGCGGGGCGCGGTGCCGTTCGCGAGCCAGTCCACGGCACGGCTTTCGGCGCCGTCGGCCAGCGGATCGAGAACCCCGCCCTCGGCGAGCGCGAGATCGAGCGCGCGGCGGCGGTCGCCGGCATCGGGCCAGCGGTGGCGCAGTTCCTCGCGCATCATGCGCAGCACTTCGGCGAGCGCGCCGAGCCGCTGCGGCAACAACGCCTCGAAGCGCAGCCGCAGCGCCTTGGCCAGCCCGGCCGAGGCGCCGGCGGTGCCGATCGCGACCAGCACCGGCGCGCGGTCGACCAGCGCCGGGGTGGTGAAGTCGCACAACTCGGGCCGGTCGACGCAATTGACGAGGATGCCGCGCGCGCGCAGCCGCGCCACCGCCGGCGCCGGGTCGAACTCGCCCGGCGCGGGCGCGACGAAGGCGAGGCGCGCCGGCGCCGGCTCGTCGGCGCACCGCCCGCCCGCGCGCTCGACCAGCCGCCGCTTGGCGTCCGCCGCCTCGCCGCTGCCCAGCACGATCACCGGCTTGCCGGCAAGGATGTGGAACAGCGGCAGCGCGGGCATGGTCATGTCAGGAAATCGGGCAGGCTTTCGGCGGCGAGGATCGTGGCCGGATCGATGCGCCGCGCGACCAGCGCCCATCGGGCGCCATCGACCATCACCTCGGGAACCAGCGCGCGGCTGTTGTAGGTGTTGGCCATGGTCGCGCCATAGGCGCCGGCGGTGCGGAAGATCGCGAGATCGCCCGCGCCGACCCGGTCGATGGCGCGGTTCATGGCGAATGTGTCCGAGCTTTCGCAGATCGGGCCGACGATATGCGCGGTCATGCGCGCGCCTGTCGGCGCGACCGCGAGGAAATCGTGCCAGGCATCGTAAAGCGCCGGGCGGGCAAGATCGTTCATCGCCGCATCGACGATGACGAAGGGCGCGCTCGCCCCCGGCTTGACCCGGATGACGCGGGTGAGCAGCACCCCCGAATTGCCGGTGATGACGCGGCCCGGCTCGAACATCAGCGTCGCGTCCCAGTCGCGGCTGACGCGCGCGACCATCGCGCCGTATGCCTCGGGGCTGGGGAAATGCTCGCCCGCGCGGTACGGCACGCCGAGCCCGCCGCCAAGGTCCATATGGCTGACCGCCAGCCCTTGTCCGCGCAGATCGCGCATCAATCCGCCGAGCTTTACAAAGGCGGCTTCGAGCGGGTCGAGACTGGAAAGCTGGCTGCCGATATGGACGGCAAGCCCGCGCATTTCGAGCCCGGCGAGCGCGGCAAGCCGGGTGAAGATGCCTTGCGCGCGATCGAAGGGGACGCCGAATTTGTTCTCGGCCTTGCCGGTCGAGATCTTGCCATGCGTGCCGGCATCGACATCGGGATTGACACGCAGCGCAGCGGCGGCGCGCCGGCCGAGCGAGGCGGCGATCGCGGCAAGCTCGACCCCTTCCTCCTCGCTTTCGAGGTTGAACTGGCCGATGCCCGCGGCGAGCGCGCGGGCCATTTCATCGCCGCGCTTGCCGACGCCCGAAAAGACGATGCCGCTGGCCGGGATGCCCGCGGCGAGCGCGCGCGCCATCTCGCCCGCCGAGACGACATCGGCGCCATAGCCCTCGTCCGCAAGCAGCTTCACCACCGCGAGATTGGGGTTGGACTTGAGCGCGAAGGCAAGATGCACGCGCGGCAGGCGCGAAAGCGCCTCGCGGAACACGCGCGCGTGGCGGGTCAGTGTCGCGCGCGAATAGACATAGCAGGGGGTTGCGACCGCATCGGCGATCGTGCCCAGCGGCACGTCCTCGGCATGGAGGACGCCATCGCGAAAAGTGAAATGATCCATGGTGCTGCCTGGGGTTGTCTCTTGATCGGCGAAACCGGCGCCTTGGCCGGGGATGCCTATTGCGGCGGCAGGTCGAAGGGATCGTCGGTGCGCACGTCCGATTTCAGCAGCAGCTCGACGTCATATCCCGGGCGCGACTGCGGCGCCACGCTCAGCAATTCGCCCGAGGTGCGCGGATCGGCACGGCCATAGGGCGGCTTGGGCAGCAGATGCCCCGGCGCGGGCTTGAGATCGGTGCGCACCCCGCAGCCGGCGAGCGCGAGCCCGCAAAGCGAAAGCAGCGCGAAACCGGCAAGGCGCATCACGAGGTCTCCATGGCGAGCGCGGCGCGCGCCTCGGCGATGCGCATCCTTACCGCAGACGGCGCGGTTCCGCCATAGGAGGTGCGCGCCGCGACCGAGGCTTCGACCGACAGCGCGGCAAACACCCGCGCGTCGATGCGCGCGTCGATCGCCTGGAGATCGGCGAGCGGCAGCGCATCGAGCGCAAGGCCGCGGCTTTCGGCGAGCTTCACCGCCGTGCCGGTGATGTGATGCGCCTCGCGGAAGGGAATGCCGCCCTCGCGCACCAGCCAGTCGGCGAGATCGGTGGCGGTGGCATAGCCGAGTTCGGCGGCCTGGCGCAGGCGGTCGGTGCGGAAGCTTGCCCCCTCGATCATCCCGGTCATCGCCGCGAGGCTCAACGCCAGCAGCCCCGCCGCGTCGAACACCGGCGGTTTGTCGTCCTGCATGTCCTTCGAATAGGCGAGCGGCAGCCCTTTCATGGTGATCATCAGGCTGGTCGCGCAGCCGATGATCCGTCCCGCATGGCCACGCACCAGCTCGGCGGCGTCGGGGTTCTTCTTCTGCGGCATGATCGAGCTTCCGGTCGAAAGCGCATCGGGCAGCGTCACGAAGCCGAAGGGCTGGCTTGCCCACAGGATCAGTTCCTCGGCGAGCCGCGAGAGATGGAGCGCGCATTGGCTGGCGGCCATCAGGTAATCGAGCGCGAAATCGCGATCCGAGACCGAATCGAGGCTATTGGCGGTCGGGCCGTCGAAGCCGAGCGCGGTGGCGGTGGCGTGGCGGTCGATCGCAAAGCCGGTGCCGGCCAGCGCGGCGGCGCCCAGCGGGCACTGGTTCATCCGCGCCCGCGCATCGGCAAAGCGCGAGACATCGCGCGCCGCCATCTCGTAATAGGCCATGAGGTGATGGCCAAGCGTCACCGGCTGCGCGCATTGGAGATGGGTGAAGCCGGGCATGATGGTCGCTGCGTGTTCGTCGGCGCGGCGGACCAGCGCGCGTTGCAGCGCGGCGAGACCGGCCAGCGCCTGCTCGCAGGCCTCGCGCACCCACAGGCGGAAATCGGTCGCAACCTGGTCGTTGCGGCTGCGCGCGGTGTGGAGGCGCCCGGCGGCGGGGCCGATCAGCGAGGCGAGCCGGCTTTCGACGGTCATGTGGATGTCTTCGAGCGCCCAGTCCTCGGGCACGCCCCCGGCGGCGTATTCG